>JAWXCP010000233.1:0-2672 GCA_034408685.1 Hyphomicrobium aestuarii | reverse complement strand
GTCCGAGGCGCCCGAGATGTAGCGAATTTTGGCCGCCGCCGGGAGGTCGGTTTCTTGACCCCGCGTGAGTGTGAGCAGCGGCTCGGTCGGCTTTGTCTCGACGAGGTCATCGGGTCCGAGCACGATCGCGGCGGGATCAGCGCCGCGCTGGCGGAAACGGACGAGGCCGTCGCTTTCGATGGTATCGATGAAATAGGCGAGTTCGAACGGCTGGATCGCTTCGCGTGCCGACATCGCCCGGTCGATGACGAACCCTGCAGCCGTGCCGGAGACCGCCGACGTGTCGTAGCGCGTGAAGCCGTAATCATCGAGGATGGCAGCGATCATGGAGCCAGCCCCGGCGCTGGCAAACCGGCCGTTGAGCCAGTGTCCAAGGCGCCAGTTGGGACCATCGCCCCACACGGCGGTGTTGGCAGGAAATGCCGGATACGGCCGCGCGTCCCAGGCATAGATATGGATGCGGCTGGTATCGACCATGCGCTTGCTAGTGAGCGACGACACGGGATTATGGCCCGCGTAGCCGGGATCGGCGGGGTCGAACGTTTCGGTGATCGCTTGAAGGTAACGCCGTTGGATGAGGTCGTCGCGCGTGCCCCGAGAAAAGCGTGGCAGGGCATTTTCACTGCTTTTAGGGTCAACAAAGACGTTGGGTTCGTTCGACGCTTTGTCGACGGCGCCGCAGCCGATTTCCAGGAACCAGAACGGCTTGGATTGCGGGACCCACGAGGTTGGCGTCGGGCTCTCGACACCAGCGATGCGATTGTGATGCGTGTTTTGCCACCACGCACGGATATCTTTGTAGCGGTAGACCCACGGTTTGCCGAGGCCGTCCGTGATCGGCGTGCGCACTTGGTTTTGCCGGTTGGCATCGTTGGCGTAATACCAGTCGAAACCCTCGCCGCCGGTGACGTTCGATCTGAGATAGTCGAGGTCGTGGATCTGCCGCGTGCCGGCGAGATAGTCGATGTGGTTGCGGCCATCGCGCCAGTCTGACAGCGGCCAGTAAAGGTCGATGCCGATGGCGTCGATCGACGGCGAAGCCCAAAGTGGGTCGAGGTGGAACAGCACATCGCCGGAAACGTCGGTAGGGTGGTAGCCGAAATATTCTGACCAGTCGGCGGCGTAGGTGACGTTCGTGGCCGGGCCGAGGATGGCTTTGACATCGGCGGCAAGTGCAATGAGCGCGGCGACGAACGGAAACGTCGTCGGCCCGCTGCGCAGAACGGTCAGGCCACGCAGTTCGGTGCCAAGGACGAACGTGTCGACGCCGCCAGCGGCTTTGGCCAGCATGGCTTGGTGCAGGACCATCCGGCGGTAGGACCACTCGGTTGGCCCGGAATAAATGACCAAATCGCCTGACAGCGAAAATTGTGCGGGGCTGGCCGTGCCGATGAAGGTGGCAAGTTCGCTGGCAGCCGCAGGCGTCTTGTCGGTGGTGCCCGGCCGACCGGGGGCAACGGCAAGCGTGATGCGCCCGCGCCATGGGTACGATGGCTGTGATGCGCTGCCATGGGGATTTGGCAAAGCGTTGCCATCGGCGATGTCCATCAAGATGAACGGCGTGAAAGTCACAGCATGGCCGCGCGATTTGAGATCGCGGATCGCAGCAACGACGGACGTATCCGATGGCGTGCCGCCATATGCTGGGCGGCCGTCTTTCTCAGAAACGAGATGAGCGTTGGCCCGCGTCTGCCCAGCCACGCTCCAGGCGTAAGGTGAGGTCGACTTGTCGCGCCGGTCGACGCCGGGACGCAACTGGCACGAGCCCGCGCGCAGGTCCATGCCGAACCAAGATACGATGAGCGACACCGAGTTTACGTTCGGCAGGGTCGCCGACAGCGAGTCGAGCGAGACTTGCCAGTCGGTCCCGCCTTGCCGGGTGTGGGTGTTTTCAGGCGTCGA
Organism: Hyphomicrobium aestuarii; assembly: GCA_034408685.1. Taxonomy (GTDB): domain Bacteria; phylum Pseudomonadota; class Alphaproteobacteria; order Rhizobiales; family Hyphomicrobiaceae; genus JANXVY01. Next base: position 770 of record JAWXCP010000233.1, on the reverse strand, counting down.
TCCGCCAGTGCCATGGACGGCAATGACGGGTGAGGGATCGTAGACGAATTCACCGGCGCCAGGGATCATGACGACCGCGCGGACGGCCTTGGCGAATGGCTCGATCGGCCGGTAGACCTCGAACGACAACTGCGGCATGCGGTTGCCGAACGGCGCCAGCGCAAGGCCCTCAAACACAACGTAGGCCGTGCCACGGTAAGCGGGCGTCACCGATGCACCCATCCGCGCCGAGATCAGGCTGTCGGGCGCTTGCGTGTCTGATCCGGTGTAGACACGATGGGTGATCTGCGAGAGGTCGAGCTCCGTGCCGTTGGCCCACACCCGGCCGATGCCACCGATCTCGCCCTCGGTGAGGGCAACGGCGAAGTTGGAAAAGTAGGCGTAGGCGGTCGTCGTCGTCGCCGTGCCGCCGCCACCACCGCCGCCGGCACCTTTCCCGCCGCGCTGTGCTTGCGAGGTCGTGGTTGTTGCGCGCTCTTCGATCGTGGTCGCCCAGATGATCTGGCCGCCGACGCGGACGCGGCCGTAAACCCGAGGGATCGCAGCACCTTCGGTCGAGGCCACGACCTGGAGGTCGGAAATGCGTGGGCCTTGGACGTTGCGGGTGCGCCCCGACGAGCCGAACAGCGCCTGATCGATATACGATCCGGCAAGTGTTCCGACCTGGCTGCCGAGCGCGGCACCCGATAGCGACACGCCGAGAGCCCCGATGCCGGACGGCAGCAGGGCGCCGCCGATGGCGGAACCAACGGCGGCAAGTGCAAGTGTGG
>JAWXCP010000232.1:0-12796 GCA_034408685.1 Hyphomicrobium aestuarii | reverse complement strand
GTAGCGGCGACGCCCGTAGCGGCGACGCCCGTAGCGGCGACGCCCGTAGCGGCGACGCCCGTAGCGGCGACGCCCGTAGCGGCGACGCCCGTAGCGGCGTTGCCCGTGGCAGCGTCGCCGGTAGCAGCGTTGCCCGTGGCGGCGGTCAACACGACAGCGAGCATTTCGCCCAAGGCAGCCGCCAGCCAGCCGGCTAACGCGACGCCAGTTCCCCCGCAGCCAAAGCCACAGTGACACCGTCGCAGGCCTTGGGTCGTTGGGCTACTCGCCCTCTTCCTCACGGCCAACGAGCGCGAGCGCACGGCCGCGCAATCCCATAAGACCGAGCTGGTGGATCAGCGCGTCCTCTCGGCCGTGCGTGACCCAGATTTCGGGGGCACCGGTGTCGCGAACGGTTTCCAAAAGCTCCGGCCAGTCCGCGTGGTCGGAGACGACGAGCGGCAGTTCCACGCCCGACTGGCGGACACGGCCACGCGTGTGCATCCATCCGCTGGCAAACGCCGTGACCGGCTCGGTAAAGCGGCGCGACCACCGGTCGGCCAAGGCTGACGGCGGGCACATGACGAGCGCAGTCGCCGTCTCAGGCTTGGACGCGTCCGATACTGGCCGCACATCGCCAAGGTCGTGACCAAGGTCCTGATAGAGGCGCGTCAGACCCACATGCGCACCATGGAGGTAGATAGGCGCATCATACCCCGCCTGCCGGACCAGCTTGATCATGCGCTGGCATTTTCCAAGGCCGTAAACCCCGACGAGATGGGCTCGGCCCGGCTGTTCGGCGATCGATGAAACAAGACGGGCGGCTTCGCTGGCAGCGTTACCGTGGCGGAAAACGGGCAGGCCGAACGTCGCCTCGGTCACGAACACATCGCACGCTATCGGCTCGAAGGCAGCGCACGTTGGATCAGCGGCGCGCTTGTAGTCGCCGGAGACAACGGCGCGGCTGCCGCCCCAGTCCATGACGATCTGCGCCGAACCAAGTATGTGCCCGGCCGGGACCAATCGAACATTCACGCCGTTGATGGTCCGGCTTTCGCCATAGCCGACGGCATCGAAGTTGCCAGCGCAGGCCGCGCCATAGCGGACTTTCATGATGGCGATCGTTTCCGGCGTGGCCAAAACCGCGCCGTGCCCCGAACGCGCGTGGTCGGCATGGCCGTGGGTGATAACGGCTTTGTCCACGGGCCATCGCGGGTCGATGTGGAACTGGCCGGGCTCGCACCACAAGCCCTTGTCGGTAGGGTAGAGCCATGTGTCGACGGCTGGGCGCGGATGTCCGGCGGCCGTCGGGGTGACGGCCATCAGGCGATGATGTCGGGACGAAGCTGGTCCTCGACGTTCTGGATCAGGTCTTTCAGTTGCAGCTTACGCCGCTTCAGCCGCTGAATACGCAGCTGATCTGCTAGCGCGGCAACCTCGAGCATGGCGATCTCGCGGTCGAGATCGCGGTGCTCATTGCGCATGCGGATCAATTCCTCGCGCAGATCTCGCTCGTCACGTCGCGACGTCATGTGTCTCGCACAAGCTTGAGAAGGACCACGCCGGTTGGCGCGGAACGGCTGCCGTATACACCGGCGCCATGCCGACGCCTATCGGGTTCTCAAGTTGGTTCAGCACCACGAACTTAACGTCACATGGCGGAGCCGACCGGGAATCAAAACAGCTTCATACCCGGTGGTAGCGGCAAACCGCCGGTCACTTCGCGCATCTTCTCCTCCGCGACGGCGGCAACCTTGGCGCTGGCATCATCAGCGGCAGCGAGGATCAGGTCCTCGACGATCTCTGTCTCGTCTGGCTTCATCAGCGAGGGGTCGATGCGAACCTTTTTGATCTGGCCCTTGCCATCGAGCGTCACGGAGACGAGACCGCCGCCCGACCGGCCTTCGATTTCAGCTGCGGCAAGCTCGTCCTGCACCTCTTTCATGCGGGTTTGCAGCGCCTGCACCTGCTTCATCATTCCCATCATGTCGCGCATCGCGGTCTCCTCTGCTGGTGGCGGTGGTGTTGCGGCTGCTTAGCCAGTTCCAGTACCGGTGTCGCCAGTATCGTCATCGCGCGCGACGGTTTGGCGGCGGATGGCGGCGATCTTGATGCCCGGGAACGTATCGAGCATGGCGCGCACGGTCGGGTGTTGCTCGATAATGGCGCGATCTTTGGCCTCGCGGGCGCGGCGGAGCGAGCCCAGCGTCGGCTCACCTTCGCGCTTGGACACCATCACAAACCATTTGCGCGCGGTCCATCGGTTGAGCTTTTCGCGCAAGTCGTTCGGCAGGCTGCCAGGTGCCGCCGGATGCAGGAAGATATCGATCGAGCCGGTTGCGGCATCGAACTTGACGAGGCTGACCTGCTCCTCGAGATCGACCTTGAGCTTGGCGTCGCGCATCCGGCTGGCGAGGTCGACGACATCGGCAAACGACTGAATGGTCGCGACGACCGGACCGGGGGTCGCCACCTCTTCGCCCGCACCATCGTCGAGGCCGGCACCTGGATCGTCGACCCACATCGATCCCGGGTCGTCGGCCCGCACCGAACCCGGGTCGTCGGCCCGCATGATATCGGGATCGAGATCGCTCGTCAGGTACGCGTCACGGCTCGCGGGCGGTGGGGCGGCGAGCGGTTGGCCAACGGGCTCGACGGCGTTCGAACGGGGGCCATCGTTCGACGCGGTAGGCGAAGCGGCCACGGATAGCGAGCGGCGCTGCGGCGCATCCCCGCCGAGCATGCGGATCAGGTCGTCGGGCGACGGCAGATCGGCAGTGTGCGCCAAGCGGATCAGCACCATTTCGGCGGCAGCATGTGCATCGCCGGACTGCGCCGCCTCGGCGTGGCCCTTCTGCAGCATTTGCCAGTAGCGCGACAGCAGCGGCACCGACAGCGACTGGCCCAGCGCCTTGATCCGGCGCTTCTCGTCGGCTGACAGGGCATCAGACCCGGTGTCGGCGGTCAGGACTTTCATGCGCGTCACGACGTGTACGGCTTCGGCCAGGTCGGCCAACACTTGAACCGGATCGGCTCCATCGCGGTGGAGGGCGTCGAGCAGGCCCAGCGCATTCGCGATATTACCAGAGGCCAGCGTCTCGACGAGATCGAGAATGCGCCCGCGGTCTGAGAGGCCGAGCATGGCGCGCACCAAGCTGGCCGTTACCGGCTTGGCACCGGCACCCGCCGATGCACCTGAACCCGACATGGCAATCGCCTGATCGAGGATCGACAGGCTGTCGCGCACGGAGCCCTCAGCGGCGCGCGCGATCATCGCGATGGCGTCGTCGTCGGCCGTTGCCCCTTCCTTGGCCGTGATCGCCTTCAAATGGGCCGACAGCACCGGCACGTCGACGCGGCGCAAGTCGAAGCGCTGGCAACGCGACAGCACCGTCACGGGGACTTTGCGAACTTCCGTCGTGGCAAAGATGAACTTCACGTGCTCGGGCGGTTCTTCCAGCGTCTTGAGGAGCGCGTTGAACGCGCCCTTCGACAGCATGTGAACCTCGTCGATAATGTAGACCTTGGTGCGCGCGGCGATCGGGCGATAGCGGGAGCCATCGATAATCTCGCGGATATTGTCGATGCCGGTGTTGGACGCGGCGTCCATCTCGACGACATCGGGATGACGGCTCGCGATGATCTCGGCGCAGTGGCGGCCAAGCACCGGCATGTCGACGGTCGGGGCGGATACGGTGTCGGTCTCGTAGTTGAGACCGCGCGCGAGGATGCGGGCGGTGGTCGTCTTGCCGACGCCGCGCACGCCGGTCAGCATGTAGCCCTGCGCGATACGGCCGGTGGCGAACGCATTGCGCAGCGTCTGCACCATCGCGTCCTGCCCGATCAGATCGGGGAACGCCTGGGGACGGTATTTGCGGGCAAGGACGACATAGGGCACGGCATGGGGGGCCGCATCGCCAAACAAGCCGCCGTCGAGGGACGGCGCCGGGGGTGATGCCGCGATCGGCGGATCGTCCTGGAACATCGCCGCAGGCTCGGTATCCCATGGTGGGCTGCCGTCGACAGGTCCGGAAGATGGAGGGGTTGGTTTCTTCGCCATTCCCAATTTGTGGCGCGCGCACGCCGACCTGCCAAGGGGGCATGTGGCGACGTTGCGTATCGGGGGTGCGAGAGCGGCAGTGCGTAGCTCACAAAAAACCGCCCGGTTTCCCAGGCGGTTTTGGCGAAATCGATGATAACGACCCGAGCTAATTTTACTTCAAGGGAGCCGGCTCGACGCTGCGGTCAAAGTTGAACTTGTAGTTCACCGACAAGCGGCCCGTGTGCATCGACGGCTCCAAGCGGGTGTCGATCAGTGTTTCGAGGCCGGTGGACAGCGACTCGCGGTCGAACTCGCTGTAACGGTACTCGCCCTTGAGCGAGAGGTTGTGGCCGAGCAAGGTCTCCATACCAAAACCAGCCGACCAGCCGTCGAACGACGGAATGCCGACAGTCGCCGATGCCGCTACTGGACCAGACACCGTCAAGGTTAGGTCGTCGAAATTGGCGCGCGAGTACCCGATAAGCCCGTAAACCAGCGTATTCGGCGAAGTCAGATAACCCAGGCGGCCACCGATGGTCCAAACGTCGTTGAGTTTGATGTCGCCGGAAGCGTTCAACCCGCCAAGCGGCGGAACAGACAGATTGATAGTCGTTTCGATATCGCTGAAGTCGTAGTCGGCAAACGCGCCAATAACCCAATTCGAACCCAACTGGTAATCCAGGCCGACACCAACCGTGCCAAAGGCACCTTCGGCACCAATACCATCAAAACCGAAGTCGAAGGTTCCAGGTGGAACAAGCGTTCCTGGCAGGACGGTCAAATCGTGGACAACGGCGCCGCCGCCGCCACCAATTCCGATGCTCAGGCCCGTCCACGATTTTTGATCGGCGCTTGCGACCGTACCAGTCGCAGCGAACGCCACAGCCGTCACGAAGGCAATCAGAAGTTTTCGCATGGTGGTCCCCACTGCAAGTTTTGCGTAAGTTTCACGCAAGTTTCACGCAAGCTTCACTTCCTGCACGTGACGCGATTCGCCTGGGCCCGACGTTTGAAAAGTGGCCGATGCGCATTACTTTTGTGGATATGAGGCTTCTGCGTTACACGCCGTTCAGTGCTCCCGGCGATATCGGAACGAAGTTTTTCGGAGCAATCAATTAAGGGGGAGTTATTGTTTCGACGCCCATATCCGGGGCCAAGATATTGAGAATTCAAAAAAATCGGCGCAAATAAACGAGCGACCAGCCGACGGATCACGCTGCAGCCAGGGGGCCGCAGTCGCGAATGATCGTTGCTTATGAAGTTGAAGCGACTGGCGGACGACCCGGCGCCTGATCGTTAGGGCTGCTTCGTTCCCGACCTGACCCGGTTGGCGAGAGCGTCGTCCGCCGCCAGTCGCGACCATATATGGTCGGTTTGCCGACGGCTGGCAAGGTGTCCAAGCGGCCGGTATCACAAATCGCCAGAGCCGTTCATGACCCGGTATTGGCACCGGCCTTGGGATGTTTGGCATCGTCGCCAAGTTTTACGCCGCGCTCTTTCAGCGACTTTGCGACCTCGGGGGGCATATAGTTTTCATCATGCTTGGCCAGCACGGTATCGGCAACGAATACGCCGTCAGCGTTGATAATGCCTTCGGCAACTACGCCCTGACCTTCGCGAAACAAGTCCGGCAGCACGCCCTCGAATTTGACCGGCTGGACCTTGAGCGTATCGGTGACGACGAACTCGACATGCGTGCCTTGACCGCGCTTCACCGAGCTTTCTGCAACCAACCCGCCAAGTCGGAAGCGCTGCCCGGGCTTGACCTTCTGCTCGGCGATATCGGACGGCGTGCGGAAGAACGTGACCTTATCCGACAGCGCAAACAGCACGAGCGCCGTGGCGATGCCGACGGTGGCGACACAGGCGAGGATCAAGAACGAGCGGCGTTGTTTGCGGGTCATGGGCTACTGGTTGATACGACGGATCACGACGGAAGACCTAAGCTTTTGGCGAGCGCCTCGAGTTCGGCTTCGGCGGCCCGGTCGCCAGCCGTTGCCGCTCTTGCCTGTTTTAACGCATCAACGGCCTCGGCCGATTTGCCAAGCGCTTTATATCCCGTGACGAGACGCGACCACGCGGTTGCGTCCTGGGGTGCCGTTTTGACGGTCTCGGAAGCTCGCGCGATCATCCGCCCCATCATCAGCTCGCGCATCTCGGCGGGCATGCCGGCTGCTGCCGCGACGAACTCAGCCGGTGTCGGGCCAGCACCGGCGGGCTTGGGGCCACTCGCTGGGGCGAGAACGGGTGCTGCCATTTGCGGACGGGTTGCAGCGTCAGCCGACGGTGCACCTACTGCGGCAGTCGGGCGACCGGGGGGGGCACCCGGAAGAACGGCTGCCGGGTTGGAGCCAGCCTCATCACTCGATGCTGTCTTGTCGGAGCCCGCTTTGGCCGTGAGGCCCGTCAGCCGGGCTTCAACCGCATCCCGCCAGGGCGCGTCAGCTGGTGCATCGGCCAGCATCCGCCGGTAGGTCGCCTCGGCCTGAGCCGTTCGGCCATTCTGTTCATCGGCAATTGCCACCCAGAACGTCGCCTCGGTACGCTTGGGATCGAGCGCGAGTGCCCGCGTGTAGGCGGCCCGGGCCGGGTCGACGACCATGCCGTTGTTGGCAAGAACAAGCGCCTTGGCAAGACCCATCAAGCGTTCGGGCGTTTCGCCAAGCAGTTTGATCGCCCGCTCATAGGCCTGACCGGCTTCGACATACCGACCCTGCTGGATCAGAACTGGCGCGATGACCGACCAGCCCATGCCGTCGCCGGGGTTTTCACGTAACCGCGCTTCGACCTTGGCCATGAGATCTTCAGCTGATGATCGCTCAGGCGCGGCGGCGAGACGTTCCGTCATCGGTCGGCCGGGCAGGTGCGGCGATCCGACGGACAGATAGACCGCGAGGGCAAGAGCTGGGACTGCCACCGCACTGGCAAGCAACACGGAATCTGGCGAAAACAGAGCGTTCGAAACGCGGGATGGCGTCGCATTCGCCGACGTGCCCCCCCGATTTACTCCCAGAGTTACTCCCGGCCGGGCGTCAACATGCTTGAGTAAGCGGCGTGCGATTTCTGTCCGCGCAGACGCGGCTTCGGCCTCGGTGACGACACCACGCGCAACGTCAGCATCGAGTTCGGAAAGCTGGTCGCGATATACAGCAGCGTCTGGATCGTCGCCAGCAGCGGCATCAGCGACGGCATCAGTGGGCGCACGCAGCAGCAGCGTCGCAACTGCGGCAGCGAAAAGTGCAAACATCAACCAAAGCAGCATCGGCGGTCCAAGTTTGGCCCCAAGTTGTGGCGCACCGACGCCACCGAGTAGCACGTTCTCCGGGGCGCTATACCCCCGAACCTATTGCCATTATGTCGTGGAAGACGAGACGGGTGTCCAGTTGTCTTGGACCCCTGCGGCAGGACGCCCCTCACCAGCCCGAGCAACTGGCCCGAGCAAGCCGAAGGGCGACTGACTACGCGACGTTCTTCCAGGTGCCGTCGCCATTGCGGCAGGCGGTGCCGCGCATGGTTTGCGGGCGACCATCAATGTAAATCGTGTGGGTGTAATCGCGGCAATCGCTTGGACCGCGACGGTACGGCTTGCTCGGCACGACTTCGCCGTACCGGCCGTTGTCCGGATTGCGCCATGGCACAGCCGAGCCGGTCTGGCCGCGCTCGAGCGCTTGCAGTTCAGCCTGCTGGGCCAGCATCTGGTCTTGTTTGTCCATCGAGCGGCCGATTTCGCTGCCGACGATGCCACCAATGACCGCGCCCGCGACCGTGGCCAGTACCTTGCCCGAGCCGCTGCCGACTTGGTTGCCGAGGATGCCGCCAGCCAGCGCTCCGACGGCCAGCCCGCCGTCGGCCTTGGAGATACCGCCTGTGCCGTCGCCGTTTGCGCAGCCGGCAAGCACGATCGGCGCGGCTACGATCGCCATGATAATGAAGCGCGGCGTGCCCATGCGAATTCCCCTTCGAACGTCGGTGTCAGGCTACGGTGTGTGCCCGATCAGGCTGTCAGCATGTAACCGATTTAGCTCACACGCGTAGACTTGACAAACACCGGTGCCCACAGATTCGGGCAAAAGTGAGGGTCGGCATGTCTCGGTCAAGCGGCTGCCCGTCACTCGTGATCGACCGAATGGTTACACGGCCGGGAGTTCGAGCCGGACGAGCAAACCACCACGCTCAGAGGCATCGAGGCTCATAGAGCCGCGATAGCTCGTCGCGATGTCGGACACGATCGACAGACCAAGACCCGTTCCGGGCTTGCTTTCATCGAGCCGCTGGCCACGCTTGCCGATTTTTTCGCGCTGCTCGCGCGTCAGACCGGGACCATCGTCTTCGACCGTGATCAACAACCGCCGGGCGGGCTCTCGCGGCGTAGCCGCGATCTGCTGTACGGTCACAGTGATGTTCGCGCTGCACCACTTGCATGCGTTGTCGAGAAGGTTGCCCAACATCTCTTCAAGGTCTTGCTTTTCGCCCTGGAATGTTGCGGCTTCCGGGCATGTCACCGTTATGGCGACACCCTTGTCGCGGTTGATCCGCTCCAGCGTTCGTCCCAGCGCCTCAGTTACCGGTCCAACCGGCGTCACGCGGCCGATGACGTTGGCGCGGGCCGCCATTTGTGCGCGTTCGAGATAATGGTTGACCTGGGTGCGCATCACCTGGGCTTGCTCGACGACCTTTGCTGCAAACTCGCCGTCGTGGTCGCGCGCTTCGTTGGTGATGACGGCGAGCGGCGTCTTGAGCGCGTGAGCCAAGTTGCCGACCTGGGTGCGGGCGCGATCGATGATATCCTGGTTCGACCGCAGCAGCGCATTGAGCTCGATCTGCAGCGGCGTGATTTCGGCCGGGAGATCGCCGCCCAGCTCCTTCTCTTTACCGGAACGGACTGCGGCTAGGTCGCGCTCGATGCGCCGCAGAGGAGCGAGACCGAACTGGATCTGGACGAGCGTGACGGCAAGCAGCCCGACGCCCGCGAGCGATAGCGCGATCGTTAAGCGGGAGCGGAACTGCTCGATCAGGTCCTCGATCCAGTCGAAGGGGCCCGCAACAATGATCGAATACCGTGGGCGGTCAGCCTGATAGCCGAGCGAATTGACGACCTCGACGATGCGGATGGTCTTGCCGTCAGGCCCGGCGGTATTCATCCACCGCTTGCCGGTCTTGTCGGCGGGGAACTTGAGATCGAACGGCGATTTGAGCGTCGCGGTCGCCAGCGATGGTGAGACATGCGACTTGGCGGTTGGGATATCGAGCGGCTTGACCTGCCAATACCAGCCCGAATTGGGCACCTCGAGCAGCGGCTCGTACCGGTTAGGCGGCATCTCCGGCTCGTTTTCGGTCGTCGCCATGCTGTCGATGGCGATCGCGTCCACGAGCTTGATCAACGTGTTGTCGAACCCGACTCTCACGTCTTCGCGATAGAGCGAATAGATCAGCCATCCAGCCAGCGGCAGTACCAGCAGCGTCCAGGCGACCGAGGTCGCAAACAGCCGGAATGCGACCGAGTTGAGCTTCATGGGCGCGCCGCGTTACGCCCCATCGGCGACCGCGCTCAGGCGGTAGCCGAGCCCGCGCACGGTCTGGATGATGTCGACGGGCAGCTTCTTTCGGAGACGGCCGATGAACACTTCGATGGTGTTGCTGTCGCGGTCGAAATCCTGGTCGTAGAGGTGCTCGACGAGTTCAGTGCGCGAAACGACGCGGCCATTGTGGTGCATCATGTAGGCGAGAAGCCGGTATTCGTGAGAGGTCAGCTTGATCTGCTGGCCACTGCAGGTGACGCGCGCCGACTTCGTGTCGAGGCGCACCGGGCCGCATTCGAGTTCGGACTTGGCGTGGCCCGACGCACGGCGCAATTGCGCGCGGACGCGGGCCAGCAATTCTTCCATGTGGAACGGCTTGGCGAGATAATCGTCGGCGCCAGCGTCCATGCCGGAGACTTTGTCGCTCCACCGGTCGCGCGCGGTCAGGATGATGACCGGCACCTTGCGGTCGGACCGGCGCCATTGCTCGAGGATCGAGATGCCGTCCATCTTCGGCAGGCCGATGTCGAGGATGATGAGATCATACGGCTCGGTGTCGCCGAGATAGTAGCCCTCCTCGCCATCGAACGCCGTATCGACCGCATAGCCAGCCTCGCCCAACGCTGTGTTGAGCTGGCGGTTCAAGTCTTTATCGTCTTCGACGACGAGCACGCGCAAAGGTGTATCTCCTGGTCCAGATCACCCGGATCATGGACAAAGCATAGGCGAAAGCGGGGCCGCTGTCACGGCGCGGTGTGGGTCGTCAGTCCAAAATTAAGCACGCAGCTTTTGAACAATTTTGTCGGCCTCTCTGATGAGGAGTGCGACGTCACGATGACTACTACCCTTTTTGCGTTCCCAATCCCTTCCTTTCGAAGCCAGCGTAGCACACATCTCAACGAACCGCGCACGACTCGCTGGGTCCCATTTGTCAGCGTGCCTTGTCGCAATCCCCATAAGGGCCTCCCCGGCTTTGAAGGGATAGTGCTTATTATCGTCTCGGAAAATCTGCTTCAAAAGCAACGTCGCGCCATCTTGGAACAAACCAAAAGCCTCTTTCGCGTCGGAGGCAGCAGCCGCCTTATTAAGCTGGAATCTCGCAAAATAGTTATCAATCCTGATAGTGTTTGGCTTCGGACGGCTCTTCTCACGCGCATAAGCATTTGTGAAGGCGATACCCGCCTGCTCAAAGTCAGAGAATATCGTACACGCTATTCCCAGTTGGAGCCAATAATCCGGGTTATTATACGTGTCATTGACCGTTCTTATTTCCAAATAGTAAGCAACGATCTTCTCAAACTTTTGCCGCTCCGAAAACAGGGGCTCAACAACGCTGTATTTGATAAGGTCCTGCTTTAAAAGCCTTAACTCGCCATCGCCCTGCTCTCCTCTACAAGCAACCTCAAAAACATCTGCAATTGCTGTCGCAACGAGACTATCATCATTCATCCGCGAAAGCATATGTAGACTTGCTACGCTCGTCCTCGGCCTAATGCTTGCGAGGTCAAACTGAATAAAGTGCCCCAAGTGCTCCTGATACTTTCGTATCAGCTCTCGGATATTTCTGAGTTTATAAAATATCTGCCAGTCATTTATCCAGAAGTTCGCACCCAATGCGCCAACTATGAAGGCCGTAGCAAAAAATCGACGGGCATCATCATCATGCTCCCAGGGCGCGAACAATTGGTCAATTTCAGAGATAACCTTCTTTGATCTCAAAACTTCGAGCAGAATTTTATAAAACGAACCATTGAGATTTTCCCTGATATGACGCACCCGCTTTCCCTTCGTCTTCCCAGCGAGTTCGTCCGTCCAAAGGCCAGCAAAATTTATCAACTCGTCGACCCCTTCAGCCTCCGCTTCTGTAAGCGTATCGAGATCGATTTCAGGCACGTAAGCAGTCGATAAATAGGGCCTGAGCAACGGCCAGACGAGCTCATGCGTCGCTGCTCTTTCAGTTGCAATTAAAACGTGAAGAGGTCCCCTTTGCTGCAAATATGGTCGCAACAAATCTAGGTAGCGCCCATACCCGTCAACGATAACACAAATCTTTTCGTCAAAGCCCGCCAGAAGGTTCAAGTCCCGCTCGATATGGCGTGAGTCTTTTATCCAGAACACGCGAAAGCCAGCATCGAGCAAGGCCCGGCCAGCTTGAAGAGCGGCAAACGTCTTCCCTGATGCGATACCTCCTACAATTGCGACATCACGCAAGCTACCACTCGCAATGTCCTCAACACACTTTTTAACCTCCCCACGCTCGACACAAAGCGAAAGACTTTCAGCAATTTTTCTTCCACTCAAAATGTCGTTTAAGTGGATAGTCCCGTAAATTAACTGCTCATGTACTTTTGTTGTAAGTGGCGAAGCATCTGGCAATGCTTCGACACGAAACTCTTCAAGTGAGTAAAAAATCGCGGGACGAGTTTTTGCTCCCGTCACAGGCAAGGTGTTTAGGACATCGAAGACGCGCTCGATGCCTATATTCAGAACTTCACCGTAGGGCTCTAGCATTGATATTTCGACTTCATCTGCATCGGCGCTTATTATGAATGATACCTTTGCTTTCAAGCCTTTCTGGCTAACTAGAAGCCTGGCGATGTCAATATCAGACAGACTATAGCCGATAAACAAAATATGTCGGCTAGTTCTTAGATCAACCAAGAACCTAGAAACCCATTCAGGTCTATCCTCGATACTCCGCAATGCATAACTATAGTCAGTGAGCTTAAGCCTTTCGGAGATGTTCTGAGGCGTTATATCATGGATGAATCCGTTTATGTGTACAGCTGCACCTTCAGGTATGCTTTTGGGCGACACGTCAAGAGAGAAAGAGGACTTTCCGCGGCTACTTGCGCGTGAATACTCGATCGCGTCGTCGTAGTTCGTAGTGTAAATTCTGAGCCAGGGCAATTTGTAAAGCTGAGCCAGCCGCCGATCTACCGATCCAACAACAAACAGCTCTTTCAAAAGAGTGTGAAGGCACATCGAGCCGAACTTTTTTTGATAGTATGCTGATATCTGCTCCAACGGATATGTCTTCGAAGCCTCTGTTTTTTCTAACAATATCTGCGTAAGAACTGAGCCAGAAGGAACCGCATGCCCACTTGCCGACTTGCTCAAATAAGATATCCCCGCGCCAACAAAAAGCACAGCGCCACCGCATGCCTCTCCCTTTAGCTCAGGCCAACGCTGCGTGAACTGAGCCGAAGCGGCGGCAGCGGCGGGCGCCATCGATGATCTGGCGCATGGTGCGGGC
>JAWXCP010000032.1:0-2962 GCA_034408685.1 Hyphomicrobium aestuarii | reverse complement strand
CTGACTCCGGGGGTGCTGACTCCGGGGTCGGCTCCAACTGGGCTGCCGGGCTTGAGCGGGATTGCCTCGCGCGGGCTTCCCGGGTTGCCGGGATTACCGGGCCTTGGCGGCAAGTTTCCGGGGTTTCCGGGGAAGAAGAAATGAGCGGGACGTTCGCGGCAGGCATCAGCCAAGCGACGAACACCTGAACCAATTCGACCAATCGTCAACAATCGACGTCAACTGAAGGAAAGAACCACATGTCCGTCAAGATGCGCCTCGCCCGTGGCGGCGCCAAGAAGCGCCCGTATTACTACATCGTGATCGCCAACGGCACGGCGCCGCGCGATGGCCGCTACATCGAGCAGATCGGCACGTTCAACCCGATGCTTAAGAAGGACGATCCGACTCGCGTCTCGCTCAATGTCGAGCGTGCCGCCCACTGGCTCAAGTGTGGCGCGCAGCCGACCGATCGGGTCGCCCGCTTTCTCGATGCCGCTGGCCTGATGAAGCGCACGGCGTCGAACAGCCCCGAGAAGATGGTGCCAAAGAAGAAGGCGCAAGAGCGCGCTGCGGCTAAAGCCAAGGCCGCCGAAGCCGCAGCGACGGCTGCTGCTGCCGCCGAGTAAGGCTGAAGGTTTGCTGTGATGGCCTGTACCTGACCCAGCATCGATGTTGGGCTGGGGCAGGTGGAATAAAATCGCGCCGCTTGTCGGCTTGTCTGGGTGGCCCGCCTACGCGGGCCATGACGGGTGTTGTGGGTCGGGCGTTGTGGGTCGGGCGTTACAACGATGCGCGAGGCTCTTCGACGCCCGTGCTGTCTAACGCCCATGCTGTCTAACGCCCGTGCTGTTTAACGCCCGGACTGTTTAACGCCCGGACTGTTTAACGCCCGGACTGTTTAACGCCCGGACTCGCTAACGCCCGGACTCGCTAGCGCCCGTGCTGTCTCACACGACCGTGCTTTCAGGTGGCCGCCAAGTTCAACCGCGCTCGTGTTCCAATGGCGTCATCGCCGTCAGAGCGAACGCATGAACCTGCTTCCCGACGACACCGTCTAGCAGTCCGTTGACCATCCGGTGACGATCAACCCGCGATTTGCCTTCGAATTTGGTTGACACGACGAGCACGCGGAAATGGCTTTCGCCGGTCCCGGGCGAGCCGCGGTGACCCGCATGGAGTTCACTCTCGTTGGTGATGTCAAGACGAGTCGGCTCAAGCCCAACCAACAGTTTTTCGCGTATGGAAGTCTCGACAGTCACATTGCGCCTCGCCATTGGTGGGTTGCAAACCATTCATCCGTAACACTGCGACCACACAAGACTGCAGCGGCATTGCGACCCGCTCAAGCAGCCTTGTGCTCGCGCATCCGTTCTGGTCAAACTCGCCGGCCATGAAGCAACCATCGAAATACTTCGATAGCATCCGCATCAGCGGCAACAAGCGCGCGCGCCCCGCCGACTTGAAGCGTGAGGCGCCGTCGTCGCCCTGCGAGTGGAAGGGCTGCGGCAAACCTGGCGGGCACAAGGCACCCAAAGGACGTGGCCGTGACGGCGAATACTACGTGTTCTGCGTCGACCACGTTCGCCAGTATAACGCGAGCTACAACTACTTCGACGGCATGAGCGACAGCGAGGTCGAGGACTTCCGAAAGGATTCGCTGACCGGCCATCGCCCGACCCGTCCGCTCGGCGCCAACGCCGCGGCTTCCAACGCCACCGCGCGCGGCGACCATATCAACGCCGGGCCCGATCCGTCGCTGACCGCCGATCGGCTACGCGATCCGCACGCGTTTTTCGCCCAGCGCGCCAGGGCCGCGCGCGAAGAGGCAAAAATGGCGCAGCGCAAGCTGAAGCCGCTGGAGAAGAAATCGCTGGACGCGCTGAATTTGACGGCGGCGGCGGGCAAGGACGAGATCAAGGCGCGCTATAAAGAGCTGGTGAAACAGCACCACCCCGATGCCAACGGCGGCGATGCGAGGTCCGCCGACAAATTGCGCGAGATTATCCAGGCCTACAACTTCCTGAAACAAGCCGGCATGGTCTGACCACCTTCCAGTAACGAGGCGCGACCAGCGCGACATCGTAGTCTTTGCTGGGACGCTGGTCTTGCTGGATGGTAGGTTCGTAGCCAAGCAGGATGTCGACGGGCTGGATGTCGCCTGCCGTGTCGGTGCGCCGTTCTGCCACCAGGGCGAAAAGCGGCGCGATTTTGGCGCGACACTAATTGGTCGACGGCCGCCACGACTAGCGGCATCATCTCATGGACCTCAACCCCGGGACGGCGCTGCGCCAGCCCGGCCCCTCAACTGGACCAAGCGAAAAGAATGCGCGCTGATACGACATTGAAGCCCAACGGCACGTCGGCCATGCCCGATATGACCGTTTCCGTGCGGCAGCTGTTTAATATCGACAGCGACATCGAGGTGCCGGCCTACTCCAAGCCCGGCGAGAACGTGCCCGATCTCGATCCGGATTATTTGTTCAACCGGGAGGTCACGCTCGCGATCCTGGCGGGCTTCAAATACAATCGCCGCGTGATGGTCCAGGGCTACCACGGCACCGGCAAGTCGACCCATATCGAGCAGGTCGCCGCGCGGCTGAACTGGCCGTGCATTCGCGTGAACCTCGATAGCCACGTGTCGCGCATCGATCTCGTCGGCAAAGACGCGATCGTGCTGAAAGACGGCAAGCAGGTGACGGAGTTTCGCGAGGGCATCCTGCCGTTCGCGTTGCAGACCAACACCGCGCTGGTGTTCGACGAATATGACGCTGGCCGACCGGACGTGATGTTCGTGATCCAGCGCGTGCTCGAGACGTCTGGCAAATTGACGCTGCTCGACCAGTCGAAAGTGATCCGCCCGCACGCCGCGTTCCGGCTGTTTGCGACGACCAACACGATCGGGCTCGGCGACACGTCGGGGCTCTATCACGGCACGCAGCAGATCAACCAGGGTCAGATGGACCGCTGGTCCGTCGTCGTG
>JAWXCP010000231.1:0-5848 GCA_034408685.1 Hyphomicrobium aestuarii | reverse complement strand
AGGTCACCGTCAGCGGTCCGTGCGGTCACGACCAGCGTCGACAGCGCAGTAAGGCTGGCGCGCGCGCGCATCGCTTTGCGGTTGCCGGCGATGGCGCCGCCGTCGCCGAGTTCGGCCAACAGCGCCTTCAACGCCAGACGGTGTTCGCCCTTGATGCCGAAATGGGCCGCGATTTCGCGCTTGCCGACGCGGCCGGGTGAGGCTGCGATGAACGACAGGATGTTGGCTCGCGACGGGAGGTCGCCATCGCCTGGGTCGCTATCGCCTGGGTCGCGCGGTCCACCACTGGCGCCAGCGGCCTGGGGGTGGTGATGGCGGGCTCCAGCCTCAGCTTTGATACGGGCGCGGGTCTCCTTGCGCGCTTTTGCATCGGCGCGGAACGTTGTTTTGCGCGGCGGCTTCGTCATGGCGAGAGCCCGGATGCGGAAAGGGTTGGCTGTCTAGGCGGCCACGTCATGACTTTGCCTTGGCGGCTGTTTTTGCAGCCGAAGGATTCTTGGTCGCGGTGGTTTTGACTGATACGGTTTTGGCTCCAGCCTTGGCTGCAGCTTTTGATGGCGCGCGGCGTGCCGTCGGCTTCGCGTCACCGGTTGCCGCCTTCTTTGCTGCTGCCTTTTTCGCCGGGGCCTTGCCCTTCTTCTTTTTACCACCGCCCGACGCGATGCGCTCGTCGATCAGCGCCACGGCCTCGTCGAGCGTGATCGTCGCCGCGTCTTTGCCCTTGGTGATCGTCGCGTTGTTGCCATCACAGGCGACGTACGGGCCGTATTTGCCTTCGAACACGTTGACCTTTGCGCCGAGCGTCGGGTGGTCGCCAAGCTCGCGCAACGGTTTGGGTGCGCCGCGTGAAAACCGGCTCTTGCCGCCGCCAGCGCGCTTCTCGGCCAGGATCGTCACGGCGCGGTTCACGCCGATTTCGAACACGTCCTGGATGCTCTCGACGTTAGCATACGTGCCGTCGTGCAGCACGAAGGGACCGAAGCGGCCAAGGCCCGCCTGGATGATCTTTCCGTCTTCGGGGTGGACTCCGACCTCGCGCGGCAGGCGCAACAGGTTGAGCGCGGTTTCGAGGTCGATCGTGGCCGCATCGATGCCCTTGGGCACGCTCGACCGTTTGGGTTTGTCGTCCTTGTCCTTGGCTTCGCCGAGCTGCACGTAAGGACCAAACCGGCCCGATTTCAGAACGACCGGCTCGCCTGTTACAGGGTCGAAGCCCAATTCGCGGCCATCGAGCGCGGCATTCGGGTCGTTCGGGTCTTGGGCAAACTGTCGGGTGTAACTGCACTCGGGATAGTTCTGGCAACCGATGAACGGGCTACCTTGGCGCGACGGCTTGAGGCTCAACCGGCCGGTGCCACACTTGGGGCAACCACGCGGATCGCTACCGTCGTCTTTGGGCGGGAACAGCAATGGCGCGAGGATTTCGTTCAGCGTTTCGAGCACCTCCGAGACCCGGAGTTCCTTGCTGTCGGCGACCGTGGCGGTAAATTCGAGCCAGAAATCGCGCAACACGGTCTTGTAGTCGAGCTTGGCGTCCGAGATGAGGTCGAGCTTTTCCTCAAGGTCGGCCGTGTAGTCGTACTGCAGGTACTTGGTGAAGAACTTGCCGAGGAACGCCGTGACAAGCCGACCGTTGCCTTCCGGGATCAGCCGCTTCTTGTCGAGGCGCACATAATTGCGTTCGACGAGAACAGCGAGCGTGGACGCGTAGGTCGACGGCCGCCCGATACCCAGTTCCTCGAGGCGTTTGACGAGCGTCGCTTCCGAATAGCGCGGTGGCGGCTCGGTGAAATGCTGTTTGGCCTCAACAGTGGTATTGGTCAGCTGGTCGTTCTGGCTCAATGGCGGGAGGCGGCGCGAGGCGTCGTCGTCATCCTCGGAACCAGGAAGCGGATCGTCGCGCGTTTCTTGATAGAGTTTGAGGAAGCCCTCGAACACCACGATCGAACCGCTGGCCCGGAAGGTGTACGGCTTGCCGTCGCGGCCCTTGACGGCAAGGTCGGCCGTGGTTTGTTCGAGTTCGGCAGACGCCATTTGGCTGGCGACGGCGCGTTTCCAGATCAGGTCGTAGAGGCGGGCCTGATCGGCGGGCAGGTTGCGCATTTTGTCGGGCGTGCGGCGCACATCGGTCGGCCGGATCGCCTCGTGGGCTTCCTGCGCGTTTTTGGCCTTGGATTTGTACTCGCGGATGAACGGCGCGACGTAACGCTTCGAGAACGCCGTCTCGATGTGGCGGCGGATTTCGGTGACGGCCTCGGGGATGATCGAGACACCGTCGGTCCGCATGTAGGTGATGAGCCCCACCGTTTCGCCGCCAATGTCGACGCCTTCATAAAGGCGCTGGGCGACGTTCATCGTCTGCTTGGCGGAAAACCCGAGCTTGCGCGAGGCCTCCTGCTGCAATGTCGAGGTTGTGAACGGGGCGTAGGGGTTGCGCCGCACGGCCTTTTTGTCGACCGACGACACGACGAACGGCTGCTGCTGGACTGCCGCTTTGACGGCCAGAGCGGATGCCTCGTTTTTGATGTCGAGCCGGCGGATGGTTTCGCCAGCAATGGCCTGCAGGCGGGCACGCAAGGGTTCCTGCTTGCCGGTCAGCAGGTCGGCTTCGATCGACCAGTATTCCTCGGAGCGGAACGCTTCGATCTCGGACTCGCGGTCACAAACCAGCCGCAGCGCCACCGATTGCACCCGGCCGGCCGATCGCGCGCCAGGCAACTTGCGCCACAGCACTGGCGAAATGTTAAACCCGACGAGGTAATCGAGGGCGCGGCGGGCCAAGTAGGCATCGACCAGCGGCGCATCGATTTCGCGCGGGTGAGCGAGCGCTTCGAGGATCGCCGATTTGGTTACGGCGTTGAACGCCACCCGCTCGACCGGCATGCCCTTTTTGATCGACTTATTGTCGGTCAGGATCTGCAACAGGTGCCACGAGATCGCCTCGCCCTCGCGATCGGGGTCGGTCGCCAGAATGAGCTTGTCGGCCTTGCGGACGGCCTCTGTGATTTCGCGCAGCACCTTCTTGGAGCGCTCTTCGTCGACCTGCCAGTGCATCGCAAAATCGTTGTCGGGCTCGACCGCCCCGTCCTTTGACGGCAGGTCGCGCACATGCCCATAGGAGGCGATCACTTTGTAGCTGGGGCCCAGGTACTTGTTGATCGTCTTGGCCTTTGCGGCCGATTCCACAATTACGACGTTCATCTGCAACCTTTGAAATCGGTCTGCCAAACCAAAACAAGTACGCACGGCGCAGCCGGTGTGGTCTGCCGTCCGGATCGCTTATCGGATCGGCAGCGGGGATGGCGCGGACCATGGGTGACCCGGGCGGCGGTTGTCAAACCTGTTACTAAAAAGTGTATCAAAACATTGAATGCAATTTAGGGTGGTGCTAAGCCTAGTTTCTGGCTGACTAAGGGGACTATTTCATGAACAACGAATTTACGCCAAGGACGACCGCTGAAGATCAAGGTAAGCGCGAACAATTGTCGACCGACCAACTCGATTATATGGCCGACCTGATTTCCGAGTTGTGCGGGATGGCCCGGCGCGCGGACGAACGCACGCTAGCGGCTTTACTCGCGCTGGCCGAAGCTGAGGCATCGCGGGAGGCCGTCCGGCGGCGATCGAATGCTAGGCGTTGACGGCCGGAAAGTCCTCAGAAAGCAGGTCGGGCAAGTTATCAGCCCCGTTTCTCGGCGCGTTTTGCCTCGTCCCACAACCGGTCCATCTCGTCGAGGCCGGATTGCGACGGCGTCCGTCCGCTCTCGGCCAACCGCTGCTCGATGTGGGCGAACCGGCGGGTGAATTTTTGATTCGCGCCGCGTAGGGCTGCTTCCGGGTCGATGGCGAGGTGGCGGGCGACGTTGGCCATGACGAACAGGAGATCGCCGAACTCCTCCTCGACCTGGCCGCGCTCCCCAGTTTCGATGGCCTCTGTCAGTTCTGCGATCTCTTCCCGGACCTTGTCCAGGACCGGCGCAAGGTCGGGCCAGTCGAAGCCCACGCGGGCCGCTTTTGCCTGCAACTTGATCGCCCGCGTCAGGCCTGGAAGACCGGCTGGAACGCCATCAAGCGTAGACCCACTGACGGCGGGCTGCGAATTTTGTGCTGGTTCTTCAACTTGGACGGCGGCGCGCTGGCGTCCCTTGGCCGCTCGTTCCTCAGCTTTGATGCGCTCCCAAAAGCCAGGTGCCGCACCAGTGGCCCGTTCTTCCGGTGACCCGAACACATGGGGATGGCGGCGGATCATTTTCGCCGTGATAGCGTCGGTGACGTCGGCCAGATCAAACGCACCGTCCTCCTCGGCAATTCGCGAGTGGTAGACGACCTGCAACAACAGGTCGCCGAGTTCGTCCTTGAGGTCGGGCAAATCGGCTCGTGCGATGGCATCGGCAACCTCGTAGGCCTCTTCGATGGTGTAGGGCGCGATCGTCTCGAAGGTCTGAGCCAGATCCCAGGGACACCCCGAGCCCGGCGTCCGCAAGGCTGCCATGACGGCGACAAGGTCGGCGAGCGTGGCACGGCTGCCGCGAGCGGCTTTATCGTTCAACGCCATGGCTTGGACGCTCACAGTGGGATATGGGACGCAGACGGGATCCGGGCCTTTTTTGACAGGCTCTCAGAGGGCGGCTGATGTTTCTCATACGGGCGTTTGTCAACCTGCTGATCCTCGTGGTCGAACTCGCGCTGATCGTCGGCGTGGCGGCTTTGGGCTATTTCGAACCTTTATGGTTTGCCGCCCTGACGTTTGCGGTCGCGCTTGCCATTGGTTCCCGCCTCGAGGTGCTGCGCCTGCAAAACGAGCTCGGGTTCTATTTCGATCGCGACACACACGGGCCGGCAGCCTCGGCTCCAGCGCGGGCCAGCATCTGGCTGTGGCTCGTCGCGTTGACGGAAGCGCTGTTCAAAGCGGCGCTGGCCGGTGTCGTGGCGCTGGTGACGTTTTCGGGCACCGACGCCAACCGGCTGTTGTGGGTCGCAATCGTGCTCGCCATTGCCATCTTTGCTGGCTCGAGCGTCTTGCGCTGGCTGACCAACCGCTTCGATGCGCGCCCCGGACGCTGGGGCTATTTTCGCATCGGCGTTCCGCTCGGCGTGATTTTTTCAACTGCAATGGCGTTTTTGCCCGCGCCAACCTACGCCAAGATCGGCTGGGATTTGTTGTTCAACTTATCTGCGCGCCCGACGCTGGCTCAGGGCAGCGAGATGCTGTTCCTGCTCAAGCAGAAGTTCGACGAACTTACTTTGGCGCTCCTGCAAACTGTGCTCTCGCCGGAACTTGCGCAGGCCATCTCCGTGGTCATCAGCGTCAATATGCTGACGGGTTTCGTCGCCGGTCTTTACGCCGTTATGGCCGCCGAGACAGTGCGCGCGCTGGAAGGCCGCAACTGACATCGCGCGTGATCCTGAGCAGCCGGTCGTCTGCTGCCTGCTATGAACATGGTTGCCCGAATTTTGCCGCCTCGATCGTTGACCGGTGGAGTGTTGCTGTTTTTTGACGCCCGTGCCTCCACTTGTCGCGGAAATGTCACAGTCTGCTGCTTGGTAGTGGTAAGCCAGTAGCAGTGTCGCAATTGCGCCGACACAGCGGCTGGCGACGATCAAAGACTACGCGACACCAACATCGCTCTCGAAATCGAGGGCAAGCGGGGAGGACGGATGAGGGGGCGGGCGCAAGACCGACATCACTCCGGCGATGCGCCGGCGGTTGGCGCTTCCGCTCCGGCTGGGCAAGTTGGCGGCTCTGGCACCCCTGGCTCTGGCACCCCTGGCTCAGGCACCCCTGGCTCAGGCACCCCTGGCTCAGGCACCCCTGGCTCAGGCACCCCTGGCTCAGGCACCCCTGGCT
>JAWXCP010000031.1:0-6222 GCA_034408685.1 Hyphomicrobium aestuarii | reverse complement strand
GCTCGTATCGTCTCGCGTGCAACAAAGCCTCCATCGTTTGGAAGCTTGAATCACTGTTCGCTGAACTTGGGAATCCCGTTTATGAGTTTATGTCCTAGAGTGCATCTGGAAAAGTGGGAACCGGTTTTCCGAAAAGAAGCACGACGAACCAATAAGTTAGAGTCCTTCCGGGATTCCATTTAAAGCGGAAGGCCTGCTAGCGGGTTCACCACGAGCAATCTTGTTCGCAACCGGGCCTCCCGCGCGCCGTATCCGCCCGCGCACCCCACGAATCTGATCAAACCAAACCGGGGGTTAGAACCAGCGGAGGCAGCGATGCGGCAGAACGCATTGAATTCATTTTTGGGCTATGGTCCGCAATTCGCGGTCGAAGCCGAGGACAATCGACCACGTGCTGCGAACGATGACGCCAACCGGCCAACCGGCGGCACTTGGGACAGCAGCGATCCGACGTTTCAAACCAGGACCGAGGCCGAGCGGGTCATTGGGCAGATCGAGGAGACGGTGGCCAGCCTGCGGGCCGAGTTGGCGCCTTACCTGCCGTCTCATGATAAGGGCGACCGGTAACAGCGCCAGCGCGGCTTGCCTGCGTGGGCGCTGACGGACGGCGGGCGCGAGCAAGGCGCGGTGGCGCGGCTGTGGCTGCTGACGGTGTCGGCCAAATCGTGTTAGCGCACAGTGGTCATGTCAGAACCCGCAAACAATCCGATCGAGACACGCATCCTGAGCGGCGCCAAGCGCGAGCAGGACGTGTTCGAAGCCTCTATACGCCCGCAATCGCTCGACGAATTCATCGGGCAGGAGCAGGCGCGCGCCAACTTGCGCGTGTTCATCGAGGCGGCGAAATTGCGCGGCGACGCGCTCGACCACGTACTGTTTGCCGGCCCTCCGGGGCTGGGCAAGACGACGCTGGCGCAGATCATGGCCAAGGAACTCGGCGTCGGCTTCCGGTCCACGTCGGGTCCCGTCATCGCCAAGGCCGGCGATTTGGCAGCGTTGCTGACCAACCTCGAAGAGCGCGACGTCCTGTTCATCGACGAAATCCATCGGCTCAATCCCGCGGTCGAGGAAATCCTCTATCCGGCGATGGAGGATTATCAGCTCGACTTGATGATCGGCGAGGGACCGGCGGCGCGCTCCGTCAAGATTGATCTGGCAAAATTTACGCTCGTAGGTGCGACGACGCGGGCTGGCCTCTTGACGACGCCATTGCGCGACCGCTTCGGCATTCCGATCCGGCTTAATTTTTATACGGTCGAGGAACTTGAACTCGTGGTCTCACGCGGCGCCCGCGTGCTCGGCGCGCCAGTGTCACCCGAGGGTTCACGCGAGATCGCCAGGCGTGCCCGGGGAACCCCGCGGATTGCCGGTCGGCTGCTGCGCCGCGTGCGAGATTTCGCAGCGGTTGCACGCGCGCCTTTGATAACCGCCGAGGTGGCCGACGTGGCGCTACGCGCGCTGGAAGTGGATAGTGAAGGCCTCGATGCACTCGACCACCGCTACCTGTCGTGCATCGCAAAAAACTATGACGGCGGGCCGGTTGGGATCGAGACGATCGCGGCCGCATTGTCCGAGCCGCGCGATGCGCTGGAAGAGATCGTCGAGCCATTCCTGTTGCAACAGGGGTTCGTGGCGCGGACGCCGCGTGGGCGGGTTTTGACAATGAAAGCGTTTCGCCACATTGGGCTATCGGGCCCATCGCGGTCTTCCTCCGGTGGACAGCCGACGCTGTTTGATGAGCCGGACGATGCGCCTGGTGAGTAATGGGTGAACGATTTGGGCTACAATCGAACGCTCGTGCTGAAATAACTCTCGGTTTCAGCATCGGCGGGGAAGAATAACTCGATTCGGAGATCGCCAACCGTAATGTCGCGGGGAGTGCCGAACTCGGCGATGATCGAAAGCATCGATAGGACGCGATCTCCCATTAAAAACTGGACCGCAACGAAAGGACTTTCAGTGATCGGTTCGATCGTCCCGTCAGTGGTGTTACCCGTCGCTGCCTCGGCCTTGGCAATGAGCTGCTGTAAGACGGGATCGCCGCCACACCGCTTCAACTCGAGCCGAAGCCTGTTGGCGAAGTTCTGGACAACTTCGGTCCAGTTTAGAATGACGGCTTGTGCTGCGGGCGAAGAAGTCAAGACCTGCCCGAGATTTGCTCCTTGGCCAGCCCCCATTGCGGCAAGCAACATGTGTGCGGCCGGATTGGTATCGACCAGGTTCCAATGGCGGTCGCAGATCAATGCCGGAAATGGATGGTGGCTCTTCAGCATGTGATTCAACGCCGAGCGAACCGGCAGCAAGGCTGTGCCATCAAGGCCGTTCTCGCGGAATTCGCCGATAAACCCTGCGGATTCGAGGAGTTCATTTCGTGCCCGCAACGGCAGATCGAGACGGGCGGCAAGCTGCAGCACCATGTCCCGAGATGGCCGTGATCGCCCGGTTTCGAGAAATGCGATATGCCGCGCCGAGACATTCGCCTCCAATGCCAGCGCCAACTGGCTCAGGCTGCGACGCGTGCGCCAAGCCTTGAGGCTTTGCGCAAATGTCCGGCGTACGGTGAGGTCCATGTTCGATGCGGTCCAATAGGTGTGCCGTCGTCTGCAGGCGCTGTGACCAGTTGACTGGAGCACTTTACTTACCTGACACGTCATTGTGCATCGGTGAGCGGGAGGCAATCTTGACGATCTCACTCGAACAGGAGAAGCCGATGACCGGTTTTTGGCTACGTTGGATGACAGCTTGGTGCTGGTGCGTAATCGCCTTCGGCGTCGTCTTGCTTGGATCGGCTGTCGAGCCGGTGAGGGAACCGTCTCTGTTGTTTCTCGATCTCGTGTTCTGGCCTGTCGACGGGCAGCCGAAGCTTTTGTCGCGCGAGGCGGTGTTCGCGACATCGATCACCGGCGCTCTGACGATCGGATGGGGCTTATTGATGCGTGCCCTTGTAAGTGATCCTACGCTTGCTCGAAATCCGAGCGTCTGGCGACACATGACTGTGGCGCTGGCGGTCTGGTTCGTCACGGATTCGGTCGCATCAATCCTGACCGGTGCCTGGGTCAATGCCATCAGTAACAGCTTGATCATCGCCCTCGCCATCCTACCCATAATCAGGTCTGGTGTACTGGGCGTGGAATGCTTTAGCGCCCGGGTCGCTGACAGTGGTGCCGAAGGGGCTCATGGCGGGCAGTAGCATCGCAGGAATGCGCGAAAGGCCGAGCCGGAGTAATCATTTCGACACGTTTGGTAGCGAAACGCTCATCGCAATGACCGAACACTCTAACCCTCGCCCCAAGCGTTACATCACGCGGCGGCAACTGTTGCGCGGCGTCCTGGCCGTCGGGGCCTCCACAGCTGCGCTGGGCGCTTACGCGGTTGCCGAGCCGTGGCGGCTCGTCGTGACGCGTTATACGATCACACCCGCCGGTTGGCCGAAGGGCCTATCATTGCGCTGCGCCGTCATTGCTGACCTTCACGCCTGTGAGCCGTGGATGGGGGCAGCCCGCATCCGCCAAATCGTTGCGCGCACTAACGCCCTGGCTCCCGACGTGACGCTGTTGCTCGGTGACTATGTGGCGGGGCGCATTATCGCGAAACTATCAGGTGACATGGCCAACGCGACCTGGGCGGCAGCGCTCGCGGGCTTGAAAGCTCCGCTCGGGGTGCATGCGGTTCTCGGCAACCACGATTGGTGGCAGGACGTTTCCGTGCAGTTGAAGCGCAGTGGTCCCGTGCCGGCTGCTGTTGCGCTCGAGGCGGTCGGCATCAACGTCTACGACAATCAAGCGATCCGGCTCGAAAAGGACGGCCAGCCGTTCTGGATCGCAGGGCTGGGCGACCAGTGGGCCTATTGGCCACGCGGCGCGTTACGACCAACGCGCGGCTTCCATCGCTACGAGGGTGTCGACGACTTGCCGTCAACCCTCCGACAGGTCACCGACACGGCGCCCGTGATCTTGATGGCCCACGAGCCAGACGTTTTCCCCGAGGTTCCCGATCGGGTCGCAGTTACCATTTCAGGCCATACCCACGGCGGGCAGGTGACGTTCGCGGGGTACGCGCCGATCGTACCGTCGAGGTACGGGCGTCGATATGTTTACGGCCATATTGTCGAGGGCGAGCGCAATCTCGTCGTGTCAGGTGGTCTCGGCTGCAGCGGCCTGCCCATACGCTTCGGCCGCCCGCCGGAAATCGTCGTCATCGATCTTGGGAGCGAGGTTGCCACATGACGCCAGACGAGCCGTCGATGCCACCCTCGACGCCTGACGCGACACCGATTGCCGCCAACGACAGCGCACCGACCCATTGGCCCGATCTGGCTGGGCGATTGTCGATCCGCAATGACCGGCAAGTCCATACGTTACCAGTTCGGGTCTATTTCGAAGACACCGACGCAGGCGGCATCGCCTACCACGGCAGCTTCGTGCGCTGGTGCGAGCGCGGGCGCAGCGATTTCCTCCGTCTGCTCGGCACCGATGCGCGGCGACTGATCGATGGCAGCGACGACCTTGAGCCAGCTGGGTTCATCGTTCGCCGCATGACGTTCGACTTCTTCAAGCCAGCACGCATGGATGACGTGCTTGAAATCAACACCACGATCCTCGAACTTGGTGGAGCGAGCGTGAAGCTGTCCCAGATCATCACCCGCGATGGCCAGCCCGTATGTGAGGCCGACGTCGTGTTGGTGCTCGTGGCGGCGTCCGGCAAGCCGATGCGGATTAGCGACGCCATGCGGTCGTTGTTCAGGCAAGGTTCGCTGCTTGGCGCATTTGCCGATGGCCGGAGTGCGGGACCGTGATCTCAGACAGCGCTTGGCTCGCGTATCTCGTCGTGGTCGCCGGGTTCGTCGTCACGCCGGGGCCGAACGTCGTCTACATCGTGTCGCGATCGGTGGCGCAGGGCCACCGCGCCGGTTTGATCTCTGCCTTCGGCGTGATGTGGGGCTACGTCGCCTACCTCGTTGCGGCAGCCCTTGGACTGACGGCGCTGCTGGTCGCCGTCCCGTTGGCGTACGAGGCCATCCGCTGGGCCGGTGTTGCGTTCCTGCTCTACCTCGCGTGGAGCGCCGTGTCGGCCCGTGACGGAACGGGCGATGCCGTAACTGTGACGACAGCGACGCGTCACGGCGCCGGTCGGCTGTTCACGACGGGGTTGGCGACCAACTTGCTCAACCCGAACATCGCCATGTTCTATTTGGCCCTACTGCCGCAATTCGTAGATCCCTCGCGCGGCCACGTGTTTGGACAGTACATGCTGCTTGGCGCAACGCATATCGTGCTTCAGTTCGCCGTTCACATGGTGCTTGTGGTTACGGCGGGCAGTCTGGCGGCACGCGCGCCAATGTCACCACGGTGGCTGGTCGCTCAGCGTTGGATGCTGGGCGGCGTGTTGACGGCATTGGCCGTCAAGCTCGTGTTCGATCGGCGCCCGGTTTGATGCAGAATGGTTGATCACAAACTTGCGACAGCTGGCGTATTGCAGCCTCTTATGGTGGCGGCCAGCGGCCGGCAATGGCGCATCCACTGTGCCCAGGACGATACCGCCCTGCTCGCATTCGCCGAAGGTCGCGAGCCGTTCCCGTTTGGCCTTCTCCTGTGGGAGAGCGCGGTCGCACTGGTTGACGCGCTCGCCGAGACACCCGGCGGCACCCTGACAGGAGCCCGCGTGCTGGAGATCGGATGCGGCGTGGGCCTTGCCGGATTAGCGGCCGCCCATCATGGCGGGCAAGTGACCATGACCGACCACGACGCATTAGCGCTCGATACGGCAAAGATAAATGCTGCGGCGAACGGCATCGACGGCGTGACATTCATCAAAGCCAACTGGTCGCACTGGCGCACGCCCAGCGATATGGGGGCTGACGATACAGTAAGCAGCGCGCGCTATGACCTCGTGATCGGCGCCGACGTGATTTACGAGCAGACCGTTCATGATGATGTCCTCGGCGTGATCGCAACGACGTTGGCGCCCGGCGGGCTGGCACTGTTGGCCGACCCGTGCCGCCACCATCAGACGGAGTTTATCGAGCGTGCCCGTGATAAAGGCTTCACGGTCGCGACCACCCTGCGCCCCGTCGCCGATTTGCGCCGGCCGGGAAAGACCGTCGACATTACGCTGATATTCCTGCGCCGTACGGTTCGCTCTGGCGATTGACGTGGCATCGTTGGTATGAAGGGCTGAGGCATTCCACGCCGCCCGCCAGCGATATGCAACACGAAGCCATGT
>JAWXCP010000230.1:0-4409 GCA_034408685.1 Hyphomicrobium aestuarii | reverse complement strand
TCCGGGCCGTCGCATCCCCGAGCCGCTAGCCCCGGTCGCGCTGGCCGTTCCAGAAAGCCCGGCTCCGTTCGTTATTGCTGCTAACCCGGTACCGGACGCCATGACGGCGGGACCAGCCGTATCTATCCGGGCTGCCGAGGTAGGCCCGGCTGTTCAGTCCAGCGCGAGTGAAGCCCCGTCGGCCGCGCAGCCGGGCCTCGTTGCCGTCGAGCCAGTGGCGCCACCTCGGACGCTGGCTGATCGCGCCGCCGCTCCGTTCGATGTTGCAGCGTTAGCGCCAATGCCGAAGACTGTTCCGTCGCGCGTTTTCACCGAACCGGTCGAAGATGTCCCTGAGCCGGTGGGAGACGCGATCCCGCTGCCGGGCCAGACCCTTGGAAGACCCGCCGCCCAGGCCGCGCACTGTAAGGCGGCTCCGGATTTGATGCTGACCTCGGCGCAACGGGCCGACCCGCTCCGGCTGCCGCCCGTCCCACCGCTGCGCGAAATCGGCCCGGCGCTGGCCGCCGCCGCGCGTGCACAGGCGCAGGACCTTGTCGTTTACGACGAACGCTACCGGCGCATTGCCTACCCGATGGGCGACGTCAGCCCGTTCTACGGTGTTTGCACCGACGTCGTGATCCGTGCCTACCGCGCGATCGGCATCGATTTGCAATACGCCGTCGAGGCGAGCGGCATGGGTACCGATACCAACGTCGACCACCGCCGCACCGAAACGCTGCGGCGGTTTTTCACCCGTCATGGCGAGAGCTTGCCGGTCTCGACCTTCGCCGAGGACTACCGGCCGGGCGATATCGTCACCTATTATCGGCCCCAGAACTCGGGCTCCCGTTCACATATCGCGGTCGTGAGCGATGTTGTCGCTCCATCCGGCCGGTACATGATCGTGCACAATCGCGGGTGGGGACCGCAAATCGAAGATGGATTGTTCGTTGACGAGATCACCGGACATTATCGCTACACCGGCTCGGGGCCGTCGCGACCGCCAGAAACTCTCCTGGTGGCCCGTGCGCCGACACAAAGCGTGGTGAGGACGCCGATTTTCGCGGTCATTGCGCGGACGCCGCCGGCTCAATCGACGGCTCAACCCGGCGCTGAATTAGCGATCGCCTCGCCGTCCGGCGGCAAGCTGGCCCGTGCGCCATTGCCGGTCGAAACGCGGACACGATCGGTTGCGCAAGCTCGTCTGACAGTTGGGCGGCTACCGGTGGCGGTCCCCGCACCGACCGCCACGCGCGTCGTGCAACGTAGGGCGCCGCGCGTGGCCGAGACGGGCATCCGGACCGACTTCGGCCTCGGTCGCTGACATCAAGCTCGGATGCTTAGCAAAACGGGCGCGCCAGCTGGCACGCCCGTCATTCGACCTTGTCGTTGTCTGGCTTGATTCAGGCAGCCTTGACGTCGTCGTCGCCGGCCGGGACTTCGCTGGCGGCGGCGCGGCCCTTCGCGCTCTTCGACAGGATCTCGGTGATCCGCTGGACCGCGCCGCGCTCGTCGAGACGTTCGACGATTGCAACTTCGCGGGCCATCCGCTCCAGCGCATTTTCATAGAGCTGGCGCTCGGAGTAGGACTGCTCGGGCTGCGCTTCTGAGCGGTACAAGTCGCGGACGACCTCGGCAATCGCGGTCAAATTGCCCGAGTTGATCTTGGCGACGTATTCCTGGGCACGGCGGCTCCACATCGTACGTTTGATGCGGGCGCGGCCTTTCAGCGTTTCGAGAGCGCGTTTGACCGTAGCGTCGTCGGCAATTTTGCGCATGCCGACGGACGGGACCTTACCCATCGGTACGCGCAGGACGAGACGCTCTTTCTCGAACTCGATCTTGAAGAGTTCGAGCTTCATGCCCGCGATCTCTTCTTCTTCGATGGCGATCACTTTACCCACGCCTTGGGTCGGGTAGACGACGTATTCGTTGATCTTGAACAGCAGCTTGTCGAATTTTTTCTCCGCTGCCGGAGCTGCTGCGGGCTTTGGTGCAGCCTTCGCAGCGGGCGGCGCGGCGGCGGCTGGAGCCGGTCCGGTGATTTTCGGTCCCTGCGCCTTTTCGGCGGCAAGTACAGGACGTTGTTGACCAACCGCCGGTTTCGGCAAAGGCTTAGCGGCAGCTGAAACGGACGCCGGGCTCGGGGCCTTGACCTGCGGTGTCGGCTTCACGGCAGATTTCGCGGCAGCCTGCACCGGGGCCTTGGAGCCCGTTTTTGCCGAGGTTTTGGCGGCTTGCGCTGGAGCTTTGGCTGATCCCGCTTTCGCAGCACCCGGCTTGCCGGACTGAGATTTGATCGCGTGAGCCGTGGTGTCCTGCGGCGGCTTTGCCGACACGGTTTTACCAACTTCCGCCTTCGAATGCGCCGACTTCGGCGACGACTTTGAAAGACCAGCTACTGCGGGCTTGGCAGACGCCTTGTTGGCAGCTACACGGGTAACAGGTCGAGAGGCGGCTGCTTTGGCCGGGACAACTTTCGAGGACTTGGATTTCACGACATCGCTGATCTTGGCATCGCCACGCAATTTGGTGTTTGATGTCTTGCTAGCTTTGGAACCCAGAGTTGACGGTTTTTTCTGAGCCATAAGCATCTCACTTTTCATCTTGTACTACTCAGGACGGGTTGCGCCCGGCCAACGCTCCAACGGCTGCCGCCGTTGGCCTGCCACAGCCCCAGGTTGCTCCCGCCTGGGTAACGCGTTTCCTCGTGTGACGGCCTGCCCGGGCGCCAGCCCAGGCTAAACGCCAGAGATCACAGACCGTCGGCCATGCCTGATCAACGAAGAACCGCTGAGCGTTGGACAATGAAGTAGAGCTCCAGCGATCCAAGTTCCGCCGAAGTTCTACTATGTTCCAGTTTTATGCGTGGCGTCCGATCACGATGCGAGAATAACACAAAGCGCGAAGAAACAGAAGAGCTCACCTTAGGCGCTGTCATCTCGCCGTTAAAATTGGCGCAACAAGGTTTCATCGACGCCCCGAAATACGGGCACCTCAAAAAAAGCAACGAGTCTTCATGTCACAGCTGGTGAACTTAGCTATCGTGCTCCGCGGTAAATAATTAATCTCCGCTGCCCGGCTCGGGAGAGAAATACTTCTCCATCTTGGACTTCTCGTCGCGATACGTCTCGGCGTCACCCGGCGATGGTTTCTTTTGCGTCAGGTTCGGCCAGCTTTCCGAATACTTGCGGTTGAGTTCCAGCCACGTTTCGAGGCCCGGTTCCGTGTCTGGCTTGATCGCGTCAACTGGGCACTCAGGCTCACAGACGCCGCAGTCGATGCACTCGTCGGGATGGATGACGAGCATGTTCGCGCCTTCGTAGAAGCAGTCGACCGGGCACACCTCGACGCAGTCGGTGAATTTGCATTTGATGCAGCTATCAGTGACGACGTAGGTCATTCCGGTCTCTCGAACTCCAGAGTGTGTGCCATCGGCTTACGGTGATTGGCCATCGCGGGCTTGTGGCGGGTTGTCGCATTTGGGGCGCGGTGCGGAGATTGTTGCCGGTGTGCCGATGCCACGCAGACACTCGCCACGCCGTTGTCAGACTGTCAATCTCGCATGACAGGTGACGTCATGTCGAACGGTACTTGAGGCGGTCCATCAAACGCCGGTCACGTTTGGTGGGGCGACCGGTGCCGGCCTCGCGGCGCGCGGCTTGGCCCGCCTTGAGTATGGCGGCGTCGCTCGGGTCGGGCTTTGGGGGCGGGGGCGAAAGGTCCTCGTACAGTTTCGCTGCAGCTGCCGCATCGCCACGCCGAGCCGCGAAGGCCGCAATTTTGAGCGTCTTTACGCCTTCGCGCAAGACGATGACCACGACGTCGCCGACCTTCACGGCATAGCCCGGTTTGTCGACCCGGTTGGTATTGACGCGGACATGGCCCGCCGTCACGAGGCCGACGGCTGCGACGCGGGTTTTTACGACCCGCACGTGCCAAAGCCATTTGTCGAGGCGGCACGCGCCGCTGGCTTCACGAAGCATGGCGGAGCCGTTGCGATCTGGCTCATTTCCTCCGTTGGGAGTTACGGCGACCAGTTCAGGCGCACCGGCTGGTCTCGCTTGCTCCGTCGCGTGACCAACTGTCGGCCGGCGGCTCACGATCCGCTACCTTCCTTACCCTTATTGGCAAGTTGCGCCTTGAGCGCTGACAGGGCCGCGAACGGGCTGTCCGATGGCGCGCTTTTGGCTGGTGCAGCACTCACGACGCGGGGGCCGCCGCCGCGTGGACGATCTCCGCGATCTCCCCGGTCACGGTCACGGTCGGGTCCGCCACGTCCGCCACCACGATCATCGCGGCGTGGAGGACCCCGGTCGCCGTCGCGCGGCGGACGTCCGCCATCGCGGGGTGCACCTTCGCGGGGGCTCGTGGCGTTGTCGCGTGATGCGCCGTCGCGGGGTGGGAACGCGCCATCGCGCCGCGGG
>JAWXCP010000229.1:0-11057 GCA_034408685.1 Hyphomicrobium aestuarii | reverse complement strand
GGGAGGGGTGGGTCGTGCTGGGGCAGGTGACGGCGTCGGCGGGTTCGGGGTCGGGGCTGGCCCGGGCGGTGGTGGCTCTGGGGCTGGCGCTGGCTTTGGGGGTTCCGGTGCAGGCGGTGGCTTCGGCGGTTCTGGGGCCGAAGCCAGCTCCGGCCCCAGAACCGCCGAAGCCCGCTCCGGCCCCGGAACCGCCAAAGCCAGCGCCGACCCCAGAACCGCCGAAGCCAGCGCCGACCCCAGAACCGCCAAAGCCAGTTGACCCAACGAAACAGGGGCTGCCGACCCCGTCCGCCGATCCGGTCAAGCCGACCGAGAAGAAGGACGACACCTGGACCGGCTGGGCCTACGGCTACGCCAAAGGTGCCTGGGATTGGGCGTCGGGTATGTGGAAGAAGTAAAGACCCACGATATGGCGCCGCTGCGCGTGTCGCCATTCCGCGGAACAACGTGGAGAGCTAAGTGGCCCGACGGCATGGTGAACTCAGCACGCGGTTCCCATCCTTGATGGCCCAGCCTGGCCACCCAGATGGGCCAAAAATGTCACCGACCACCTTCCGATGGCGATCGCCATTATAATTCACTATGAGCTTCCCGTTACGGCGGCAGATCACAGGCAAGCGATATGGGTCCTTTTGCGAACAGCGGCATGTTCGTCTCGGCATCAGTTGCCCTGCGTACCGTCGAGAACAATAACAAATGATGGGAGCGAACGATGACGAAACCAATCACACGCCGCAGCATCATGCGTGGCGCAGTCGCCGTCGGCACCGGAGTAGCGATGGTGGGCAACACCTCGCTCCTTCACGCCGCCATGGGTCCTGACGACAAGTTCCATCTTGTGATCAAGGGCGCCGAGGTGCTCGATCCGAGCCAGAATCTGAGGGCCAAGCGTGATATTGGCATCCATCACGGGCTGATCCAGGCGCTGGAGACAGACATTCCGGCCGCGCGTGCCGAGAAGGTCCTTACCGCGACCGGTAAACTGGCGGTACCGGGCCTCATCGACCTCCACGCACATGTGTTTCCCTACGGCTCGGCAATCGGTATCCCAGCTGATGAACTGATCCCCTATCAGGCGACGACGACGCTGGTCTCCGCGGGCGATGCCGGGGCCAACACCATCGCCGCGTTCCGCCGCCTCGCCGTGCCGATGACGCGGGCCCGGATTTACGCGTTCGTACACATCGGCAACATCGGCCTTACCGGCTTCCCCGTACCGGAACTGTTCAACATCGATTATGCGATGGTCGACGCAGCCGCGCGCGCGATCGCGGAAAACCGGGACATCGTTCTCGGCACCAAGGTCCGCATGAGCGAGAACGTGATCGCGAAACACGGCATGGAGCCGTTAAAGCGCGCGATCCTCGCCTGTGAGCGCTCCGGCACGCCAGCCAAGCTGATGGTGCACATCGGTGGCGTCGAAACGCCTGAGTTGATGAGCCAGATTCTCGACACGCTCCGGCCGGGGGATGTACTGACACACGCCTTCTCCGGCGCTCCGAATGTCGCCGGGCAGTTCACCAATATCGTGCAGAACGGCAAGCTCCTTCCAGCGGCCCTGGCTGCAAAGCAGCGCGGTGTCCTGTTCGACGTTGGTCACGGCGGGGGATCGTTCGACTACACAATGGCCGAGGCTGCGATGGCGGCCGGCGCCGGGCCGGACGTGATCTCGTCGGACATTCACGTGTTCTCGGCCAACTCGCCGGGCATGCCATACCTGACCAACGTGATGAGCAAGTTCCTGAACCTTGGCATGACGCTGGAGCAGGTGGTTACGGCCGCCACCGCAACACCGGCGAAGGTGATCAACCGCGATCCCAAGCTCGGGACGTTGGCCATCGGTGCGCCGGCCGACGTGTCGCTGTTGGAGGTCGTCGACGGGCCGGTCGAGTTCGTCGACACGCGCAACAACAAGCGACAGGGCAAGGTGCTATTGAAGCCAGCTGGCGTCGTGATCGGTGGCGTGCCATACGGCCGACCCTACATGGCCCCGTTCTCGATGCGGTGAGAGAGAGATGGCGCAGCTCGCTGAAAATGGGCTGGATAACACGTCAGGAACGTACGGTGCCCCCCGCGGACCATCACACGGGCGGACCATCACACGGGCGGGCCATCACACGCGCGGGCCATCACACGCGCGGGCCATCACACGCGCGCTCACAAGACGTAGTCAGCGTGAAAACCGTAGCGGATTACATCCGCTGCGGTGAAAGCCGCAAGCGATGAACGGTCCGTCCCCGCGCTATTCAGCTGCAGCGGGCGTTGCGTTCAACGTGGGCTCGATCGGCTTCGCCGCCTCTGAGGGAGCCTCGCCTGCCAGCCACACGGCGAGATCGGCCAGGGCACGACGCGACGCTGCGCGTTTGCGTTCGAAGCCTTTGTCCTTGCCTTTGATGCGGCGTCCATCGGCCGTGTGCGACGGCGCGACGGCTGGCGGGAGCAGACCGTAGTTGATGTTCATCGGCTGGAATGAACGCGGCGCGTTCGACGGCGCCAAACTTGCTGCGATCGTCGGCCCGTCGGCATCCGAACCGCCGATGTGCAGCCCATCCGGCTCGACAGACAGATGCCCGCCCGTGATGTGGGCGAGCAGCGCACCTAGCGCCGTGGTTGGTGGCGGGGCGATCAACGGCCGCCCCTGGCGTTCAGCCGCCGCAAACCGCCCGGCGAGCAACCCGATGGCCGCGCTCTCGACATAGCCCTCAACGCCGGTGATCTGCCCGGCAAACCGGAGCCGCCGATCGGCCTTAAGCCGCAACACCGGATCGAGCAGCTTGGGCGAATTCAGATACGTATTTCGGTGGAGGCCGCCGAGCTTGGCGAATTCGGCCTGTTCCAAACCGGGGATCATCCGGAACACGCGGACCTGATCGGCGTACTTCAGCTTGGTCTGGAAGCCGACCATGTTCCACAATGTGCCGAGCGCGTTGTCCTGGCGCAATTGCACGACCGCATACGGCCGGTGCCCATCGCGGCGCGGGTCTGACAGGCCGATCGGCTTCATCGGGCCGAACCGCAACGTCTCGCGCCCGCGCTCGGCCATCACCTCGACCGGCAAGCAGCCGTCGAAGTACGGCGTGGTCGCCTCCCACTCCTTGAACACGGTCTTTTCGCCAGCCAACATCGCGTCGATGAAAGCTTCGTACTGCGCCTTGTCCATCGGACAATTGATGTAGTCAGCGCCCGTTCCGGCCGGCCCCATCTTGTCGTAGCGCGATTGCCGCCACGCGATCGTCTCGTCGACGCTCTCGGCGTGGATCACGGGTGCGATGGCATCGAAAAACGCGAGCTCTTTCTCGCCGGTCAGTGTCAAAATAGCAGCCGCCAACGCCGGCGATGTCAGCGGACCTGTCGCGACGATGACGCTGTCCCACGCCGGCGGCGGCAGACCGGAGACTTCGTCGCGGTCGAGCGTGATCAGCGGATGCGCATCGATCCGCGCGGTCACGGCGGCGCTGAACGCGGTGCGGTCAACCGCGAGCGCGCCGCCAGCCGGTAGCTTGGTTTCATCAGCGCAGGTCAAAATCAGCGATCCTGCCCGGCGCATTTCCTCGTGCAGCAACCCGACCGCGTTGTTCTCCCAATCGTCGGAGCGAAACGAGTTGGAACACACCAGTTCGGCGAGGCCATCGGTCTTGTGGGCCTCGGTTGCGCGCGCGGGGCGCATCTCGTGCAGCACGACGGGCAGGCCAGCTTCGGCGATCTGGAACGCGGCCTCGGAGCCGGCGAGCCCGCCGCCGATGACGTGGATGGGTGCAAGGATGTTGGTCATCGCGCCATAGTAGCCGCCGCGATGTCCATCGGCAAATGGGCACGAAACGAGGCCCGATCGTGACAGGCGTGCCCGATCAGTAAAACCGGCCGGAAACCGCATAAATCGGCCCGAGGACCAAACCAGCCGATATCGTGAGTAGAAGCGCCGCACGGGCCAGCGGACGCGGCGGCTGGTCGGCTGATTGCGCGTCTTCGAATGCGACCGGTTCGTTCGGTTTACGTCCGGTGACCATGGCGGTAATCAGCGGCTCGCGCTTGACGACCCCATACAGCACATTGGCTGTGACGTGGAGCGCGACGGCCGGTAGGAGCACATAGAAAAACAGAACCCGGTGCCAGCGCGATGCGAGCTTCGTCGCCTCTTCGGTCACGAGGCGGTATAGCGGGCCAGCCGCGATGTCGTTATGCTCGACCGTAAAAAGCCCGAGCGTAGCCTGCGTGAATGCGATGGCGAGCAGAGCAAGAACGACGTACGCGCCAAGCGGATTGTGGCCAAGGAAGCGCCGCGTCCGGCCGCTGACCAAGCTCGCCGCATAGCGAGCAGCAGCAACGGGCGAATATAGAAAACGGGCGAACCGTGAGGTCGACGTACCAGCAAAACCCCACATCACACGCCACAGCAGGATTACGATAATGGCGACGCCGTTGGCGCGGTGCCAGCGCAATCGGTGATCGCCGAGATGTTCGGCATATTGGAAGCTGACCCAAGCCGAGAGTACAAGAGCCACAAGCGTCCAATGGAACAGCCGCGTTGGCAGGTCCCAGGCAACTGCAGATTGTCGACGCTCCGGCGCAATCGCCATGTGAGGCGCCTATCGTGCGAGTGCCAAGCCCGGGATCAATTCGGCTTCCGGTAAACCTTGTGACAGCTCGAGCAATTTTCGCTGATCAGCTTTGGCCACGCATCCATGAATGCGAATTCGTCGGTCATCGTGTCTCCAGCAGCCTTGGCCGCCGAAGCGAGCTTGATGAACCGCGCCTCGAAATCCGTTTTGTTGTCCCAGATGGCCGGCAGCGCCTCGGTATCGCCACCGGTCTTGGCGTCTGGGCTAAACAGCGGCGGGAGTTTCGGCGCGCCCGCTTGAAACGCGATAAGCGCGGCCTTGACCTTGGCCGCGTCGAACGGGGCATCCCCCTTGGCCATGGCGCCAGGATCCTTGGCGGCGGCGCCGAACCCTTTGAGAATTTCCTTTCGCGCTTTGATCGCATCGATGTTTTGCGCAGTCGACGTCGACGCCAGGCCGGTGGCCGCACTGGCGGCGACAACGACGATCAAGGCGATCCGAACGAGCATGAGACCATCTCCAACCAACAGTCAAAAGAATGACACGACGCCAGCATCTGCATCGAACGTGACAACCATGCGACGGCAGCGTGTCCCGCGCCTACACCCAACCCATGAGTTCGCGGCGCACGACGGATTCGATGGCGTTGAGGCCTTCTTCGCTGTCGTTCAAGGCTGGCAGATAGGCGAACTTCTCGCCGCCGTTATGTTCGAAGATCTCGCGATTTTCCCCGTCAAGTTCTTCCAGCGTTTCAAGGCAATCGGCGGAGAAACCAGGCGCGACCAGCACGAGTTTTTTGACGCCGTCTTTTGCCAACTGTTCGACGGTCTTGTCGGTGTAGGGCTGCAACCAAGGGTCGTTACCAAACCGTGATTGGAAGGTCGTTCGCCACTTTGCCTTGTCGATCCCAAGCCGCTCGCGCAGCAGCCGCGACGTTTTCATACACTGGCAATGATACGGGTCGCCCTTTTCGAGATATTTCTGAGGCATGCCGTGGAATGTGGCGAGGATGATTTCGGGCTCGAAATCGAGCTTTGCAAGGCTCTTTTCCATCGAGACGGCAAGCGCTTCGATGTAGGCTGGGTCTTCGAAATAAGCTGGCGCCACGCGGATGGCTGGCTGCCAACGCAGCTTCATCAGCGAGCGGAAGGTATCATCGCACGCGGTCGCCGTCGTTGCCGCCGCGTACTGCGGATAGAGCGGGACGATGATCAATCGTTCGCAACCCTGCTCCTGCAGATATTTGATCCGGCTTTCGGTCGACGGATTGGCATACCGCATTGCCCAGTCGACGACGATGCGCGGGTTTTGGCCCAGCCGCGCGGCGATTCCCTCGGCCTGGTTGCGCGTGATGGTCTTGAGCGGACCCTCGTTCTTTTCTTTGTTCCAGATCGTATCGTAATCGCGCCCCTTGGGACCGGGTCGGACCGTCAGGATCACGAGATTGAGGATTGGCCACCAAATGATTTTTGGCACCTCGATGACGCGCGCATCCGACAAAAACTGCTTCAGGTAGCGTCGCATCGACCAGTAGTCGGTGGCGTCCGGCGTGCCGAGGTTGAGCAGCAATACGCCGATCTTGCCGAATTTGACCTGCGGATGGTCGGCAGGCCAGTGAGCGCGAGGATCGTCCAGTTTGGCTTCGGGCTGAGCGACGGCAGCGTCGGCGCGCTCTCGTTCAGCGCGCTCTAAAGTCGCCTGCTCGAACGATTGGCTGCGGATGATTTCGTTCATGGGCTCTCCAGCGGCGCGAGGCCAACGAGGCCGACCTGCCGCACGTGTTTTGCGGCACAGGTATCATGACGGTCGCGCGACTGTCTTGGATCAGATCGCCGCCCTGCGGCGATCGTTACTCGGCAGCCGCTGCTCGGCTCTCGGCCCTGCCCTGAGCCTTGGCCCGGGTTTCAGCCCGAGTTTCAGCCCGGGTCTCAGTCCGGGTCTCAGTCCGGGTCTCAGTCCGGGTCTCAGTCCGGGTCTGGGCATCGCCGTGGTTGGTTTGGTCGTCCCTGTAGCTTCCCAACGCCGTCGTCCAGTGAAACGCGATTGTATCCCGGAACCCGCCCGGCGGATCGGCAAACAACTGCTGGCTGAGCCGGAGCGCCCGCATCTGCAGCTCGCTCTGCCGCGTTTCGATCATCGACAGGATCAACCCGCGCCTCTGTGCCGAAAGCCGCAGCCCTCGTGCGCCGTCGGGCGCCGACATGACCGCTGCGAGCAGCGCCAGATCGTGGTCGTCGCCCAGTGTCATCGACAATCGTCGCGCCGTGGTTGCCCGCGCTTCGAAATACTCGGGCCAAGCGGCCGACAGCAGATGCATGTGCCGCCAATGATACTGTGCGGCTTTGCGGAACTCATGCAGATCGTCGCAATCGCAGGTCGTAAACGCGTGGTGCATGCTGCGGCGCGCTTTGCGGTAGCTGTCGGCGGCACCTGAAAACGCCGTGTCAAAGCCACCGTCGATCTCAAGCTTCGCAAAACCGGTCCGCGCAACATCGAGTTGACCAGCAGCCTCGGCCAACAACGCGGCCGCGTCAGCCGCTACATTTGCGCCAATTGTTTGCGGCCGACCCAGCTGTTTTGCCGCAGCCTCGAGCGCAGGCTTGGTGCGGCCTTCAGCGCTGGTTTGCAACGCGTCGATCGTCGCGACCAGGACGTGGCTGTCGCGAAGGTCTGACAGCTGACGTGCGATGTCGCGGAACCGGGCATTCTCGCGCTCGAATACCGCCGCAGATAGCCCGGGCCGCACCATACGCAGCAGAGACCGAAGCTTTTTCAGGCACTTACGCGTTGCATGAACAGTCAACGACGTTTCGCCGTCCGAGCGCAGGTGTCCAAGCGCAGCATCGATTTGTTCGACGCCGATCCGTCGCACGCCGCGGTCAAAACGATCGGAGAGTTTTAATTTATATGACATGTTGATGACAGCGTAGAGACCCGCAGAGTGCCGGTCAATGGGCCAGAAACCAGGACGAACCAGGACGGGAAACATTCACATCAGATCGCCACTTTAGAACACGCTCATCACCGAGACTTAACTTGCTGTCGCCAAGGCGCAGCCCTACCAGCAGGTGTCGACCCCGCTGAAGTCACCCGCGAGTTCAAACAAACCGCATGTTCGCAGACGCATACATCTACTTCGGGGTGGCCTTCGCCGGGCTGCTTTCGTTCCTGTCACCGTGCGTACTGCCACTGGTGCCGCCCTACCTTGTCTACCTTGGCGGGCGATCGTTGGAAGAGATGACCGAGGGCAGCGGGCCCACGCAAAGCGCGCGGCTCAAGATTGTCGCGGCGTCGCTGTTTTTCGTCATGGGCTTCACGACAGTATTCGTGTTGCTCGGCGCTGGCGCCTCGGCAGCCGGGCAGTTCTTAGGTCGCTACAAAGCCGAATTCGGGATAGCGGCCGGCCTCGTCATCATCCTGTTCGGACTGCATTTCCTAGGACTTCTGCGGGTTTCGCTGCTGTACCGCGAGGCGCGCTTCCAGGCCAACGTGGGCGGAGCCTCGTTCGCTGGCGCCTACCTGCTCGGACTGGCGTTTGCATTCGGCTGGACGCCGTGCATCGGGCCGATCTTATCCGTTGTGCTGTCGCTTGCCTCCAACGAGGCGACGCTTACGGCGGGCGTCGCGTTGCTGTTCGTCTACTCCCTGGGCCTCGGCGTGCCGTTTGTTTTGGCAGCCGTCGCAATCGGGCCGTTCATGACCTTCATGCAGCACTTCCGCCGCCACCTTGGCACCGTTGAAAAGGTAATGGGCGCGTTGCTCGTCGTGACCGGGATCATGTTCATCACCGGTTCGTTCACCTCGCTCGGCAACTGGCTGATCGAAACGTTCCCCTGGCTCGCGACGATCGAGGGCTGGGCGACGTCGGACGGCTTCCGCAAGGATATCAAGGGGCTTGGGCAATAATGGCCGGACCAGTTCCGGTCCCGATGCTATGGCCTGACGTGATCGGCGAAAGCAAAATGCCCAATGCCCGAATGCCGATGGCTCAAATGCCAATAGCCCTGTCGATTGCCGGCTCCGACAGCTCGGGTGGGGCCGGTATTCAGGCCGACCTCAAGACCTTCTCAGCGTTCGGCGTCTACGGTGCGACCGCGATCGCCGCCTTGACCGCCCAGAACACGCGCGGTGTCACCGGCGTCCACGCCGTGCCAGCGCCATTCCTAGCCGAGCAGATCGACAGCGTCGCCGAGGACCTCGACGTCGGCTCTGTCAAGACCGGCATGCTGGCAACCGCCGAGATCGTCGCCACCGTCGCCGACGCCTATGCCCGCCATCGCGCGAACGGCCGCCTCGGACCGCTGGTCGTCGACCCGGTGATGGTCGCAACCTCGGGCGATATCCTGTTGGCGCCAGACGCGGTCGAAACCATGCGAACGCGGCTCATCCCGCTCGCCGAGCTCGTGACGCCCAACATAGAGGAAGCCGCCATACTGACCGGCTCTGCTCCAGCGAAATCCGTCGCCGACATGCACGAGCAGGCCGCGATCATCGGCCAGCAGCTCGGCGCGCACGCGGTCCTGGTCAAAGGCGGCCACGGCTTTGGACCGAACGCAACCGACGTGCTGTGGGTTGGCGGGGTGACGCGCGAATATGCGCTACCGCGCCAAAACGTTCCGCCAAGCCATGGCACGGGGTGCACATTGTCGGCAGCGATCGCCGCGCTGTTGGCGCTTGGCGTGCCGCTAGACGAGGCCGTCGGGCGGGCCAAGGCGTATTTGTGGCACGCGATCGCAGCGGCGCAGGCAGCCCCTGTCGGACACGGCGCCCGCCCGGTCGACCACCTGTACGCCATCCGCCGCACCGGTCCCCCCGCGTGAGCGGCAGAAAATTTCGCGTGAGCGGCACCCCATCAGATGCAATGCAAGCGGCGTCTTGCCGCCTGTTGCGCAACTGCACATCGCCGCCACCGAAGAGCGACACATGCGGTGTTCGCTTGCACGGGAAATGAGCTTCGACGAAACCAATCAAGCCCGGTTTCGGGGGGAAGCCGACGCTGCGTGCCGGGGGGCATGCGCGAGGCAGACGGGGGAAGGCCGGTCCGGCTACAGCCGGGCCGGCTTTTTTGTGCCGGGACGGTAGGGCGCCGTTCAGTTTGTGCGGGCTACCTCGACCGATGACGCCAACCTCCTCTCGGCTTCCGCCATGACCGACCAGACAGCCCCGGCGTCAGCCGCAAGTGATACGGCGTCAGCCGCAAGCAACCCGGCATTAGCCGCAAGCAGCACGGCGTTAGCCGCCAGCAAAACGGCGTTAGCCGCCAGCGCCCGAACGCAAACCCCTTCCGCCACCGGCCCTGTCGACCTCGGCTCGCACTTTGCCGAACGGGTCGCGCTGTATTTCGGCGCGGTGTTCCTCGTGTTCGGCGTCCATCTGACCTACTTCCCGGTCTGGCTGGCCTCGCGCGGCCTCACGCCCGAGCAGATCGGCCTCCTGACCGCGCTGCCGATCATCCTCCGCGCGATCCTGACGCCGATCATCGGCGCCTATGCCGACGCAACGGGCCGCCACCGCACGCTCGTCGTAGCCCTATCGGCGGCGTCCGCCGTTCTCGCCATCGCGGCCTGGAATGCGCCGAGCTACGGCTGGCTCGTCGTCACGGTTATCCCGTACTCCGTGATCGCCGTGTCCGTGCTGCCATTGATCGATACGGTTGCCGTGGCTGGCGTGCGCGCGGCGGGTCACGACTACGGCCGCATGAGATTGTGGGGCTCGCTGACGTTCCTGATCGCGACGCTGGCCGCCGGAGCGATGATCGACATATGGGGGGCGCGCGCGATCATCTGGGCTCTGGTCGGCGCGACGATCGCAACGGCCATCGCGGCGCTCATGCTGCCGCACCCCCGGCGTGACGCCGCGACCGGGACGGCGCCCCTAGCGGCAACCGTGACGGCGACGACAACACGCCAGCAAAACGCGCAGCGCGAGGGGACCCGCTCCAACGCCGGGGCGGCGGGGGCGGTCGGCGCGCTGATGACACAGCCAGTGTTCGTCCTGTTCATCGTCGCCGTCGGCGCGATACAGGCCTCGCACGCGGCGTTCTACACCTTCGGCGCGCTCCACCTGCAAGGCCAGGGCGTCTCCGGAAGCGCGTTCGGCACGCTATGGGCGGTGGCGATCATCGCCGAAATCGTCCTGCTGGGATGGTCGGCGCCGTTCATCGCCAAGCTCGGCGCGGTGCGGCTGCTGATCCTGGGCGGGGTGGCGGCGATCGTCCGCTGGTCCGTGATGAGTATCGACCCGCCGTATGCGGCCGTGTTCGCATTGCAGATCCTCCATGGCGCCACGTATGCCGCAACCCA
Organism: Hyphomicrobium aestuarii; assembly: GCA_034408685.1. Taxonomy (GTDB): domain Bacteria; phylum Pseudomonadota; class Alphaproteobacteria; order Rhizobiales; family Hyphomicrobiaceae; genus JANXVY01. The sequence continues at coordinate 196 of JAWXCP010000229.1, read as the reverse complement.
CCTCGGCGCGATGCACTTCATCGCCAAAGCCGTGCCGGAAGGCGCGAGCGGAACCGCGCAGTCGCTTTATTCCTCGGTTGGAAGCGGATTGATGACGGCAGCCGCAGTCTATCTGGCCGGCCTCGCCTATCCGTCGATGGCTGGCCACACCTACCTGCTGATGGGCGCCATAGCGTTCGCCGGAACCGCCGCCGCC
>JAWXCP010000228.1:0-9662 GCA_034408685.1 Hyphomicrobium aestuarii | reverse complement strand
GCTCGGCCAGCATAATACCGCGCCGCTCGCGGCGGGTCGCGTTGCTCCCGGGCTTCGCCGATGTTCATTTCTCACGGCTGATCCTCAGCTCGCGCTCGGGCCTGCGCCCGCGATGGCGCGATCCGGACCGTCAGGCCCGCTGCGCTCGGGCCAGCATAATACCGCGCCGCTTGCGGCGGGTCGCGTTGCTCCCGGGCTTCGCCGTTGTTGAGTGCTCACGGCTGATCCTCAGCTCGCGCTCGGGCCAGCGCCCGCGACGGTGCGATCCGGACCGTCAGGCCCGCTGCGCTCGGGCCAGCATAATACCGCGCCGCTCGCGGCGGGTCGCGTTGCTCCCGGGCTTTGCCGTTGTTGATTGCTTAAAGCCGATCGTCGCTCGAACGACCCACATAACTCCGTCATGGCCCGCGCAGGCGGGCCACCCAGACAAAGTCGTTAGACGCGACGTTCGCATTCCGCCCCGACTGAACACGATCCCAAGGCACGTCTGGGTGGCCCGCCTGCGCGGGCCATGACGGAGTTGGGGGAGGTTTTCAGGCACTCCGCTGCCGCGTGGCACGATTTCAAAACACGCAGTGCGGACGCACCTTTACACCCACCAGCTGACACCAACGGGGTTGAAACAAGCGGGGTCCGGCACAGCGGGCTGGCCTTGAACGATCGAAAAATTGCGGGATGTGGGCCAGGTGTGCCGCATCGGTGCAAGTATGCCACCCGTCCCGACCGCACTCCCGCTCCGCCGCTATCGCCGGTGATGCCGATGCCGGCCGGGCCATCCCCGATCCGGCCGTTTGGCTGTCATCGCTGACAACCGCATCCGCATCCAGGACCAGCTGAAGGGTTCCCGAACGCCGGCGACAGGCCTGCCCCAATCCGCCCAGCTCGCGAACCGGACCCCTTGGACAGGACTTGGTCAAAATAACCTGGCCGGCGAGGGCGGGGATAAGTTTGCGCGAACAGTTTTTGCTGCCGCCTGATCGAAGTCCGTTCAAGGCACCCCTTGCCAACCGCACCCGACACCGGGGACGCGTCACACCGGGGATAAGTCTCACCGGGGATAAGTCGTGCCCCACGCTGCGGCAGGGCATCACGATCGGTGAGTTGCAGCATCAGAATCGGTCTAGCGTCGACCCCACCAACTGGTGGATATTCTCATGGCGTCGGCAGCCCGAAAAATTACGAGCCCAACCGCAGCGCCCGTTGCACCATCCGGGGCACCATCGGCTGCACCATCCGCTGCACCGTCTGGGGCGGCGACCCGATCGGCTACGGCGCCAGCGGAATCGAAGTCTGCGTCCCGGGCGACCGCTGTGATGGCCGGGTCGCGCACTCAACTCCCTTCGATCGAGGTGGCCCCTTCGATCGAGATGGCCCCCTCGATCGAGATGGCAACGCGCGAGGCTCGCGACGTTCTTGACCGTGTGTTCGGCTACGGGTCGTTTCGCGGCCAGCAGGCCGAAATCATCGAGACGTTGATAGCTGGCGGCGACGCGCTCGTGTTGATGCCGACCGGCGGCGGCAAATCCCTGTGCTACCAAATTCCCGCCCTGGTTCGACCCGGCACCGGCATCGTGGTGTCGCCGCTGATCGCGCTGATGCAGGATCAGGTGACGGCATTGCGCGAAAACGGCGTGCGCGCCGCGTTCCTCAACTCGACGCTCGATCGCGCGGCGCAAGAGCGGGTCGAGTGGGAACTCGTCACCGGCAATCTCGACCTGCTTTACGTCGCGCCAGAGCGGCTCGTCCAGGACCGCACGCTGGGCCTGATCAGCCGGGCGAAGATCTCGATTTTTGCCATCGATGAAGCGCATTGCGTGTCGCAGTGGGGGCACGATTTCCGGCCTGAATACCGCCAACTCCGGGTTTTGGCCGAGCGCTTCCCGACCATACCGCGTGTCGCGCTGACCGCGACCGCAGACGAGCGCACGCGCGAGGAGATCGCGACCGAACTGAGGCTTGACGGCGCCGCACGGTTCGTGTCGAGCTTCGACCGGCCGAACATCCGCTACACGATTTCTGAGGTCGGCGGCGGCAGCGCGCGCGAACGGTTGTGGTCGTTCATCGAGCGTGAGCACCCGACGAGCGCTGGCGTCGTCTACTGCCTGTCGCGCAAATCGGTCGACGAGACCGCCGCCTGGCTCGACCGCAAAGGCCGCAAGGCCCTGCCGTATCATGCCGGTCTCGATGCCGCCGTGCGCGCCCGGACCCAGCAGCGGTTTCTAGCCGAAGACGGCCTGATCGTCGTGGCGACAATCGCGTTCGGCATGGGCATCGACAAACCCGACGTGCGGTTCGTCGCGCACTTGAACCTGCCGAAGTCTATCGAGGCTTACTATCAGGAGACCGGGCGCGCTGGCCGCGACGGCGACCCGGCAGATGCGTGGATGGCCTACGGCCTCCAGGACGTCATCCAACTGCGCCAGTGGATCGCCCAGTCAGACGGCAGCGAGGCGTTCAAAATTGGCCAGCGCACCAAACTCGACAAGCTGATTGGGCTCGCTGAGATGACGGCATGCCGACGGCAGGCGCTGTTGTCCTATTTCGGCCAGCACGGCTCTCCGCCATGCGGCAACTGCGATAACTGCCTCAATCCGCCGCGCACCGTCGACGCCACGGACGCCGCTCGCAAGGCGCTGTCGGCCGTCTACCGGACCGGCCAACGCTTCGGCGTGCAATACGTCGTTGCCGTGCTGCGCGGCGAGACCGACGAGCGCGTCTTGCGCAACGGCCATGACAAGCTGCCGGTGTTCGGCATCGGCGCGGCGACCGGTGAGACGGTGTGGAAGGCGGTGTTCCGCCATCTGACCGCCGCAGGCTACCTGGAGCCCGACGGCGAGGGATTTGCAACGCTCCAGTTGACCGAACGCTCGCGGCCGCTATTGCGCGGCGAGGAGACGTTCGCGGTTCGCGAACAGGCCAGCGAACCGAAGGGGTCGCGGCGCGGCAAATCTCGCTCGGGTCCGCCGTTGTCGCCTGGCGGCGAGGCGGCCGCAGAACATGGCGGGCTCTATGCCGTCTTACGCGTGACGCGATCGCGGCTGGCGAAAGACGCTGGCGTCCTGCCGTTCATGATCTGCCACGACAAGACGCTCGTCGAACTCGCCGACAAGCGCCCTGCCTCCGAGGCCGAGTTGCATGGCATTACCGGGTTCGGCGCCGTCAAAATAGCGCGTTACGGCGCCGCGTTCCTGGCGACGATCGCAAAGGGAGCCTGAGTGCTGGAAGCCCGTTACGGGCGACCTGCTATGGGCGACCGGATGTCGTCCCGGGCACTGCCGCCGCTGCCGCAGATGGTGGTGCTGATGGTGGCAGGGGGATCGCCGACGGAGGCTTGACGACGGCCACTCCCGCAGTTGCCGCGGCGGGAGCTGCCGCTGGCTGCGTCTTGGTTTTTACCGATGATTTGGCCTTGTCCCGCTTCGCTGCTGCCGCTGCAATTGCCGCATCGGCCGCCGCGATGTCAGCCTTGGCAGACGGGTTTCCGGTCTCCAGCACCACCCGGCATTCGCCTGGCAAGGCATCCAACGTGATCGGCGGCTTCTCCTTGGCCGGTTTGGCTGGCGGAACGGGGATCGGCTGCTGGGCTGCAGCGGCGGCATTGCCGACCCGCTTGAGCCAATCATCAAGCTCTGAACCGCAGCCCTCGTCGCCCGATGTCGGCACCTGAGGCTGGCAATCCGTCGACCCGGCCGGGCACCCCATCCGGATATGGAAATGATAGTGGTGGCCCCAGTATGGGCGTACCTTGGCCAGCCAACTGCGGTCGTCTTTCGCCGCAAAACACAGCACCTGCTTGATCGCCGGATGGACCAGCACGCGCTCGACCTCGGGATAGGTCGCGGCCCGCTTGATGATGTTCAAATGCCCGTCCGTCCATTTGTCCCGTGCGACCGTCACGGCATCGTCGGCCAGCATCGATGTCGCCGACATGGTCTCGCGCTCAGCATCCGACAGACGGCGATCGGGCATCGGCGTCAGCCACACATCGGCGTCGAGCCCGATCTGGTGGCTGGCATGTCCGGTCAGCATGGGGCCACCGCGCGGCTGCGACAGATCGCCGACGAGCAAGCCCGGCCAGCCGTCCTTCTCGCGCCCGTCTTTGGCGAGCTTCTGGACCATCGCAACGAGTTGTGGATGCCCCCAGTTGCGGTTTCGCGATAGCCGCATCGCTTGCCATTGCGGGCCGTCTACGGGCAGCGCTTTTGCCCCTGACAGGCAGCCCTTGGCATACGAGCCGATCGCGCGGGCCGCGAGCGGGGCCGCCGTTTTGACGCCGCCGAACAGCACCTTGGCTGGCTTCAGCCCGGGCGTCCCGTCGGTCTCCACCTCGGCTGCAGGCGAGGGCGCAGCTAACGCCGCGGCTGTCGGCGATCCCGTTGGCGCGGGCGGTGCCACAATGGTGGACTGTGCTGCGGGTAGGGTGGTTGGTATCGCCGTTGCCATTTCCGCCGTGGCTGTCGATGGCGCGGTTGGCGACGGCCCTGTTGGCGACAGTACGGCGGGCGACGGCGCAGCGTTTGTTGGCGCGGGCGTCGTTGATTGTGGAGCCGACGGCGGCTTCGCCAATGAGGCGCCGTCAGTCGATGCAGGTTCAGCTGGCGTTTGCAACGCTGCGGCAGCTGACGGAAACGTCGGCATCGCACCACCGTCGACTTCGGCCTTGTCGCCCGGGATCGTCGGACCAGCGCCGAGCTGGCCAGCGCCCGCCAGCATCGCGGCCGTGACCACGCCAGCGGTGATGATAGCGAACGCGCCTTGCGAGAACCGACGCGCGGCCACCGCCAGTACAGTCGCTGTCGTCATACCTGCTGTCTTCCCCTCTCGGGGTTGTGTCGTGTTGTTCAAATCGGACATGCCACCGATCCATTGTGCCGATCTGCCGCCCCTACCGGTCATGAGACACGGCACCGGCCCAGTATCGCTCATTCTGACGAACGCGGGGCGTTCCGGCAACGCGTTACTGTGTTGTCCCCCAAATCAGGCAGTAAGACGATCTGCGTGATTACTCTGCCACGCTTTGAGAAAAGGCTTCCGTTTAGCTCCCTGATCCCAACCCCAAGCGAGAGCTCAGCCGGTGGATAAAACGTTCGCGCCCCTCCTCTCGAGCGGACCCCTCAAGGCCGCGGTGCATCTACTGCTGGCCCATGGCGCGGGTGCCCCGATGACATCGCCTTTTCTCGATGCCTTCGCTGAAGCGATGGCTGGCCAGGGCGTCGCCGTCCACCGGTTCGAGTTCGCCTACATGGCCGCGCGCCGACAAGGCGTTCGGAGCCGCCGGCCGCCACCTCCAGTCGCAACGCTTATCCCTGAGTTTATCGCGCAGGCCGAGGCGTTATCGGCACGGCTCTCGCAGCCGATTGCGGTTGGCGGCAAATCGATGGGCGGCCGCATCGCCACCATGGCCGCCCGCACGCTGAACCAGCGCGGCATCGCCGATTGTTGCGTCTGCCTCGGCTACCCGTTCCACCCGGTCAGGCAGCCAGCCAAACTCCGCACCGGCCATCTTGGCGAGACCGGATGCCCGATGCTTATCGTGCAAGGCACCCGTGACCCCTTCGGCAGTCGCACCGAGGTCGAAAGCTACGGCCTGCCACCATCCATCGACATCGCCTGGCTCGATGGCGCCGACCACGATTTCAAACCGGCGCGGCACTCGGGACGCACGGGCAACGACCACCTCACCGAAGCCGCCCGGGTTGCAGCAGCATTCGCAACGGCCCATGCCGCCAGTGCGCGGATTATTAATGCTGATCCGTCATCCTGACGACAGCTTCCCTGTTCCGCCTTGTAAACGTGAATAAGGTTCATTAGAATTAGCACGGCCACGCCTTCTTCCAATATATATATTGGAGTACTGAGGCGTGATCACCTTTCATACTTTGCCAACCGCGAGCCTCGCCCCATGTGGATGACAACGGACCGGAGACGACGCGATCTGGCCCGCTGGCGGGACGCTGGCTGGGTCACGGCCGACGGCGAAACAGCAATCCTGGCCGAGCTCGATGACGGCGGCGGCGGGTTCAAGCTCGCCAACGTATTCGGCGTCATAGCCGCGATCCTGCTCGGTTGCGCCGTGCTGACGTTCGTCGCGTCCAATTGGCAGGAGATGTCGCGGCTCGAGCGCCTGCTGCTGCTCGGCGGCTCGCTGCTGACGGCCTACGCCGCTGCCGGCGTCCTGTTCGAGCGCGGCATGCCAGGGCTGGCCCAGGCCGCCGTCTTGCTCGGCGTGCTGATTTACGGCGCGTCGATCATGCTGATCTCGCAAATGTATCACATCGACGGCCACCCGCCCGACGGCGTCCTACTGTGGGCCATCGGCGCGCTCGCTGCCGGTTACGTACTTCGGTCGATGCCAGCCCTGTTCGCCGCCCTGGCGCTGTTCGCGCTTTGGAGCGGCTGGGAGTCGAGCCTCACCATAAGCTGGGGCACGAATGGTTCGGTCCACTGGCCATTTCCCGTCGCAGTCGCTGCCGTCGCCGCCGGTTTTGCCCGCGAACGCTCGCAGCGCGGGCTTAATGCGTGTGCCGTCGCGCTGACGGCCTGGGTATTGTCGATCGGCCTCTTGATGCCCGGCGGCCGGACGATCGTACCAATGGTCGGAGCCATCGCTGTCCTCGCCGCAATCGCGATCGAACATGCCAGCCGGAGCACGACCGACCCGTCCGGCTCCGAGCACGCGGCCACGAACATGAGCGCCAGCGCGACCGTCTCTGCAACCCCGCTGGAGCGCATCACTTCGGACACCATCGCCTGGCTCCACGGCAGCGTGCCGGGATTTGCTCGATCGCTGCTGTTTTACGGCGCCGCAGTTCTGTTTGGCGGCGTCGTGATGAATATGCTGACGCCAGTGCTCGGCTTCGGCCACCGTGAGAAAAGCTGGGCCACGCTCATCATCTGGTACGGCGCCGGGCTCGTGCTCTCGATCGCTGGCGTCTGGTACGGCACGATGACCACCGACCGGGCCTTGACGCGACTGGGCTATGCGGCTTTCGCGGTGACCGTTCTGATCATCTTCTTCCGAACGGTTGGAAGTCTGATGTTGACATCGGCTTTTTTCTTCATCGCTGGCCTCCTCGCTGTCGGTCTTGCCGTTGCCGGTTGGCAGCTGAGTAGCATCAGGCCCCCGGTCATCCCCCCGTCTAAGCCGCTTGGAGGCGCGTCATGAGACATCCAAAACTCGGTGCGCTGGTCGACCGTGCACGCGTTTCGTTGAGAGAGCAGCGCGCGTTGTTTGGGCCCGCCACCACTACGGCACCAGCCGATCTTTCAACAGGCGCCGCGACGACCAGCGCCCACGCTGTCACCACTGGCCCCGATGCGGCGTCCGAGCCGGCGTTCGAGCCGCCGTTCGAGCCGCCGTTCGAGCCGCCGTTCGAGCCGCCGGCCGAGCCGACGGCCGAGCCTGCTTTGTCGGATAACGGCAAACCCGGAACAGACCGCTGGTTTGCCATAGCCATCCTGGTAGCTATTCAAACCGCGCTGCTGTTTGGTATCTTCGCCCCGCGCCTGTACGTTCTCACAACTGGGACCGAGGTCGTGCTCGATGTGACACCGGTCGACCCCCGCAGCCTGTTCCGCGGCGACTATGTGATCATCACCACCGAGGCGCATCGCTTTCCAGCCCCGCCTTCAGGGTCCCAACCCGGCCGAACGCCCGGCCGCATAAATGCGAGCCACACCAAGCCGACCAAGATCGGCGCCTCGGTTTATGCCGTGCTCGAACGCGATGGCACCAAGCCGTCGTGGCGGATCAAGTCCGTCGGCCCTGAACGGCCTGCCGCTCTCGCCTCTGGTGAAATCGTCATGGTCGGCCGCCGCGTGCACGGTTTCGGCGGTATCAGCTACGGCATCGAGAGCTATTTCGTACCCGAAGGCACGGGTAAGGCGATCGAAAACGCGATCCGCAACAAGTCCGTCACCGTCAAGCTTGCGATTGATGGCGATGGCACCGCGGCGATCAAGGCGCTGATGATCGACGGCAAGGCGGTCCACGCGACCTCGCTGCTGTGAGCCACCAATGTTTACACCCGGCAGCCCGGCTGTTAGGCACCGCCGCGAACCACTGCCAACCGGGACATCCAAATGGCCATCACGCGCTACGAGACGTCGAAAATCTATGCCAAGGCCGTCGAGGCCGGTGGCATGGTCTACACCGCCGGGATCATCCCGACGGACCTGTCGCGTGACGTGAAGGGCCAGACCGCCGAAGTTCTGACCGAGATCGACCGCCTCCTCGCGCTTGTCGGCACGTCGAAGGCCAACGTCGTCCAGGCCAGCATCTGGCTCAACGACATCCGCCACCGTGACGCCATGAACGAGGCTTGGATTGCCTGGACCGGCGGCGAAGCACATGCGCCCGCCCGGGTCTGCGTTGAGGCCAAGCTGGTCGACCCGCGCATGCTGGTCGAGATTTCCGTCATTGCCGTGAAGTCGTAATTACCGGCTTTGCGCGAGGCCGGGTTGCAGTCGGCGGTCGCGGTCTCGCTCCCTGTGGCCAAATTCTGAACGTGTGTCGCGATTGCTCCAATACGCGACTTTTTGCGTTGCGACATCGCCACCGGCTTACTCCGAGGCTCAGTTCTGGCACCTTAGGTCAACTCCACGACTCAGGGCTGTTGATATGAACTTGCACTACAAAATTGCGCTCGGCTTGGCGATGGCGATGGCGATGGTCGCCCAGCCCGCCGCTGCTGATGACACTGGCGTTGCCACCTCGCTCCATGCAGCGATGCGTGTTGGCAACAAACTTTGCCTTATCGACCACTCGCATGCCGGTGCCAGCTCGGGCTTGCCATCGCAGGCCGCGGCCAAGAACGAAGCGATCAAGGCGTGGGCCGGGTTCACCGCCTGGGAATACGGCACCGACTGGGCCAATATTCGCAAGGCGATCCGCGTCTCGATGCGCTGCTCGCAATCGTCGGGCGGATGGGGCTGCGACCTCGACGCCAACCCCTGCAAACAGGTTGGCAGGTGACGGGGCAACACGCGACTCGACCCATTTCGTTTTGAAGCTCGACTTTACGCTTCAGAGCGGGTGGCCACCGGACAGGTGGTCGCCCTTCTTGCATTGGCTGTGATCGCTCCACGAATAGCGGCGAGGCTAGCCGCATCGATGCGGCCCGTGCGGTTTTCATTGGCGCATAACGCGCCGCGAAACCCCAGCACGTCGGGGTTGAGCCGCACCAACGGCGCGATATGGGCCAGCCGCAACGCCCCGGCGAGCCCCGAAAAAATGCCACGCATGTGCGCCTCGCGCACGAACGACTCGATCGCGCCAAGGTCCATCACATCGGGCAGCGCACCAGCGGATTTATCCGCCGTATCGAGCATGACGCCAGCGAATCCTGCGTCCGCCATCGCGGCGATCAGCCCGAAGTCGGGTGCGCGGTCAGCCAGTAACAGCCCGACGATCCGCCCGCGACCGGAGCCCAATGCACCGAGCCTCGCGATGCTGTCCTGGGGCAAGCCGCCTGGAAAGATCCCCACTTTGACATAGTCAGCGCCAGCCAGCAGAGTCGCCTTCGCCGCTGCCGTCAGCACGTCTGGCAGACACGGCAGGTCGCCAACCGTCGCCGACAGAATGGCGTCCTCTGGTAGGGCTCGCCGGATGGCCGATATCGTCGCCAGCGGTAGCGCGCCCAACGCACCTGCCGACGGGTTCT
>JAWXCP010000227.1:0-2718 GCA_034408685.1 Hyphomicrobium aestuarii | reverse complement strand
GGCGTCTACGAACCCCATTGGGGCTCTGACGAGATGCCACCGATGCCCGATTGGGCGATGAATGCTGAGTGACGTCAAGTCGCCGCAGCGCTGAATTGACGTTCAGTCGTCGGCGCGCTGAATTGTTGGGTCGCGCTGAAACGCTTGACCCAACCTACATGCTGGCTTCAACAACGCGTCAACGGCCCCGATTTCCAATGGCCCGCCGTGCCAGCACTCGACCCGTTCGCAGCGCTGCGCGGGGGATGGGTGAGGCGTGCTGTTGCCCCACCACATCCGATTGAAAGACATCCATCTCTGCTGAGCTCCGACAACAGCCGTTCGGATGGCGGCTGGATGAGGCCTGACCGAAACGCACCGAGATCAGCTCGCCGCCGCCACGATCGCGCACGCCGCCACCCCAACACCACCACACGCCCCCTGTCCCTGTTCCAGCGCGGCGTGATATGGGACGGCGATGAGACAGCTGCTGCGCACCATCCGCCTCGATCCGTCCGACACGTTCGTATTCCCAACCGCTGCCGAACCCGGCGAGTGGGCGATCCCCGGCACGTTCGAATTCTGGGATCGTGACCCGGCCGCGCTCACGGGGCGCGACAAGCAGGCGTTCCGCAGCGGGTTCCTGGGGCTGACGACATTCGGCTGGTCGACGCTCGCCGTCGTGGTCGAAGCCACCGATGACGAACACGAGGCCGCTGCGCGAGCGCTCGCCGCCCACCTCGTCGCCAACCACGGCGCGCCCGACATCGAAACCGCGCTCCAAGCCGCGCATGACGAACTGACAGCCGCCGAAGACCTCGCCCGCCATCCGGTGCAAACCCTCGTCGCGCTCAGCCGCAGGGCGGGCGACGATGGCGCGATTGTCGAGCAATTCCGTACCTTCGCCATGGCCGATGCCAAGCAGGCGACCTCGATGCCGTGCAGCGTCGGCGCGTTCGCGATTGTCGATGCCGACCCGGAAGATAGCGCAACCTCAGTCGAAACTACCAATGTGCCCGATATCGTCCGCCGGGCCCACGACACGGCAGCAGCGGACGCCACCATCGATCTCGCCGCGATGATCGCCGGTCGCGCCGCAACGGGCGGAGGTCGCGTATAATGGCTGAATTTTGGGTCTCGAGCGGGCATCTGCTGCTCGACCATAGCGACGACGGATTTCTGCGCCCCACGGCCGAGTTCTGGAAGGCCTACCTCGCCCGGCCAGAGATCGTGCCGCCGACGGAGGCCTGCCTCGTCGAAAAGGCCATCCACCAGCGCCTGTTCCGCGATCCCGATGGCCCCGTGCCGCCTGACGAGATCAAGCTCATCGCCGACCGCGACGCCCGCGAGAACTGGCGACATTTCATCGGCTTTCGCGACCAACTGCTGGTAGCCGGCACGGTGGAGGGAGCGTATCTGGCCCTGTTTCGAGGGGCAGCGAAGGTCACGACACCGGCGCTGTTCTTGAACCAGCTCGTCCACCTTATTCTGCGCAACGCATTGGACGGCGAAACCGACGCGTTCAAACTACGCGCAGGCGAGCTCATGTTTCGCCCGCAGCGGTTGTCGATCCGCGATAGCGTTCCCCTGCTCGCCGACGACGAAGTAATCGGCGACAGCACCACCGAGGCCCATACCTCGCCGCTCGTCGCGGTGTTTGCCGACGCCCGGTCGCGCGACCTCGACGTGCTGACGCTCGACAACGCCACCGTCTATCACGCCCGCAGCGACGCCTTCGACATGGTGCTCGACTTCCGGCTCGGTGGGCCGGGACGCACCGGGTTTGCCCGCGTCATCGAGCGCTTCGTGCGCCACATGACCGGCGCCGCCGTAACGGTCGAGCCGATCGAACGACTGGATGGGACCGACTGGCGCTGGTTCGTCGGGCTCGACCAGGAGGGCACGGCCATCGGCAATGCGCTGTGGCAGGGCGAGGAACCGCGCGACGACGGCCGCAATCGTATTGTCGCGCTGTTCAAGCTTACGTTCGACGACCCCGCCGACATGGAGGAGCGCGTGCGCGGCGCGCCGGTGTACCTGATCCTCGGCATGACGACGAACCGCGTGGTGCGGGTCAAGCCGCAGAACCTTTTGACCGGGCTGCCGCTGGCTGCGTACGCTGCAGCGACTCTCAGCTGAAAGAGGCGCAATGATCGAGGAAAAGCTGACCGTTGGCCTCGTTGTCGAGCGTCGACGGTTGACCGGCGAATGGGCCGACGCGCAGGCCTCGCCCTTCGTATGGCGGCCGGTCTCCGTGTTCCCGGTTGCGCCCGACGTGGCCCCATGGACGCCGCTTGGTATGTCGGGCGAGGCGGCGCGATATTACGCCGGGGCGTTCGATATCGAGCTCTACGCGACCGAGACGACGAACTATCGCGACAATCTCCTGACGGACGCGCCGCGATTGTGGGTCGTGTTCCGGTCGGATGGCGCCGAGGATAAGGTCACGATTGCCGCTGTGACCGCCGACCCGGCCGAGGGGGAAGCCCACACCGAGGCTGGCACCAACATCGTCGAAACGGTTACGATGCCCGCTGAAGTCGCTGGCGAGATTGCCCGCTTTATCGCTGACCACCACGTCGAGCGGCCGTTCCTCAAGCGCAAGCGCGACCGCAAGGATATGGACGAGAGGTGGCGCCCGGGCGAAGGCCCGCAAGGAAGCCCGGGCGAAGGCCCGCAAGGAAGTCCGGGCGAAGGCCCGCAAGGAAGTCCGGGCGAAGGCCCGCAAGGAAGTCCGGG
>JAWXCP010000226.1:0-6292 GCA_034408685.1 Hyphomicrobium aestuarii | reverse complement strand
CCGCAGCCGGCGGAAAGCCAAACGAACAGGTCAAGAGCAGGCATCGCCCGCCGCTGTAGCTGCCGCCGCCAAGAGCGACGCTCAGCGCGGCCGCGTCAAGCGTCTGCAACACATCGAGGCGCAACCGCCAGCTGCCGCCGCGCCGCAAGCGTTTTTTCCGCCGGTGCCAGACGAGGCCATGGGCGAGCCAATGCATGGCGCGATGCCGCCAGCCTACCAAGGTGCATCAATCGAAATGGCGCCTCATGGCGAGGGACAACCGCACTCAGACCAGTTCGCGGGTAGCTTTGCCGCGGCTCCGCCAAACGGCCATTACCCACATATGGCTGACCAGCAGGTCGGCGCTGACACCCCGACGGGACAGCACGATTTCGCGCCGCAGTCAGCCATGTTCGGCGATTTTCCTGACTTTGGTCGCGATCCGATTGTCGATCCGGCGCATACGGCCCCCCACATGTCGACCGCCGCCGGGTACCCGGGACAGTTCGCAAGTTCGTATGGTGGGCCGCCGACGCGAGCATACGACCCTTCTCCGCCAGCCGATTCGCAAGGGTTCGGCCGCCCGCCCCTCCCGACGACCGTTGATGCCGATGCCATGGCGATACTCGGCGCTGCTATGAGTGGCATGCCACGTCAGGCGGCAACATCGAATGGTTATTGGGATGGGAACGGTGCCGCGGGACCGGGCGCCGGGGCCCCTGGCGCCGGGGCAAACGGTCAGATTGCGAAAGCTCTGCGAGCGGCTGGTCCCGTGGGCGCAGTTCACGGCGCATCGTCCGCTTCCGCGCCAACCAGAGCAATCGCCTCAGCGCCTCGGGTTCGGACGGCGCGGCCGCCGCCGGATCTATCAAAACTGCCGCCGGGGCTCGCCGCCAGCTTGGCGAAGCTGGCCAACACCAATCAGTCCACCGTCAATCCGCTGGCGGGGCAGGCCCGTCCCGAAGCTCGCCCCGACGCCCGCCCCGACGCTCGCCCGTCGAGTTTTCCATCGCTCAGCACCGTGATCCCGGATAAAGAGTGATTTCAATCGACCGGCCGACAGTTCCACTATCGATCCACCTGTGGCCGCCGTCCCGTCCGAACTGCAACGCGCGAGTGTCGCCAAATGAACGCCCCGGCAAAGCTGACGATCATCGAGAACTTTATTGGCGGCGCGCGACGGCCGGTAACGGGCGGGCGTTATCAGGACATTTATAATCCAGCGACCGGGGCGGTATCTGGCCGGGTCGGCCTCTCGGACCCGAGCGATGTCGATGCTGCCGTTGCCGCAGCCAAGGCGGCGTTTCCGGCCTGGGCCGATGTTCCGCCGATCCGGCGCGCACGGCTGATGAACCGCTTCCTTGCGCTGATGAACGAGCACAAGGAAGAGCTTGCGCGGGCCATTACCGCCGAGCACGGGAAAGTGATCACGGATGCCCGCGGCGAGGTCGAGCGCGGGATCGATATCGTCGAATTCGCATGCGGCATCCCGCAACTCCTGAAAGGTGACTTTACCGATCAGGTTTCGACGGGCATCGACAATTGGACGCTGCGCCAGCCACTCGGTGTCGTTGCCGGGATTACGCCGTTCAACTTCCCCGTGATGGTGCCAGCGTGGATGTACCCGGTCGCGATCGCGGCGGGCAACACCTTCATCTTGAAGCCTTCGCCAATCGATCCGACGCCGTCGTTGATCGTCGCGGAATTGATGAAGCAGGCTGGCTTTCCCGATGGCGTGTTCAACGTGGTGCAGGGCGACAAGGCCGCCGTCGATGCGATCCTTACCCATCCAGATGTCGCAGCCGCGTCGTTCGTTGGCTCGACGCCGATCGCCAACTACGTTTATGAAACCGGCGCGCGTCACGGCAAGCGCATACAGGCACTGGGTGGGGCCAAGAACCACCTCGTGGTCATGCCTGACGCCGATATCGACAAAGCGGTCGATGCGTTGATGGGGGCGGCTTACGGGTCGGCTGGCGAGCGCTGCATGGCGATCTCGGTCGCGCTGCTCGTCGGCGATGCCGGTGACAAGGTCATCGCGCGTCTGGGCGAACGGGCGCGGTCGTTGCGGATCGAGAACGGCGCGCTCGAAACCGCCGAAATGGGTCCGATCGTGTCTTCGGCTGCTCGGGAGCGCATCCGCGGTTACATCGATACCGGCATTGCTGAAGGCGCGACGCTGATCGTCGATGGGCGCAAACAGGTGGTGTCCGGCCTCGAGGACGGGTTCTTCCTTGGCGCGACCTTGTTCGACCATGTGACGCCAGCGATGACGATCTACCGGGAAGAGATTTTCGGTCCGGTGTTGTCGTGCGTCCGCGTCAAGGATTTCGAAGAGGCGCTCCACCTCGTTAACACGCACGAGTTTGGCAACGGTGTCTCGTGCTTTACGCAGGACGGCAACGTTGCCCGCGAATTCGGGCGGCGTGTCCAAGCGGGAATGGTCGGCATCAATGTGCCGATCCCAGTGCCGATGGCGTGGCATGGATTTGGTGGCTGGAAGAAGAGCCTGTTCGGCGACACGCACGCTTACGGCGAAGAGGGCGTTCGGTTTTATACGAAGCAGAAATCGATCATGCAGCGATGGTCGCAGAGCATCGGCAAGGGCGCCGAGTTCGCGATGCCGGTCGCGAAGTAAGTTAACTCGGCCGTGGTCGTCAGTCCAAGCTGATCTTGCCCTGACGCAGTTTCTTGACGGTGCCCCGTTTGGTTTTCTGGTCGGCCCGCTTGGCACGCGACGACCGCGACGGCTTCGTCGCGATGCGCGGAACCGGTGGGATCGCGGCCTCGCGGATCAGCTCGAACAGGCGCTCCTTCGCGTCATCGCGGTTGCGCTCTTGCGTGCGAAAGCGGTTGGCTTGGATGACGAGGACGCCGTCGTCGGTCAGCCGCCGACCGGCAAGCCGCGCCAAGCGCTCCTTAACGGACGCCGTAAGCGAGGGCGAGGCGGCGAGGTCGAAGCGGAGTTCAACAGCGGTTGCGACCTTGTTGACGTTCTGGCCGCCTGGTCCCGAAGAGCGCACGAAACGCTCCTCCAGTTCATCTTCCAGTAGAGTGATACGGTCGGTTACGCGCCACATTGGTCGTCGTCCTGGGCGATGCTAGGTTCTCTGTTTCCCGCGTCTCCGTTTCCGGGGGCCGGCAAATTCCAATAGTCACCGCGGAAATAGAGCAATGGCTTGAGGTCGGCGCGGAACTCACCGCCAACGACGCGTCCGATGAAAATCGAATGGGTCTGGAAGGTGTGCTGTTCGGCGAGTTCGCAGTCGAGGCAAGCGAGAGCCTCCGTGAGGATCGGGCTGCCGGTCTTCATGGTTCGCCACGCGAGGCCTGAGAACCTCTCTTCGCCAGAAAGGCCGGTTTTGCCAGCAAACAGCTCGGCCACGGATTGTTGAACCTCAGACAGCAGATTGACGCTGAAGGCGCTGGCCCGGACGATTTCGTCGTGCGCGCCTGACGAGCGGCTGACGCACGCAAGCAGCGTTGGCGGGCTGTCGGAGAGTGACGCGACGGCGGTCGCCGTCAATCCGGCGCGCTGACCGGCCGCACCGCAGGCGATGACCGTCACCGCGCCAGCCTGATGGCGCATGATCGCCCGGTACTCATCCTTGATCATAGCGGTCCTTAATGATGGCAGGCGGCGGCTGCACGCCGGTGGTCTTGAGTTGCGAGGGCCGTCTGAGGGTTGGCCATATTGCGCCTCCTATACGCGCTTTGCCGGGCCATTGGGCCATGTCGAGGCAAATAACCGGGATGACTGTAGATCACGGATGATCTCGCGGGCTGCATTGCGCCCCGGCACGCCGGTGACGCCACCGCCGGGATGGGCGCCGGATCCACACAAGTAGAGACCCGCAACCGGCATCCGGTAGGCGGCGTGACCGAGGACGGGCCGGGCCGAAAACAATTGGCCGAGCGTCAGTTGTCCGTGGAAGATGTCGCCGTCGAGCAAGCCGTACCTGCGTTCGAGATCGAGCGGGGATAGCACTTGGCGGGCGAGGATGCTCGCGGCGAAGTTCGGCGCATATGCTGTGACTGTCGCAATCGCGAGGTCGGCAAACTCGGGGGCGGCATCGTCCCAGCTTCGGCCGTCAGCCAAGTGCGGGGCGACGTGCTGGACGAACAGGCTCGCGACGTGGTGGCCGGGCGGGGCCAGTGACGGGTCGATCGTCGACGGGATCAGGATTTCGACAACGGGCTGGCGCGCCCATCCGTGGTGGCGGGCGTCTGTGAACGAGCGGTCGAGATAGTCGAGCGTTGGGCCGATGACGATCCCTGCCCCGTGGTGGGGCGCTTGCGCCAAGCCCGGCCGACAGCGGAAGTCTGGCAATTCGGACAGCGCGACGTTCATGCGGAATACGCCAGAGCCGGATTTGAGGCCGATGAAGCGGGCCCTCAGCGCAGGCTCGACCGCATCTGGCGCAACGAGATCGCGGAACAGCAATTTCGGCCCAACACCGGAGACGACACAGCGCGCGGTGATCACCTCGCCGGTGTCGAGTTCGACGCCGGTTGCTCGGCCATCGCGTACGATGACGCGGCGGACGGCAGTTCTGGTCCTGATGATGGCACTCGAGGCTTCGGCGCTGGCCTGGAGCGCTGCCGAAATCGCCCCCATGCCACCAACGGCGTGGCCCCAAACGCCCGTCTTGCCGTTCACTTCGCCGAAACAGTGGTGCAGCAGCACGTAGGCGGTGCCAGGCGTGTATGGCGAGGCGTAAGCGCCGACGATACCGTCGAACGCGAATGCGCCTTTGACGATCTCGCTTTCGAACCACGCCGACAGAAAGTCGGCTGCACTCTTTGTGAACAGATCGATCAGCAGTCGCTGGTCGGCGAGCGGAACGCGCAACAAGGGCCGGGCGATGGCGCCGCTGCGCAACAGCTCAAGCCAGCCAGCCCCGGCATTAGGCGGTGTTTCGAGCACCAGGCCGCGCAGCACGCGGGCTGCCCGCTCCAAGGCCGCGTCGTAATCTGAAAGCCGCGCTGCGTCGGCCTTCGAGAACGCGGCGATGGCCTGCTGGCGACCGGCGAGGCCGTAGGGCATCAGCAGGCCGCGACTACCATCGATGGGCCAGAAGTTGGCGACCGGACGCTCGATGATCGATAAGCCGAAACGGGCCAGTTCCAGGTCGGCGATCACGCGTGGGTTCAGCAAGCTGACCGCATAACTGGCGACGGAGTTTTTAAAGCCGGGGTGGAATTCTTCCGTCGTTGCAGCGCCGCCGGCGACCGCGTTCTTTTCAATGACGAGCACATGTCGCCCGGCGCGCGCCAGATAGGCGGCGCAGGTCAGACCATTGTGCCCACCACCAATGATGATGGCGTCGAGCAAGCGCGTTGTTCGGGGTGATGCCATGGACCGCATGTGCCGGACTTCGCCGTTCGAAGCAATGTGGCCGGAATGATCTTTATGGTGCGGTAACGATGATTATAATCGGAACAATCTGTCGCCGCACGTTCAGGATTTTATAACCCTTGTTTGTACAGTCTCACATTCGATTGACGATCTGATGCGCGCAAGAGGAACGGCTCGATGGCGGTCACAGGCCTGCTTGAAACGCAAGTTTCGTCGTCCGAGCCGATTTTGCGATCAATGTCCGATCGCAAGACTGTTATGGCTGGTTTGGTAACAGCCGTAATGGTTCCGGCGCTCTTTTGGCCCTTAGCCGCTTGGGCTGTCGCCAGCGTTACTGGCGTTACAGTTACAGCAACCTTATTGTTGGCGCTGGGCGCCACGATCGCCGGGTTTTTGACCGTGGTTTGCGGCGCCGTGCTGTTGAGAGACTGACGGGGTCAGCGGCCGTTCGGCACATCGTTTAACCCCAACGGCAGACCTGCTTGCGGCATGGTCCGTTCGAACCTGCGATCGAGCACTTGGCTGGCTCGAACGAGCACGTGCGACACGAGTACGACGATACGCACCCGCGGAAGCTGCCGCCGCGATCGAACCGGCAGTTGCGGATGGTCTGGCAATTGCGCTGAGGGTCGGCGCTTTGAGCCAGCGCTTCTTCGGGCGGCACCGCGAACCAAGCCGCTGTCAGTGCCAGAGCGACTGCCAAATACGGCAACCCCGATCGTCCAGACGTCAGGCGCGCAGTGGTCATGTCACACTCCGTTGCGAGTTCGTCCGGCTCGTCTCTCGTCTCGATTTTACCGAGATCACATGTTTTGCCACGTCAGTGCCGTTCAGGCAAAGTAACGGCGGTTAGGATTCAGGGCGATTGCATGAATCTGAGGGTGACAGGCTGAGAGAATGCTGAATCTATACGGGTCCTTTGATTCGTTTGGAGGACCGCATGGCCGAGGCTCT
>JAWXCP010000030.1:0-8830 GCA_034408685.1 Hyphomicrobium aestuarii | reverse complement strand
GCTATCTCGGCTTCCAACTCGACGATGCGGGGCGCGTTGGCCTTGTCGCCAGAACGTTTCAGACGCCCCAGTTCCAATTCCGAGCTGCGAGCCAAGTCGAGAAGCGAACGCTTGATGACCGCGAGTTCTTCGGCAAAGTCATTGGACGACGTCAGAACGGTAACCTCACCCGTGGTGCCGCTCGGAGTCGCAATGCCGCGTGGTACGTCCTTCGTGATCGCGGTGCCTTCACCCTTCAAGTAAAGGTCAGCATCGGCGCCGAGAAGTAGCGGCGCTTTAAACGTCGTGCCGATCAACTTCGGGTCGGCAACAATTGTTTCGCGCAAGATGTCGGCTGTGCCTGACGACAAAAGGCGCGTCAGGGCCCGCTCGCCCGACCTGCTCTCGATACCGGGAATAGCGGTTTGGAGCGCGGCTTTGGTAATCGGGAAGTAGTCTGCGCCCTTGATGCCGACAGCGTCACCTGCACCGAAGGCTTCCTTCGGCAACGAAACACTGAGGACAGCGTTATGCTGGAAGAATGCCGGGACACCGCGGCGGACGATGTCGGACAGAAGCAAGACGACGAAGGTCGTGGTGATCACGAGCGCAATGATGCCATAGGCGCGGAACCGGTATTCCGAACGATAGCGGGCGCGAATGCGGGCCTGAGCCGCAGACGACGTGGTGTCGAGGCGGCGAGGCTTAAAGCCGGCTGCCGACGGGGCGGACATATCAGTCATATTGCTCTTTGTACCTACGAACGATGATCAGGGCGATGATGTTGAGCACGAGCGTAACGAAGAACAGCACGAAGCCTAGGGCGAAAGCCGCGAGCGTCTTAGCGCTGTCGAATTCCTGGTCGCCGACGAGGATTGTCTTGATTTGAACCGTGATGGTCGTCACCGCGTCGAGCGGATTGAGCGTCAAGTTTGCGGCAAGGCCTGCGGCCATCACGACGATCATCGTTTCGCCGATCGCGCGGCTGATGGCCAACATGAAGGCCGAAACAATGCCAGGCAGTGCGGCTGGCAGGATGACCTGGCGGACAGTCTCTGATTTGGTCGCACCAAGCGCATAGGCGCCGTCGCGCATCGACTGGGGCACCGCGTTGATGACGTCGTCCGACAGCGACGAGATGAACGGGATGATCATCATGCCCATCGCGAGGCCTGCGGCGAGCGCACTTTCGGAAGCGATGTCGAGACCGAAACTTTCACCCCAACCGCGAATGAGCGGAGCCACTGTCAGCGCGGCAAAGAAACCGAGCACGACGGTCGGGATACCGGCCAAGATTTCCAAGATGGGCTTGGCAATGGCACGGACCCGCGGCGAGGCGTATTCGGCCAAATAAATCGCAGACATGAGTCCAAGCGGCCCGGCGACGCAGATGGCAATGAACGTGATCAGCAGTGTGCCGGTCAGCAGCGGCACAAACCCAAAGGCCGTTTTAATTTCACCCTGGTCGGCGCGCATTGCGGCCTGCGGGTTCCATTCGGTGCCGAACAGAAAGTCCATGACGGCCGGGCGACCCTTGAGCGACGGATCGAAGAAGAAGCGCAAAGTCTCGTACAGAACCGACGCAACAATCCCAATCGTGGTCAACACAGCGACCGCAGCACAGGCTGCCAAAAACACGAGGACGAAGCGTTCGAACGTGTTGCGAGCGCGGAAATTCGGATTGACGCGCGCCCATGAAAACGCAAGGCCGGCGAGTGCGGCTGCAATGCCGAGTGCGAGAATACCGTAATTGCCCAGCGTCTTGGCCTGCTGATAAGCTTCAGCGGCGGCGCTGATGGCTGGAGGGGGCGTCTTGAAAGCACCCGATGCTGTGTTTTGAATGTCGCGGAATGTGGCACCCGCCGTCAATGGATCAACTTTGAACTCGGCCGGAACGGACGACATGGCCACCGAGTGCGCATAGTTAGAAAGCAGCGGTGCGCCGATCGCGTAGATCGCGAGCATCGAAACGAGCACTAGCGTCGATGCGAGGAGGCCGTGATAGAGCGGCAACGAATGGACCTGCAGGCGTTGAGCAGGCGCGGCATTCGCCATTGCGGTCGCTCGTGACCGGACCGCGTAAAACCCGGACAGCACCAGGAGGGCCAACGCAAGAAAGTAAATACCCACCATCGTCTTCCCCGTTTTCGTCTCACGTCAGTTCGTCAAACAGAAGAGGAGCCGCAAGTTACCCTGCGGCTCCAGCTTACTTACTTCACCATTTCGGCAGTCAAAGCCTTCATATCCTTCGATGCAGCGGCGATCTTGCTGGCTTCATCTTTTGGAAGAGCAACGAGACCCTTGCGTGCGAGGTAGCCGTCCTTCGACATCGCCTTGTCCGAGACGTACTCGGCAACGAACTTGTCGAGGCCAGGGATCACGCCGACGTGCTGCTTCTTGACGTAGATGAACAGCGGGCGGGCACCCTTGTACTTGCCGCCCGAGATCGTGTCGTAGTTCGGCTCGGTGCCTTCGATCGAAGCGCCGCGCAGCTTGGCGGTGTTCTCTTCGAGGAACGAGTAACCGAAGATGCCGACGGCGTTCTTGTTGGCTTCGAGCTTCTGAACGATGACGTTGTCGTTTTCGCCAGCTTCGACGAACGCGCCGTCCTTGCGGATCGACTTCCAGACCTTGTCGAAGGCCTTAGCGTCGGCCTTTTTCAGATCCTTGAGCGAAGCGAATTCCTCAGCGCCCTTCTCCATGAAGAGTTCGCCAAACGAGTCGCGCGTGCCTGAGGTTGGCGGCGGGCCGAGCACTTCGATCTTCACGTTCGGCAGCGAGGCGTCAATGTCCGACCAATTCTTGGCGGTGTTGGCGACGAGCTTGCCATCCTTGTCTGGGACCATCTCGGCGAGAGCCTGGAAGATCTGCTTGCGCGACAGGTTAAGCGCGGTGCCAGCCTTCGACTGCGCCATTACGAGGCCGTCGATGCCGACCTTGACTTCGACAATGTCCTTGACGCCGTTCTTCTGGCAATCTTCGAACTCGCCCTTCTTGATGGCGCGCGAAGCGTTCGTGAGGTCAGGGTGCGTCACGCCAACGCCAGCGCAGAACAGCTTGAAGCCGCCGCCGGTGCCGGTCGATTCGACCACTGGGGTCTTGCCGCCGCCCGACTTGCCGAACTGCTCGGCGACGGCGGTGGTGAAGGGGTAAACCGTCGAAGAGCCGACGACGCGGATTTGGTCGCGGGCTGCTGCGACGTCGACAACGGCAAGCGAGCCAACAACGGCAACAGCCGCCGCAAACGCTGCAACTTTATTCGTCACGATGTTCTCCTGGGTCTCAGACAAACGGTGAGAGGCCAAGCGCTCGAAAGAAATGAAGCGCCCTCTTTACAGCCGATTAACTCTCAGTGTTCGGCGCTGAACCCATACATCAGGTTAGTCATCATTTTGTGACAGAGTTAGACGTTGATATCAAACGCTTTTCTGCCCTTGTGACTAATGCTGCAGAAAGGTCCGTACCGAGGGCATCGAAGGACACAGAAAAGGTCGAACCCGCGCCGACGCGCGACTGGATTTTAAGGTCACCGCGGTGGCGATTAACGATATGTTTAACAATGGCTAAGCCCAGACCGGTGCCGCCTTTCTCGCGGCTCGACACGGCGTTCACGCGGTAGAACCGTTCGGTCAGACGGGGCAGATGTTCAGGCGCGATACCCGGGCCATCATCTTCGATCGAGACCGTAATCCGCTCGCGGCCGTGCCCAATCGGCGGGTCGCGGACGATCCGCAGTGTGGCACTACCGCCCTCGCGGCCGTACTTGATTGCGTTCTGCAGGAGGTTCTGCAGCACCTGCACGATCTCCTCGCGTTCACCGCGGATCAGTGCCGGTGCGGCGAGCTTGTGGAGGGAGACTTTGACCTCGGCGCTCTCGGCGAGCGGCTCGAGCGTTTGGACGACGAATGCGCTGGTCTCGTTGATCTCGACGACGCCGCGCGGCGGCAAGTGAACGCGCATCTCGGCGCGCGACAGTGACAGCAGGTCGTCGATCAGGCGCGTCATGCGCGTCGCTTGGGTCGCCATGATGCTCAAGAAGCGATCGCGCGCGTCGGGGTCGAAACGCGCTGGCCCCTGCAGGGTTTCGACGAAGCCGCGTAGCGAGGCGAGCGGCGTGCGCAATTCATGGCTGGCGTTGGCGATGAAGTCTGCGCGCATTTGCGCCAATTTGTCTTGCTCGGAATAATCGCGGAGGGTGATCAGGACGCGGGGAAAGCCCGGCAAGACGAGTTTTGGTTCGATCCGAGACAGGGTGGCAAAAAACCGTCGCTCGACGGGAACGCGCTCCTGCAATTCGACCGAAATCGCTTCGGTCGCGTTCCAGATCCGCTCGATGGCGCCCATGAATTCCGGGTTGCGCGACACGTGGCTGATCGGCTGACCGGCTTTGATATTCGGGAAAAAGTCGGCCGCCTGCTGATTGTGGTGCACGACATTGCCGGCATCGTCCAGAGCGACGGCCGCGCTCGGCAGGGCATCGACCATGGCGCGCCAGGAGGCGGCGAGCATGCGGTCGGTCTGCACACGCTTGTTGACCGCCTCGGGGGCAGTCGATGGCCGATGCGCCAGACGTCCGGCCAGGGGTGCGATCCACCTCCGGTGCAGGCTGCGCACGGACTGGATCAAACCGTTGCGGGTCGCGCTTCGTTCGGCTTGGTCGCTGGTTGCGTCAAATCCAGCAGCACCGCTGTGGGTCGTACCGCTGCGATGCGCATCAGGGTCGTCAGAAGCCACAGGGGGTGCCTCTTGGTCAAACGTCGAGTTTCAGCCGCCACACCCATCCATCGGCCACGGTAGACGCTGTGTATGACACATTGTGCCTCGTCTCGGCGCTTTCTCAGGATTTCGTCTGTAAAGTTCCAGACACGCTTCCAGCAGCACTCAATGCGTCAGGAAAACCGGCCGCGCCAGCGCCGCCAGGACGCGCGGAAGGGCCTGATGCGGCGCGGTCAACCCACCATTGCGGGTGACGACGAGGCGTGGGCTGCACGATGCCAGAATATGGGGCAACAGATCGGCGACGCCGTCGACACTCACCGGCTGCATCACGGTGACATCGTCGCTGCCGGTGCAGGCCAGCCGCACTTCGGCGTCGAGCCAATCGCGGGCGATGTCGTCGGCAGCGATGGCAACGACGGCGATCTGGTCTTTTTCAATCTGGGCCAAGCCTCGGGCCACGCGAAGCTGGCCAGCGAAACGGTCCATGTCTTCGGCGGCGACGAGGATTGGACCGGGCTGCCAGATCGCGCGGCGGCCAGCGACGATGTAGCCCGTCGCGCCGTAGACGTTCGACAGCGCGTCGACGACGAGATCGGCAGCTTCGGCCGTGTCGATCGGCTCGCCGAAGCCGATGATATTCCAAGGCCCGCGCTCTCCGCAGGCGCGCGCAAGTGCTGCGACGACGCCATGGCGGATCGATCGTGCCTTGAACGGGATGCGATGGCGCGCGGCGATCTGGGAGAGTTCGCGCTGCACGGCGACGGCGAAGTGGGCGGTGTCGCCGGTGACGAGTTCGTTCGAAAGCGGGCGCGGACGGCCGGCGAAATGGCCGACCTCGCGGACAAAGCCGTGGGCGGCGGCCTCGAACAGGTCGGGGTCTTCGATGAAGATGCCTTCGATCTCGGATTGGAACGCGCGAGCGATATGGACTGCGGCTTCAAGTGCGGCGGTGTTAGACAGGGCCAGGCTGCCAAGACGGACGACAACGCGGCCGCGATCCTCGCCGGCCTCGGCGGCATGGGCGATCACGTGAGAGCCCCGGCACGGCCCTCGGACGGCGCGCTCCCTAATCCACCAAGTCGGGTGCGGGTCGCCATGGCGGTCGCGACATCATCGGACAAGACCATCATGCGGCCGGAGGCAGACGCTTCGGCGCTGGCGAGACCCATGAGGTCTCGAACGGCGGTCAGGTCGGTCATGAGGCAGGCAAAGCCATCGCGGTTTACCCGCAGCATCGTGAGAATCGCTGCGAGTGCCGGGCCGTCGAACGGCAACAGTCCATCATCGCGGACGAACCCCGACAGATAACCGGCGATCGTCCGCTCGCTGCTGTCGGAGGCTGGCAAGACCGAGGCGAAGGCCTCGATCGTGCGAAACGTCCGGGCGACGTCGGGATCGAGGCGGCACCATGAGCGATAGTCATCGGCTTCGCCGAGGACGACGAGGCGGACTTCGACGGGGAGGTCGATCGGGGCAGCGCGCGCGTCGGCACCGTCGCCGGTCGCAAGGGGCGCGCCGCGGGCTGATTTCAGAGCGTGTTTGATCAGCGGCCAGGATGCATAGCTCGCCATCAGGTCGCGGACATCGACGACGACGACGCCACCGCCCGGACGCGTCAACGCGCCAGGACTTACGCCGCCGGGCATGACCGCACCATCGGCCGCACTCCGGGCGAGGCCGAGCATTTCGGCGCGATCGAGCGTTTCTGGAAATTCCAAGCCGGCCGAGCCGCGGGCGCCACGCGACAAAACCCCAACGCGGTAGCGCTGCAGGCTCTGGTCATGAGCGATCTCGCACGGCGCCCGGGGGGCACCGTTAGAGGCGCGCGCGGCGGCGACGAACACCTGGGCATTTGCGACGAGGTCTTCGCCGAGCCGAGCGAGCCAGCGGGCGACGTCGTCACGGCTCGAGAATGCCTTTTTCAGAGGGCCGACGGCAGCATCGACAGCGAGGCTCGCGGCATCGCGCTCGAGCGCCTTGGCGCGGGCATAATGGTCTTGCTGCAAGACGGCGCGATTGCGCAGGACATCGGCGAGTTCTGCTTCGAAGACGGCAAGCTTGGCTTCGACGTCCGACTTGAGGCTGCCGGGCAGGGCGCCATAGATTTCGCCGCGAACGACGCGACCGTCGTGCATCGGCACCACGGCGTAGCCGTTGGTCGTGCGCAACAGGCCGATGTTCTGGGTCAGCGCCTTGCGGCGCAAGGCATCGAGCGCGCTGTCGTGGCCCGAGCGGAGTTCCTCATCGAGCGCAATGCGGGCGACGCGATAACTATCGCTTTCGAAGGCAGCTGGGATTGTCGCGCTCAACATTTCGATGACACCGGCAACGCCTTCGGCAAGCGACGCGGCATCACCTGCGGGCAGGCGCAGCACCTCAAGGCCCTCGCCGCCGGGCGACGCAAAGCGCGAGACGACGGCAACGGCGTCGCGGATCGGGATCGCAGCAGCGTGTTCGGAGAGAAGGGTGCGGAGGGCTTCGGCATGGACCGACGTGCGGGGCGAGACGACGAACACGGCGGCGCGTGGTTCAAGCCGTCGAAGAAGGCCCAGGGCCTCGCGGGCGTTGTCGGCGCCGATGACGCCGCGCATCGGCTCGAAGCTGGCCGAGGTTGCGCCGTTGAGCACGCTGCGGGCAGGCGTCAACGACGAAGCGGTCTTTGCCACGGACGTGTTTGCTGCTGGCGGATTTTCAATTTTTGGCGATGCAGGTTGCGCGTCCGATACCGCGGGTATCGCCGCAGCGGGTATCGCTACCGGGGCTACCGCTGATGACACGGCGGCACTCGCGGCTTCAACCGGTACGGACGCCGCGCTTTGGAGGGAAACCGCATCTGTGACGGTTCCCGGACCCGATGTTTGGCCCGATTGTTGCCCTGCTGTTTGGGCTGCACCTTGACCTGCCGCTTGGTCGGCTGGCCGATCGCGCTTGAATATTTTTAGCATCAGTTGAGACCTGCCCCTTGTTGGCCCTTCGTCGGCCCCGCGTTCGCCCACGGCCGCTGCAGTGGCAACTGGTCGCCACCCATTGCCCGCGTATTCCCGTGCGGACTCTCATCGCACGGTCTCATCACCCCGGCGCTCTCCGGTGCCCAAACTCCGGTGCCCAAACTCCGGTGCCCAAACTCCGGTGCCCAAACTCCGGTACCTAGGCGAACCCCGCCATCTCACGCTATAGCACGGCTCGGTGTCACCGGGACATGGCGACAGGATGACGACCGTGGCGAAACCAACAACCGGCGAGCCTCAGGCTGCTGACAGACCGCAGGTACTCAACGCACTCGACCGATCTGTGCCTGCCATCGTTTCCCGCCGCGATGACAGCGTCGCGCGCGATATCGAGCGCGGGGTGATGCGGCTCCTTCGCGACCACGCCATGGCGAGCCTTTGCCAGCTGATGTTACCAGACGGGCGGAGGGCTGATGTCGTCGGGCTCGGTGCGGATGGTCGGATTGCCATCATCGAGATCAAATCCGGGCTTGCCGACTTTCAGGCAGACCTCAAATGGCCCCATTACCGCGCGTATGCCGATGCGCTCTATTTCGCGGTTCAGCCATCGTTCCCTGTCGATGTCCTGCCGATGGAAGCTGGCCTTATTCTAGCCGACCGGTTTGGTGGCGTCTTCGAACGGGCCGCAGTCGAGCACCCGCTGACCGCAGCGCGCAGAAAAGCGATGATCGTTCGGTTCGCCAGAGCGGCTGCAGGGCGGCTGCATGGATTGGCCGATCCCGATGCTGGCTAGCCTATCAATTGGCATCGTCGGGCAGCTTTGGGATCGGCGCTACGGGCACGCCGTCCTCGACCAAGCTGCGGACCTCGTCGGGCGTGGCTTCGCCGTGGATCGCGCGCGGTGGCTCCCCTGCCTCGATCTGCTCGTGAATGACCCGGGCCTCTTCCGCAAAGCGCGGGCCGACATATTCAGACTTGGCCAGGACCTCGTCACGCAGGGCCTTGAGGCGGGCGCGGATCTCGCGCTGGTTCGACCACGAAGGTTCAGATGACGGGTCGGCCAAGGAGCCAGTTCGTGAGCCAGTCCGTGGGTCGGTCTGCGGGTCGGGCAGTTCGCTCGAAAGTGCAGCGGCAGGGGGTATTTGCGCGCCGCCAGTCTGATTGCCAGCCTCGCCGCGGCGAGG
>JAWXCP010000225.1:0-13615 GCA_034408685.1 Hyphomicrobium aestuarii | reverse complement strand
GGCTGAGAGTGCGACATCAACTCAAACGTGACTGGGTGGCCCGGCCAAGCCGGGCCATGACGGCAAAGAGAGTTATTTCCCACTTCCGTCATGGCCCGCTTCACGCGGGCCACCCAGACAGGGTCGTTCAGGCTGAGAGTGCGACATCAACACAAACGTATCTGGGTGGCCCGGCTAAGCCGGGCCATGACGGCAAAGAGAGTTATTTCCCACTTCCGTCATGGCCCGCTTCAGGCGGGCCACCCAGACCGGGTCGTTCAGGCTGAGAGTGCGACATCAACACAAACGTGACTGGGTGGCCCGGCGTCGGTGCGAAGCACCGCTCGGTGTCGGTGCGAAGCACCGCTCGGTGTTGAAGCAGCCGGGCCATGACGGAGCGGACCATGACGGAGTTTGAGGAGCCGCAGAGATGGACTGCCGTGGCGGTCGCGGGACCGGTCCATCCGCTCGGCCATCGCACCCGGCCACGAGATATGATCGTTTTTCGTCATGGCTGAACCGAGCACCGCCTTGACACCAGCGCGGCTGAGCGGGAAGCCTGTTGTTTCAGGGATGCGGGTACCGTTGCCAGGAACAATAGCATGACGCGTACGCAGGAACTAACCGCCGTCGCTGACCAGCTCAATGAAGACCAACTTGCCGGGCTGCTCGCTTACGCACGCTATCTTGAGGGCGACAGCGTCCACGCCACGGCCTCGCCCGAAGCCCTGACGTCGATCGAACGCGGTCTTGAACAAGCTGAACGCGGAGAGACGTCACCAGCCGCCGATGTATTCAAGCGTCTCAGACAAAAGAACGGCCTCGAAGGGGCATGAGGCGGGTGGTATTCACCGCCGAAGCAGAAGCGCAGTTGGATGCCAAACTCGCATATTTGGCGGAGCAAGGCGCAACAACAGCCGCCGCTCGACTTGCAGAGCGCGTTCTGGACTTCCTGACGCTAACGCTGGCCGACTATCCAGCGACAGGAAAAACCGTCACGAGGCGAGGTCTGCGGGAAAGCTGGATCCCCGGCACGTCGCTCGTCGTCTGGTACACGTTCGACGACAAGACCATGACCATTGTAACCGTGTGGCACACGTATCAAGATCGATTTGGGCCGTAGCGGCTGCCCTGTAGCGAGCGCTCGTTATCCCACCACCGTCATGGCCCGCTTTAAGCGGTCCGCCCAGACCGGGTCGTACAGGCTGAGAGTGCCACATCAACTCAAACGGAAGGGTCAACGATTCAAACCTGGGTCGAGGTACGGCATAGCGAACGCCGACGCGACATCCAAGTGAAGCACAGACCCCGCCGCAACTGCGGCACCTCCTACAACCACGTTTTTATTTACGAAGCGCGGGCCATTGGTTGGCCCGCGCGTCGTCGCGAGCAGCCGTCAGAAGGCGGCGTCTTCGAACGCCATCATCGTCTTGCCGCCGGCCGAAATCTTCGACAACAGTGCGCCGGTGTCGGGCAGCACGCGCTCCATGTAGAACCGCGCTGTCATCACCTTGGCTTTGTAGAAGCCGTCCGGGTCGGGATCGGTGCCGTTGTGCGAGCCGTTGGCGGCGGCTGTCTTGTCGAGGCTGATCTCGGCCATACGCGCCCACAGATAGGCGAGCGCGGTCAGCCCGAACAGACGGAGATAGTCGGTCGAGGCGGCGCCGGCTTCGTCCGGGTTCGCCATCCCCTTCTGGGCGACGAGCAAGGTCGCCTGTTGGAGGCGTCCAAACGATTTCGCCAGCGGGCCGACAAACTCGGCCATGCGCTTGTCGTCCTTCTTGGCCTCGATATAGGCGGCGACCGGATGGAAGAACTGGCGCAAATAGCGGCCCATGTGGGCTGGCATTTTCCGGCCGACGAGGTCGAGCGCCTGAATACCGTTGGTGCCCTCATAGATCTGGGCGATGCGGCAGTCGCGGACGAACTGCTCCATGCCCCATTCGCGGATGTAGCCGTGACCGCCATAGACCTGGACGCCGAGGTTGGTCGCCTCATAGCCGAGGTCGGTGACCAGCGCCTTCACCACGGGCGTGATAAGCGCCATGAAGTCGGCCGCCTCCTGCTGTACAACGGGGTCGGGATGGCGGACCTCGAGGTCGCAGGCTTCAGCGGCCCACAATGCCAAGGCGCGGCAGCCTTCGATATAAGCGCGCTGGGTCAGCAGCATTTTGCGAACGTCGGGGTGGACGATAATCGGATCGGCCTGTTTGCCGGGGTTCTTGACGCCGGTCAGCGAACGGCCCTGGATGCGGTCCTTCGCGTAAGCGACCGAGTTCTGGTAGGATACTTCGGCGAGGCCGAGGCCCTGCATGCCGACCGAAATGCGCTCGGCGTTCATCATGGCAAACATCGCTTTCAAGCCCTTGTTGGGCTCGCCGACGATCCAGCCTTTGGCCGCGTCGAAGTTCATCACGCACGTGGCGGACGCCTTGATGCCCATCTTGTGCTCGATTGAGCCGCACGACACGCCGTTGCGCTGGCCGAGGCTGCCGTCATCCTTGACCATGAATTTCGGCACCAGGAAAAGCGTGATGCCTTTGGTGCCCGATGGCGCGCCGGGCAGGCGGGCAAGCACGAGGTGGATGATGTTTTCGGTCAGATCGTGTTCGCCAGCCGAGATGAAGATCTTGGTGCCGGTGATCGTATAGCTGCCGTCGTCCTGCGGCGTGGCTGAGGTGCGCAGCATGCCAAGGTCGGTGCCACAATGCGGTTCGGTCAGGCACATCGTACCGGTCCAGGTGCCGCTGACGATATTGGGCAGGTAGGTCCGCTTCTGCTGCTCGGTGCCGAAGTGCTTGAGCGCGACGTACGCGCCGTATGACAGGCCCGGATACATGCCAAACGACAGGTTGGCCGAGCAGATCATTTCCTCGACAAGCGTGTTGACCATTTTCGGCGCGCCTTGGCCGCCGAACTCTGGGTCGCAAGCGATCGACGTCCAACCGCCCTCGCAGAACTTATTGTAGGCTTCCTTGAAGCCTTTCGGCGTGTAGACGACGCCGTTCTCGAGGCGGCAACCTTCTTCGTCGCCTGACCGGTTGATCGGCTGGAGAACTTCCTGGCAGACCTTGGCGGCTTCCTCGAGGACGGGATCGATCAACTCGGGCGTGAATTCTTCATAGCCTGGCAGGTCGGCAATTTTCGCGCCGTTCATGAGTTCGTAGAGTACGAACTTCATGTCGCGAAGGGGAGCTTGATATGTCGGCATGGGTCAATTCCTCAGAGGCTTACCGGTTTCCAGCATGTGCTCGATGCGGGCGAGTGTGCCCCGATTGCGAACAATCTTCATGAAGCTTTCGAGTTCGAGTTCGAGAATACGATCTTCATCCAGCGTCTCGATCATGTCGGCTGAGCCGCCCGACAACGTTTCGGCGAGCGCGTCCAGCACCACCCGATCGTAGTCGGTCGCCTTACCGGTGCGGTGGAAGCCATCGACCGCCATAGTCATGGCGGCTTTGCCCGACGGGCCGGGCAACTGATAGGCTGGCGGCTTTGGTGGCTGGTAGCCATCGACCATGGCGAGTGCCTTGGCCTTTGCATCGGCGAGCAGGCGATAGCGGTTCATCGTCACGCTGTCTGACGGCCGGAAGAACAGGTGCTCCTTGGCTTCGGAAGCCGACTTCGCGATGGTCGCCGTCGAGATGATCTCGAATGCCTTGGTGGCGGCTGGCATCGGCCCGTTGGGCAGACGGCCAAATTCGCGCCAGCGGGCCAGCATCTCTTTGCAGCCGCCCCAGCCGGGGATCAGCCCGACGCCGACCTCAACGAGTCCGGTGTACGTTTCGGCGTGGGCCTGGACAGCCGAGCAGTGCAGCAGGATTTCGCAGCCGCCGCCCAGCGCCATGCCAGACGGAGCGCCGACTGTCGGGAATGGGGCGTACTTCATCGCCTTGTAGACCTGCTGGCCGCCAGTCACGAGTTGTTCGATCTGGTCGTAGGCCGCGACGTTCAATGCAAACATCGCGAGGCCGAGGTTGGCGCCAACGGAAAAGTTGGAGCCCTCATTGTAGACGACCATGGCCTTGTATTTGCCAGACGCGCGGTTCTTTGCGACGAGGCCGATCGCGTCGCCGAGTAGGCGAAAGATCTCCGGATCGATCGCGTTCATCTTACTGGTGAACTCGAAACACACCACGCCGTCGCCAATGTCCCATAGGGCGGCCGAGCCGTTGCGCATCAGTGGCTTACTGGTGAGTTTGATGTCCGGCAGCATGATGACGCCGTCGGGCCGCGCGATGTCGTGATAGGCGCCGTCGAGGCCCAGCATTTGTCGGCGACCGTCGTGCACGCGGTAGAACGTGCGGCCCTTGGCCAGTTCGAAGATTTTGGGGATCGCGCGCTTTGCCGTCGACAAGGCGGCCAGCACGTTGTCGATGCCGATCTCGTCGGCAAGCTCGAACGGGCCCTTCTTCCAATTGTAGCCAAGCCGCATGGCCTCATCGATGGCATCGATATCATCGGCCGCATCGCCAACGAGATCGCCCGCGTAGGCCAACGTCGGGATCAGGACGGCAAAGGCGTAGCGGCCATGCGTGCTGTCGTGGGTCAACAGCTTGGCCAGGGACTTCCCGGCGTCGTCGAGTGCTGGCACGTCGGCTTTGGCCTGCGCGCGGTATTCGCCGGTGGCGAGGTCGATGGCTTCGCGGGCTTTCCCCTTCTCGCGATTGACGCGATAAAAGCCACCCTTACCTTTGCGGCCGGTGAAGCCGTCCTTGATCATCCGCTCGACCAGCGGGTTGGGCCGGTTGATACCGTGGAACGGATCGGATTTTTCGAGCGCGCCGCCGAGGCTGCCGACAACATGAGGCATCAGGTCGAGGCCGACGAGGTCGAGAAGCGCAAACACGCCGGACTTGGGGATGCCCATCGGTTTGCCGATGATGGCGTCGGCGTCCTCGATCGTGATCTTGCGATCCATCGCTTCGTTGACCGCGCTCTGCAGCCAGTAGACGCCAAGCCGGTTGGCGATGAAGCCCGGACGGTCTTTGCAGCGCACGACGCTCTTGCCGAGTTGGACATCGCAGAACTGGCCGACCCGTTCGACCGTGGCAGGGTTCGTTGCGGGTCCCGACACGAACTCGACGAGGCGCATGTAGCGCGGCGGATTAAAAAAGTGCGTGATCAGGAAGTCGCGCTGAAAGCGCTCGGTCCGGCCAGCAATCAGCGTCGCCAGCGGGATCGTCGACGTGTTGGATGACACCGCGCTACCGTCTTTGCGGACGGCCTCGATGCGGTCGTAGAGCGCCTGCTTTAGGTCCAGACGTTCGATGATCGCTTCGATGATCAAATCGCAATCTGCAATCTTCTCAAGGTCGTCATCGATGTTGCCGGTCGAGACGAGCTTTGCCGCGCGCTGGCCCATGAACGGTGCGGGATCGGCTTTGAGCATCCGGGCCACCGCGCCATCGGCGATGGCGTTGCGATTTCCGCCTGCGGGGTTTGCCGGGACGATATCGAGCAAGAGGACCGGGATACCGGCGTTGGCGACCTGGGCGGCGATCTGTGCGCCCATGACGCCAGCGCCGATGACGGCGACTTTGTTGATCTGAGCTGCCATGGTCACATTGCCTCCAGGACCGTCGCGATGCCCTGGCCTCCGCCAATGCACTGTGTCGCAAGTGCGTACTTCCCGCCCTCGCGCTGGAGCAGGCTGGCAGCTTTGCCGACGATGCGGGCGCCGGTGGCACCTAGCGGGTGGCCGATCGCGATGGCGCCGCCGTCGAGGTTGATCTTCGACGTGTCGAGCCCGAGATCCTTGATGCAGGCGATCGACTGGCTGGCGAACGCCTCGTTCAGCTCGATTACGGACAGATCGCCAGCTTCGATGCCAGCGCGAGCAAGCGCCTTTTTTGACGCGCCGACAGGGCCGATGCCCATAATTTCTGGGTCGCAGCCTGACACCGCAATGCTTCTGATGCGGGCGAGCGGTGTGATGTTATGTTTCTTCGCATAGGCTTCGGTGCAGACCAACACGGCAGATGCGCCATCGGTCAGCGGCGACGACGTGCCAGCCGTCACCGAGCCATCGGTCGCGAACGCCGGTTTTAATTCGGCGAGGCTGGCGGCGCTGGCGTCAGCGCGAATGCAGCCATCCTCAGTGACCGGGCCAGCCTTCGAGGGTATTGCGACGATCTCGTCTTTGAGCTTCCCAGCGGCTTGTGCGGCCGCAGCCTTGTGGTGGGAGGCAACGGCGAACGCTTCCTGGTCGGCGCGCGTGATCTGCCAGCGGCGCGCAACGTTCTCGGCGGTATCGCCCATGCCCATGTAAGCACCCGGGTTCGACTTCAGAAACGCCGGGTTCGGCATTGGGTTGAAGCCGGTCATCGGCACGCGGCTCATGCTTTCGACGCCTGCGCAAATGAAGGCTTCACCAGCGTTCATCTGGATCGCGCCCGCAGCCGAATGGATCGACTGCATCGACGATCCGCAAAAGCGATTGATCGTGGCGCCGGCCACCGAGTTCGGCAGGCCAGCCATCAGTCCGACGAGGCGCGCGATGTTGAAGCCCTGCTCGGCTTCGGGAAAGGCGTTGCCCATCAACAGGTCTTCGATCGTCGCGGGGTCGATGCCTGTGCGCTCGACCAATGCCTTGACGATGGCGGCGGCGAGGTCGTCGGGCCGGACGCTCGCCAGCGAGCCCCTTTTGGCTGGCTGGAACGGTGAGCGGACATATCCCGCAATCACGATCGGCGTCATGGACGGCTCCTTTCAGTTCGGGCGACGGCACGGGCTGCGGGTAGTGCGTTCGATTTTGACTTCGGTGTTGACGCCGGATTTGTTTCCGGGCTGGCGATTCCGATTGCGATACCCCGGCCGAGAGCTGCTTCGGCATGTCGCCGGTATTCGTAGAGTTCGCTCAGCATCTCATCGAGTGACGCTCGCTGGCTCTCAAGCAGATCGATGCGGGCTGACACAACCTTATGAAGGCGCTCGTTCTGGCTTCGGCCGGTGGTGTCGGCGTCGTAAAGGTCGAGATACTCAGCGATTTCCTTGAGCGAGAACCCCACACGTTTGCCTCGCAAGATCAACACCATGCGGGCGCGGTCGCGGGCGGAGTACGCGCGCGTTGTGCCGATGCGGCCCGGCGTGATGAGCCCTTTGTTCTCGTAAAAGCGCAGCGTGCGCGGGGTGATGCCGAGTTCGGCGGCAAGTTGAGTGACGGTGATGAAGCGGGTCTGTTCGTTTTGGTCTTGGTCCGGCATTTGCGTTGTCTCGTCCAGTCGGCCAGGCAGGGCGCGCGAGCCAAGCTGGCGGCTCGTTGGGAAAGTCCCGATCGCGGGGGCAGTGATCGCGAGGGTACACAACCTATCGGGCATTGGCACGGTCCGCAGTTGGGAAATTTTGCGAGGCGGCGGAGGTTGACGCAAACGTTAATTAGGTGACCCGGGCTACCAGATGTGTCGGATTGCGGCAAGCCGAAATGTCGCCGAATTGTTGCGGTGGGCTCCTCGGCGTTCATGCTGCAGTGCACGATCGCACGCGTGACTTTCTCAAAACCGGCGGTATACATTATGCCAACCGTGAAAGCTGATCGGGGATAGTCGCTGGTCGGCCGACGGGGTGCTCGCGGTGATGTCGTCCTGTTGCCCGTGTCGGTTGGAAGCCGCGTCGACGACGTTCCCCTGCGACCGGAGGCTATCGTGTTGAATAACAATGCCAGCGCGACCCGTCTCGAGGTCGATGCGATTGAAGCCGGCATGAGCCTCAAGGCGCGCGCCTATGGGGCATTGAAGTCGGCCATTGTGAAGATGGACATCTATGCGCACAATGCCGAGCTGCGTCTCGATGAGCGTGACCTCTCGGCGCGTTTCGGTGTCAGCCGGACACCGCTGCGCGAGGCGCTGGCACAACTCGACCAGGAGGGTTTGGTCCGCATCCTTCCCCGGCGCGGGATCTTCATCGTGCGCAAGACCAAGGTCGAGATCCTGGAGATGATCACCGTGTGGGCCGCGCTCGAAAGCATGGCGGCGCGGCTAGCAGCGACTGCGGCCGACGAGCGCGCGATCCAAGCGCTTCATCCGCTGGTCGACGGCTTTTCGCAGGATGCGGTGGCGCGACAGCTTGGGGAGTATTCCGACGCCAATATCGCGTTTCACTCGGCGATCATCGGGCTTGGACACAATGCCCTGATCAGCGAGATCACCGGCAACCTGTTCTTTCACGTGCGGGGTATTCGCCGCCGCACCATCGTCGAAGCGGATCGCGCGCAGCGCTCGGTCGCAGACCACCGCGAAATCGTTGCGGCAATCGAAAGTCGCGACCCGGAGCGGGCCGAAATGCTGGTACGAACGCACACTTTGAAACTCAAAGACCATGTCGAGAAACACGTCGATCTCGATTGAGGACCTGTCGCGACGGCTCTCGCGCCGACTCTAAGCTAGCGCTGCTGCTACACATATTTCTTGCCAACCAACGAGGTCACACCGATGACGGCCACCGCAAAAGTGCAATCGTCGACCGCAGACGACACACTTGCCCGCAAGAGCACCGATCCCAACATTGTGTCGGGCGGCCGCCTCGTCGCCAAGGCGCTGAAGGCGGAAGGCGTCGACACGATCTTTACGCTGTGCGGCGGCCACATCATCGACATCTACGACGGCTGCATCGACGAGGGCATCCGCATCGTCGACGTCCGTCATGAACAGGTTGCAGCCCACGCCGCCGACGGTTACGCGCGCCAGACCGGCAAGCTCGGCTGCGTCGTGACAACGGCCGGCCCTGGCTGCACGAACGCAGTGACCGGCGTCGCCACCGCGTTCCGCTCCGAGAGCCCGATCCTGCACATTGGCGGCGGCGGCGGCTTGGCCCAGCACAAGATGGGCTCGCTGCAAGATCTGCCGCACGTGTTGATGATGCGGCCGATCACCAAATTCTCCGAGAGCGTGCTGACAACCGAACGCATCCCCGACATGATCGCGATGGCAGCGCGCGAAGCGTTCGCTGGCGCGTATGGCCCGGCCTACCTCGAAATTTCGCGCGATGTTCTCGATCGCGAGGTCCACATCAAAGACGCCGTAATCCCCGAGCCCGGCCACTACCGCGCTTCCGTCAAGTCGATTGGCGACCCAGCCGACATCGAGCGTTTGGCCGACATTCTGGTGAAGGCCGAGCGTCCCGCGATCCTGTTTGGCCAGCAAGTCTGGGCCTGCCGCGGCCACGACGATGCGATCGCACTGCTCCGGGGCCTTGATATTCCAGGCTACTTCAACGGCGCGGCCCGCGGCCTGTTACCGCCGGGCGATCCGCACCATTTCGACCGGACGCGGAGCCTCGCGTTCCAGAAGGCTGACGTTGTCGTCATCGTCGGTACGCCGTTCGACTTCCGCATGGGGTATGGCAAGCGCATCCAGGTGCCGACACTGGTGCAGATCGACCAGGACTACCGCACGGTCGGCAAGAACCGCGACATCACGTTCGGGATCGCAGGCGACCCAGGTGCCGTGCTCAAAGCGGTGCTCGATGCCGCTTCGGCTAAGATCGACGCTGGCAAGCGTCAGGTGCGACAGCAGTGGATGCGCTCGTTGCAGGAGGCAGAGCGGTCGGCGACCGAAAAGCTCATGCCGCTGTTCCTGTCCGACCGCCAGCCGATTCACCCGTTCCGGGTTGCCTGGGAGTTGAACGAATTCCTTGGCGAGGACACGATTTATATCGGCGATGGCGGCGACGTCGTCACGATCTCGGCACAAGCCGTTCGTCCGCGCAATCCTGGCCAGTGGATGGACCCTGGCGCGCTTGGCTCGCTCGGCGTCGGCACGGGTTTTGCCATGGCGGCCAAACTCGCTAACCCCGAAAAAGAAGTGCTGTGTTATTACGGCGACGGCTCGTTCGGCATGACGGCTTTCGACATGGAAACCGCCAATCGCTTTGGCGCGCCATTCCTTGCGGTCATCGGCAACAACTCAGCGATGAACCAGATCCGCTACGGCCAGATCTCGAAGTACGGTGAGCAACGCGGCAACGTCGGCAACCTGCTTGGCGACATCGAGTTCGGCAAGTTTGCTGAAATGCTCGGCGGCTATGGCGAGGAAGTGCGCGATCCAGCGCAAATCCAACCGGCGATGCGTCGTGGTCGAGAAGCCATCGCAAAGACCGGTCGCTGCGCTGTCATCAACATCTGGGTCGATCCGGCCGAGTATGCGCCGGGCACCAAAAACCAGACGATGTATAAGTAGGGTGCTGGACGGTGCCCGTGTTGCCACAGGGAATACGGGCGTCGTTTTCAGGTCGACGCGTTTCAAGGAGCACCGATGGGCGCCGCATTGAGACTGGATACCCGCCTCACGGAGGCCGAATACTTCGACTTCGAGTTGCGGGGCGACGCGCGATACGAATTCGCTGACGGTCTCGTGTTCGCGATGGTCGGCGGAACCGATCGGCACAACCTGATCTGCGGCGACTTTTTTCTTGTGCTTGGAACTCACCTGCCGCTGCGCTGTCAGGTGTTCGAGCAGTCGATGAAACTGCGCGTGACGCTGGATCGGACGATCCGCTATTTCTATCCCGACATTCTCGTGTCGTGCCGTACGACGGACCGTGCCCCACTTTTTCGCGCCGAGCCGGTTTTGCTCGGCGAGGTTTTGTCCAAGTCCACCGAACAGTCGGACCGCGCCGACAAGTTGCCATTCTACCGCTCCATTCCGGCACTGGAGGAGCACGTGATCGTGTTCCAGGACATCCCACAAGTCGAGCTGTTTCGCCGCCGGACCTCGTGGCAACCGGAGGTGTTCACCATGGGCCAGACCATGACATTGGAAAGCGTCGATCTGACGATCCCTGTCGCCAGCCTCTACCGCCGCGTCACATTCTGAGGCCGCTGAGCCGAACCTTCATCCGCCTGCACTCACTTTCAATGCCGATCTAACGACCCACGAACAAGGCCACTCACATGACCCAAGCCCTCGCTGGAATCAAAATTCTCGACTTCACGCACGTGCAGTCGGGTCCAACGTGC
The DNA here is from genome assembly GCA_034408685.1 of Hyphomicrobium aestuarii. Taxonomy (GTDB): domain Bacteria; phylum Pseudomonadota; class Alphaproteobacteria; order Rhizobiales; family Hyphomicrobiaceae; genus JANXVY01. Next base: position 2,682 of record JAWXCP010000225.1, on the reverse strand, counting down.
ACCCAATTGCTCGCCTGGTTTGGCGCCGACGTGATCAAGGTCGAGCGGCCGGGTGAAGGCGATATCACGCGCGGGCAATTGCGGGATGTGCCGAATGCCGACAGCCTTTACTTCACGATGCTTAATCACAATAAGCGTTCGATCACGCTCGACACGAAAAACGCAAAGGGCAAAGAGGTCCTCGAGCGGATGATCAAGACGTGCGATATTCTCGTCGAGAATTTCGCGCCCGGCGTTCTCGATCGCATGGGCTTCCCGTGGGAGACGATCCACAAGCTCAACCCGAGGATGATCGTTGCATCGATCAAGGGTTTTGGTCCGGGACCGTTCGAGGACTGTAAGGTCTATGAGAATGTCGCGCAGTGCACCGGCGGTTCTGCCTCGACCACGGGCTTCCGTGATGGCTTGCCGCTGGTAACCGGCGCGCAGATCGGCGACAGCGGTACCGGCCTGCATCTTGCGGTCGGCATTCTCGCCGCGCTCAATCAGCGTCATACGACGGGCGTAGGACAGCGCGTGTCGTGCGCCATGCAAGATGGCGTGTTGAACTTGTGCCGCGTAAAACTGCGTGACCAGCAGCGCCTCGCCCACGGGCCTCTCAAAGAATTCAGCCAGTTCGGTGAAGGCATCCCGTTCGGCGACAGCGTGCCGAGGGCTGGCAACGACTCCGGCGGCGGCCAGCCGGGTCGTATCCTCAAGTGCAAGGGCTGGGAGACCGACCCCAACGCGTACATCTATTTCATCACCCAGGCACCGGTATGGGAGAAGGTCTGCGACGACGTCGGCGTGCCGGAGTGGAAGACCGATCCGAACTACGCAACGCCTGCCGCTCGCCTGCCTCGCCTGAATGAGGTGTTCGCCCGCTGCGAGCAGTGGACGATGACCAAGACCAAGTTCGAGGTGATGGAAATCTTGAACAAGGACGACATTCCGTGCGGCCCGATCCTATCGATGAAGGAATTGGCCGAGGACCAATCGCTGCGAGCCACAGGCACTGTCGTCGAGGTCGATCATCCCGTGCGCGGTAAGTATCTATCGGTCGGCAATCCGATCAAATTGTCGGCCTCGCCAACCGTCGTCGAGCGGTCGCCACTGCTGGGCGAACATACCGATGAGATCCTGAGCAGCGTGCTCGGGTTCAACACCGACGAAGTCGCCGCCATCAAGGCGTCGGGCTGTACCTCACCGCCGCAAAAGAAAATCGCTGCGGAATGAAGAGGTGAGGGAATAGGCGATTGGGAATGGGGAGTGGTCAAAAGCCGATGTCGCAGTCGGCATTCGATTGTAGCCGAACATACTCATCATTCGCGACGCCGATCGTCGCTACGCGCCACGTCATCAATCTCTTCCTCAAATGTGGACACGTTATATGGGTCAGGCACTCCGCAATCCGCGATATTTCACGGTCGAGGAATATCTGGCCTATGAGCGCCAGGTCGGCACGCACCTTGAATTCGTCAACGGCGTCATCTACGCGATGGTCGGCGGCACGGATCGGCATAACCTGATTGCTGGCAACATTTTCTATGGGCTCCGGCGGCAGTTCCAGTCTCCTTGTCAAGTGTTTCAGCAGGGCATGAAGGTGCGCGTCCCGACCGAGATAAGCGAGGCGCGCTATATTCCAGACGTGTTCGCCTCGTGCGATGAGACCGACCGCGCGTCGCTGTATCGCGGGCGGCCGTGCGTGATCGTTGAAGTATTATCGCCGTCGACTGAGTCGGATGACCGTCAAGGCAAGTTCGCCGTCTACCGGACCATCCCGACGCTCGAACATTACATACTCGTCGCGACTGACGTGCCGCAGGTCGAGGTGTTTGCCCGAGCCAAATCCTGGAAGCCAGACATTCTGTTTCCCGGCGATGCCATAGATGTGTGCCACGGCAAAGCACGGCTGACGGTTGATGCCATGTACGAGGAGATCCCGTTCTGATCTCGCCTGGCACCTTCGCCTCTGCCGTCCCGCACAACGACATCCCAATCAAATAGCTAGGACCATCACAATGCGCATCGTCGTTCATGGCCAACAGGCCTTCGGTAAAGCCGTGCTGGAAAAACTGCTGGAGCGCGGCGAGAATGTTGTTGGCGTGTTTTGCGCACCCGACAAGGAGGGCAAAGAGCGCGACCCGCTGGCCGCATTTGCCATCGAAAAAGGGCTGACGCTCCACCAGCCGAAGTCGTGGAAGACACCCGAAGCCCACGAGTTGATGCGCTCTTTCGATGCCGACCTGTGCGTCATGGCATATGTGCTGTTGTTCGTGCCGCAACCGGTGATCGACACGCCGAAATTCGGCACGATCCAGTATCACCCATCGCTGCTGCCGATGCACCGTGGCCCGTCATCGATCAACTGGCCGATCGCGATGGGCGCCAAGCGCACCGGGCTGACGATTTTCTGGCCCGACGAGGGCCTCGATGAAGGCCCGATCCTGCTCCAGAAGGAGTGCGACATCGGCCCCGACGAAACGATCGGCGATGTTTACTTCAAGAAGCTGTTCCCCATGGGTGTCGACGCCATGGTCGAGGCCGTCGACATGGTCCGCGATGGCAAGGCTCCCAAGGTCAAGCAGGACCTCGCGCAGGGCTCGTATGAGAGCTGGTTCAAGAAGGATCTCGCCCAGATCGACTGGTCAAAGTCTTCGGCGGATGTCTACAATCTGATCCGTGCGACCAACCCTGCGCCGG
>JAWXCP010000224.1:0-9876 GCA_034408685.1 Hyphomicrobium aestuarii | reverse complement strand
GAGCGCCATCGGCCAACTCATCGACAGCTTCGTCTCTGGCGAATGCAAAAACTACATCCGAAACTCGGGATATGTACGGTCAGCCTGAAAACGCTCTAATGCAGGGTGTCTTCAGGCCCGCGCTTGCGGCGCTCCAGATCGCGGCGGCGGGCGTCGAGAAAACTCTGGAGCTCAGCTGACGGCTGACCATCCGTTCGCGTACCCGGCGGCTGATCTCGCAGCTCGGCGCCATTCGGCCCTTTAAACGATGCCGGTCGCTTGAAAATCCGCGTGATGCCGCGCCACATGCGCTGACCACGGGTTGGAAGGTGCTCGTCCATCAATCGGTAGGACACCTTGCCCTCGGGTCGCGTGTGCTCGGGTCGCGTCCGGTGTTCGGTCCGCTTCCGGTCGTCCGCTTCACGCCCCCCAAATCGATTGTCCGGCCGCGGAACGGATCGCCGCGGCGTCGCTCCTCTGGCCGTGGGCATTCCCTTGAGCGGGCGCATCGTAAAAACCATAACGGCCATGACGATCAGCGACAGAATGGGCCAGAATGACAGCATGTTGACGGTCCAAGAGCGTTTTCGCTGCCCCAGTACTCAGACAGCATGACGGCCGGAACATCGGCCCATCTATTTGGTCGTTGTGGTCTGGTCGTCGTGGTCTCGTCGTCGTGTCTGGTGCTTGGGATTTATGCTTGGCCAAGCATCGCATTGGCGCAAGAAGTCCTATATGAACTACACCACGTGGCGTCCCGTCGCACAAGACGACCGCAGCTAGAAAAATCGAGCGTGTGCAACATCGATCATATGCAACTCCGTGTGAAACTCTTGTGACGGCACCACACCTGACCATGACCACCGCTGACCCACGAAGCCAACCGCCAATGATCGACCCTTACGGTCGTCACGTCACCTATCTGCGTGTGTCGGTGACCGACCGCTGCGACTTCCGCTGCGTGTATTGCATGTCCGAGCACATGACGTTTCTGCCGAAGAAGGACCTGCTCTCGCTCGAGGAACTCGACCGGCTGTGCACCGCTTTCGTCGCCCGTGGCGTGCGCAAACTCCGCATCACCGGCGGTGAACCGCTGGTCCGCAAGAATATCATGTGGTTGTTCCAATCCCTCTCGCGCCACCTCGACAGTGGCGCACTCGACGAACTCACTGTCACGACCAACGGCAGCCAACTCGCCGAGCATGCAGCCAGCCTTGCCGCGTGCGGCGTCAAGCGGATCAACGTCTCGATCGACACGCTCGACGCGGACAAATTCCGCGCCATCACCCGCTGGGGCGAATTGTCGAAAGTCTTGGCCGGCATCGAAGCGGCCGAAAAAGCGGGCCTCAAGATCAAGTTGAACGCGGTTGCGCTCAAGGGCGTCAACGAGCACGAGATCGAGGACCTCATCCGCTTTGCCCACGGTCGCGGCGCGGACCTGACCCTCATCGAGACCATGCCGCTCGGCGACATCGACGGCGACCGCACCGATCAGTATCTGCCGCTGTCGGTGGTGCGCGCGCGCCTGATGGACCAGTTCACGCTTGAGGATATCCCCTACCAGACGGGTGGACCGGCCCGATATGTGTCGATCAAGGAGACCGGTGGCCGCCTTGGCTTCATCACGCCGCTGACGCACAACTTCTGCGAAAGCTGTAACCGCGTCCGCCTCACCTGCACCGGCACACTCTACATGTGCCTCGGCCAGGAAGACGCGAGCGACCTTCGCGCCGTGCTCCGCGCCAACCCCGATGACAATCGCGCGCTCCAGGCCGCCATCGACGAAGCCATATCGCGCAAGCCCAAAGGCCACGACTTCATCATAGATCGTCGTACCAAGACGCCGGCGGTCGCCCGTCATATGAGCGTGACCGGCGGATGATCGGCGGGTGATCGGCATCGTTCAAACGCCGCGCCAAAACGCGATCGGCGTGCTCGCCATGCTCGGTTCGATGGCGGCGTTCGTCGTCAACGATGTCGCGGTGAAGATCGCATCGGACGCCCTGCCGCTTGGCGAAATCATCGCGCTTCGCAACCTTTTTTCCACGCTCGCCCTCACCGTCGTCATGTTCGCACTGCCCGGCATCATCGGCCCACTCACATGGCCAAGGCGTCTGCCGGGACGGCTCATCGCGCTCCGCGTATTCGGCGAGATCGTCGCAACGATCCTGTTCCTCGCCGGTCTCGTCGCGCTGTCGATTGGCGATGTCACGGCAATTGCGCAGGTTGCCCCATTGGGCATGACAGCTGCCGCAGCGCTGTTTCTTGGCGAACGCGTCGGCTGGCGCCGCTGGACGGCAACGGTTGTCGGCTTCCTCGGCGTCGCGCTGATTGTCCGTCCCGGATCGGCCGCTTTCTCTGCCGCCGGGGCCATGGTGCTGCTTTCGGTGTTGTTCGTCGTGATTCGCGACTTCGCCACGCGCTTGATCCCGCCCGACGTGTCGACCGGCTTCATCGGCCTGACCTCGACCGTGTCTGGAATCGCTGCCGGCGTTCTGCTGCTGCCGTTCGAAACCTGGCTGATCCCGACCGTCGGGCAGTTGGCGGTCACGGCGGTATCTGGCGTATTCCTGGCGCTGGCCTTCGCCCTGTTGGTCGTCGGGCTGCGCACTGGCGACGTCAGCATTGTCTCGCCGTTTCGCTATACCGTGATCGTGTTTGCGCTGATCGCCGGCTATGCCGTTTGGGGCGACACGCCCGACGGCTTGGCCCTGCTCGGGACAGCGATCGTCTGCGGCGCCGGTCTTTATACGCTGCACCGCGAGCGGGCCCGGCAGCGCAGCGCGATATGCGAGGCTGACCGATGACCAAAAGCACGACACCACAAACGGCTGGCCAGCAATCACGCGGTTGGCTCACGCGTTCGCTTGCCCATCCCCGGGTCATTTTTGGCATAGCGGCCGGATTCGCAGCGCTCGTTCTGCTTCCCGGCTGGCTGCCAACAGCGGTCCGGTCGTCGCTCTCCTGGAATATTGGCGGGGTTGTTTATCTCGCGCTGGCTTTTCACCTGATGCGCGGCGCGACCGATGAAACGTTGAAGTCCCGCGCGGCTCGCACGGATGAAGGCGGCACCGTGATCTTAACGTTCGTCTTGATTGCGATCGTCGCCAGCTTAGCCGCCACAACGGGGTTAGCGGGTGAAGGCCGCACGGCGTCGAACACTGTCAAGTTGCTCTATCTCGGCCTCGCCGCTTCGACACTGGTGACAGCCTGGCTCGTTATGCAAGTCGTGTTCGCAATCCACTACGCCCACCGCCATTATGCGCCTTCGAAGCCGGGGGACCGCGCGCACCCGCGATTGGTGTTTCCAGGGTGCGCCGAGCCCGATTATTGGGACTTCCTCTATTTTTCGACGTCGATCGGCGCCACCTCCCAAACGTCGGATGTCTCGATCCATACGGCCCGTCTACGCCGCCTCGTGACAGTTCACGCGATCGTGGCGTTCTTCTTCAACACAATGGTGCTCGCGTCGGCGGTGAACTTGGCGGCGCAGCTGTTGTAGCCGTATCAGCCAACGGAAGATTGGCGGTTCGGAGACACTCTTCGGCATCCGCGCAAGGGTGATGTGCCACCGCACCGCTTGACCTCCCGTGCTGTCCTTCTTAACCACCACCGGCGTGGGGTTGAGGCGGGGTTGGAAAAATGCGCTGTATCTATGCCGCCAGCTTGCTGGCAATTGCCGCCTCTTGCCTTGCTGCTTGCGCAACAATTACCAAAGGCACGACCCAGCCAATCACGTTGACAACGCCGGGCGTCACCGGCGCGCAATGCACGCTCGCGTCTGAAGGCATAGGCACCAAAGTCGTGCAAACACCAGCCACGCTCGTCCTCGACAAGAGCACGCATAGCATCACGGTCACCTGCAAAAAAGAATGCTATCAGGACGGCACCGGTATTATCGCGTCCACCACCGAAACGATGACAGCCGGAAACGTGCTCGTCGGCGGCGTCGTTGGGCTCGGCGTCGATGCGGTGTCTGGAGCGATGAACAAGTACAATGCCGACAACCAGATCGCGATGGTTCCGATCCAGGGGTGCCGCGCGAAGGCGTAACGGCGGAACGTCAGGGTGAGTAAAGCAACCGCCGTCAGTTCTCGTTGGCCGCCTCGGCAAGCGCTTCGAGATCGTCGACGAGTTCCGTCAAGTCATCGATCGTCCGCCCGGCCGGCATATCGGGATATTCATCCGGCACGCCCGTGCGGTTGACCCACACCGTTCGGAAGCCCGCGACATGCGCGCCCGCAATGTCCCACCGGTTTGACGACTGAAATGATATGGCGCTTGGCTCGCAGTCGAAAAACCGCGTCGCCAGCGCATACACCGGCATCGCCGGCTTGAACACGCCAGCCTCGGCAACAGACAGCACCGCATCGAACAGGCCCTCAAAACCAGCCGCGTAGACCGCCGCGTCGAGCATCTCGGGGTCGCCGTTCGACAGTATCGCAAGCCGCGCGCCAGCCCCTTTGAGATCATCGAGCACGTCGGGCACCTCGTCGTACGGCTTCAGCGACCGGTACGACGACAACAGTTCCTCGCGCAGGCCAGGCTGCAGCCCGCCGATCGCGGCAATCGCATAATCGAGGCCCTGCTCGGTGACGCTGGCAAACGTGACGGTTTTTTCCAGCCGCGCGTGGATCCAAGTGTACTCGAGCTGCTTGGCCCGCCAGATCGCCGACAGCAGGTCGGATTTTGGCCCCACCTCGTCCTTGTAGCGACCGACGGCCGAATGCACGTCGAACAGCGTTCCGTAGGCGTCGAATACGAAGATCGGTGAGGTCATGGCAGCCTTTGAAGGTCCAGCTCCTCAGTCATGGCCGACACTGGCCCTGAAATGCAAGAGGCCGGGCCACCGCCGCAACGGTCGCCCGGCCCCAGCTATGCGACTGAACTTATGGCGCGCTCACTCTGCCGCAAGCTTTACGGCCGGCTTCAGCGCTGCCGCAAAATAGTCCATCGCCGCCTGCGTGCCGCCTTTGCGATGAGGGACACCGGCGATCTCCATACCCATCTCGACGCCAGCCAGCGCACCGATGATGGTCAGTTCGTTGGTATCGCCGAGGTGGCCGATCCGGAAAGCCTTGCCAGCCAGCTTGCTGAGGCCAGTACCGAGCGACATATCGAACGTGTCGAGCACGGTTTTGCGATAGGCATCGGCATTGATGCCCTCGGGCAGCGCAACCGTGGTCACCGCCGACGAGTAGTATTTCGGATCACGGCACCAGATTTCGAGGCCCCACGCATGGACGGCACGGCGCGTTGCTTCGGCATACCGGTCGTGACGGTCGAAAACATTGTCGAGGCCTTCCTCAAACAACATATCGAGCGCGGTATCGAGGCCGTAAAGCAAGCCGGTCGCCGGCGTATACGGGAAGAACCCGTTCGCGTTGGCAGCCAGCATATCGTCCCACTGGAAAAACGCGCGCGGCAGTTTCGCCGTCTTCGACGCGGCGATTGCCTTCGGGCTGACCGCCGTGAATGACAATCCTGGCGGCAGCATCATGCCCTTCTGCGAGCCCGACACCGTAACGTCGATGCCCCATTCGTCATGGCGCATGTCCATCACGCCCAGCGACGAAATCGTGTCGACCATCAGCAGCGCGGGATGGTGCACGGCATCCATCGCCTTGCGGATTTCGTCGATGTGAGCGCGTGCGCCAGTCGACGTCTCGTTATGCACGACGCACACGGCCTTGATCGCATGGGTCTTGTCTTCGGCGAGACGCGCCTCGATCAGATGTGCTTCCGGCCCAGTCCGCCAGTCGGTCTGGATAACCACCGGCACGAGGCCCAGGCGGTCGGCCATCACGCGCCACAAGTGCGCGAACTGCCCGGTTTCGACCATCAGTACGTGGTCGCCCGGCGACATCGTGTTCGACAGGGCCGCTTCCCACGCACCCGTCCCAGACGCCGGGAAGATGATCACGGGCTGCTCGGTTTTGAACAGCGGCTTGACGTTCGCCAGCACGCGGTGGCCGAGCTTTTGGAATTCCGGGCCGCGATGGTCGAGGATCTGCTTCGACATCGAAGCGATGATTCGATCGGGGACCGGCGTTGGGCCGGGAATTTGCAAGAAGTGGCGGCCAGCCCGACGCGACGTCTTAGACATGTTCCGTTTCCCTGAGGCTTTGGACAACCGCGCGAAATTTTTTCCCGCAGTTCGACCAATTATTGTGCACAAAACGGGACCATGTGGTCAAAGTCCGCGCGTCGTCAAGCGGCCACCAGCGCACAAGCAAAAACCCCGGCAATTTGCCGATCTTCCACAATACCAAGCCGCACCGACCTTTTTCAGCGGTGACGCGGCCGGATCGAGGCAGGAGGCGATGAGCCGATTGCTGGGTCGCGCTGTTTGAGCAGGTCCAGACGCGCGATCCGGCCGGACCTTGATCGAGCGGCGGTTGCGGATTGACGCCAGATCAACGTGGCGTCATACCTGTGTCATACACTTCCATCATTCTCGAAGGATGGAAACTTTAAACGCAGCGACCGGTTTCGCGGCCCTGTCCCAGCCGACACGCATCGATCTGATGCGGCTGCTGGCGACGCATGGCGCAACCGGCCTACCCGCCGGCGTCATCGCCCGGGAGTTGGGGCTGCCTGCCTCCACATTGTCGTTTCACCTCTCAGCTCTCGAACACGCCGGGCTGATCGCGGCCACCCGACAGGGGCGGCACGTCATTTATGCCGTCCGAATTTTCGGTTTGCGCCAGTTGTTCGCATTCCTGACCGAGACGTGCTGCGGCGGACGCCCCGAATTATGCGGCGATCTCGCGCGACTTTTGCCTGAGGAAACCAACCTGGAGGACGTCATGACGCCAACCTTTAACGTCTTGTTCTTGTGCACCCACAATTCGGCCCGGTCGATCATGGCCGAGGCGATCCTCGAAAAGTTCGCCGCTGGCAAATTCAATGCTTACTCCGCTGGTTCCCACCCGGCGAGCGCGCCCAACCCCGAAGTGCTCGAGCGTCTCGTTAAACTCGGCCACGACGTGTCGCAGCTGCGTAGCAAGTCGTGGAACGAATTCATGGGGCCGGAAGCGCCGCGCATGGATTTCGTGATTGCCCTTTGCGACACGACGATGGGCCAAGTCTGCCCGGATTTTGGAGACCATCCCGTCACGTCGGCATGGCCGCTGCCGGACCCGTCAAAATTCACCGGCACCGACGTCGAGCGCGCTGCCCTGCTGAACGAGCTTTACGGCATGATCCGCCGCCGTCTCGACAGCTTCACCAATCTTCCGTTCTCATCGCTCGATAAGATGACGTTGCAGATGCGCATTGACGAACTAGCCAGCGCCGTCCGGGCATAACTTCGGTCCAGATTGCCGCGCAGAACCCGCCCACGTAAAGGACCACACGCATGAAAATCGGCATCAATGGCATGGGCCGCATCGGGCGTCTTGCGCTACGGGCTGGCATGGGCGGGTTCATGCGGACCCCGGGCGACCCGAGGGCTGCCAACCGTCTTGAAGTCGTCCACATCAACGAACTGAAAGGCGGGATCGCGGCCACCGCGCACCTGCTTGAGTTCGATAGCCTTCATCGGCGGTGGAACGCTGGCATCTCGGTTCAAGACGAGCGCTCGATCGCAATTGGCGATCGCCAGATCGGCTACACCAGCGTGGCAAACCCAGGTGACGTCGCATGGGGTGACCTTGGCTGCGAGATCGTGCTGGAATGCACCGGAAAATTCCTGACGCCGGAACAGTTGCAGCCCTTTTTCGATCGCGGCGTGAAAACCGTGATCGTTGCCGCTCCTGTTAAGCACGCTGATGCCCTCAATATCGTCGTCGGCGTCAACGACCATCTTTATGACCCCACGATCCACCGGCTGCTGACGGCGGCGTCGTGCACCACGAATTGCTTGGCACCGGTGGTAAAGGTCGTCCACGACGCCATCGGCATCCGCCACGGCCAGATCACCACGATCCACGATCCAACCAACACCAACGTTGTCATCGACGCGCCCCACAAGGACCTGCGCCGCGCACGTTCGGCGATGCTGTCACTCCAGCCCACGACCACGGGAAGCGCAACGGCCATCGCGCTGATCTATCCCGAACTAAAGGGAAAACTGAACGGCCACGCCGTCCGCGCCCCAGTCCTCAACGCAAGCCTGACCGACTGCGTTTTTGAGCTTAACCGCGCCACCACCGAGGCCGAAGTCAACGCCTTGTTCCAAGCGGCAGCCGACGGCCCATTGGCCGGCATCCTCGGGATCGAGCACCGGCCGCTGGTCTCGGCCGACTACGTCAGCGATACCCGCAGCGCCATCGTCGACGCGCTGAGCACCATGGTGACAGATGGCACCATGCTCAAAGTCTACGCGTGGTACGACAATGAGGTTGGCTATGCGTGCCGCATGGTCGACCTTGCCAATATCGTGATGGGCAAAGCCGCGAACAGCGCGATGCAAGGCGGCTTCGCATGACGACCGCAGTCCGCAATTATCTCATCGTCACGGCGTCCTATTGGGGTTTCACGCTGGTCGACGGCGCCTTGCGGATGCTGGTGCTGCTGCACTTCTTCAAGCTCGGATATTCGCCACTCGCGCTGTCGTTCTTGTTTCTGCTGTACGAAGCGGCAGGCATCGCGGCCAACCTCGGCGGTGGCTGGCTGGCGGCCCGCTTCGGCATCCCGCGGATGCTCGCCATTGGGCAGACGTTACAAATCGTCGGCCTGCTGTTTCTGGCGGGCCTCGACCCGGCTTGGACGGCAGCCGTTTCCGTCGCCTGGGTCGTTGCCGCGCAAGGCATCTCGGGCGTGGCCAAGGATCTGACCAAGACAGCATCGAAGTCCGCCATCAAGGCGACTTCGGCGGAGGGCTCCGGCCAGTTGTTCCAGTGGGTCGCGTGGTTCACCGGATCAAAAAACGCGATGAAGGGGATCGGCTTCTTCGCCGGCGGCCTGCTCCTCGAGTTGACCGGGTTCAAAGGCGCACTGTGGCTGATGGCTGGCCTGATCGGGTTGATCGCGATCGCGGGCCTCATCACGCTGCCCCGTGAGCTTGGCAAAGCCAAAGCCTCCAAGACGGTCCGCGAGTTGTTTGGCAAGTCGAGCGGCGTCAACCTGCTTGCCGCAGCGCGCATCTTTCTGTTTGGCGCCCGCGACGTCTGGTTCGTGGTCGGCTTGCCGGTCTTTCTTTACGCCAACGGTTGGACATTCGTGCAGGTCGGCACGTTCCTCGCAGCCTGGACGATCGGCTACGGCATCGTTCAAGCCGCAGCGCCCGCGTTCGTACAGCGCAGCCCGGATGGCCTCAGCCGCGAGGTGCCAGCCGCCCGCGCATGGTCACTCATGCTGGTTGCAATTCCAGTGGCTCTCGTGGCCGCGCTCCTCGTTCCAGCCGTACCGCGCCCGGACCTCGTCGTCTGCGCTGGACTGCTGTTGTTCGGCTTTGCCTTTGCCGTAAACTCTTCGCTGCATTCCTACCTGATCCTCGCCTATGCCGGATCGGAAAAAGCCGCCGAGGACGTCGGGTTTTACTACGCTGCCAACGCGACCGGCCGCTTACTCGGCATCGTTTTGTCGGGCGTGCTGTACCAGTATGGCGGCATGGTTGCCTGCCTGCTGGGCTCGGCGGCCATGTTGGCAGTATGCTGGCTCATGACGTTGTTGCTGCCGACCCGAGCCAACTCAGCGTCACGCCCGCCGACGGCCTCGGAGCCCGCGCCAACCTGAGCCTTGCGGTAAAACGATAAAATTCCCGAGCCGCAAAATCGGGAGCCGGATTTGATCGGCGACACCCAATCGATCGACATCGTAATATGCCACAACCCGCCAGCGCCACGTCACGCAACGTCCTGGCGCTCATTGGCAATACCGAGTTGACGGGTCGGGTGCCGGGTCGGGCTGCCGGGTCGGGCTGCCGGGTCGGGCAATACTCCGCGACAACGG
>JAWXCP010000223.1:0-14967 GCA_034408685.1 Hyphomicrobium aestuarii | reverse complement strand
GAGCGCCATCGGCCAACTCATCGACAGCTTCGTCTCTGGCGAATGCAAAAACTACATCCGAAACTCGGGATATGTACGGTCAGCCTGAAAACGCTCTAGGCAGTCGAACCGGCTGGCGCCTTTCGCAGCGTGGCTTTGCGCTCCAACGACGCCATGATCATCGGCGCGAGATCGATGCCGGATAGCTGAAAGTATTCCCGGATCAACGTTGGCGAGGTCACGTTGACCTCGTTCAGGTACCCATGGATCAGGTCGATCCCGGCGAAGACGATCCCTTCACGGTCGCAAAGGTCGGCTACGGCCGCACAAACCGGCTCTTCGGCTGGCGTCAGGGCGTCCAGCTTGGCGGCGCCGCCAACGTGGATATTCGCGCGAAAATCGCCAGCATTCGGCACGCGCCGCAGGACGCCAGCCACCTTGCCATCGATGACGAACACGCGCTTGTCGCCGTGCACGATCTCGGGAATGAAGCGTTGGACGATCAGCGGCTCGCCGCCGACCTCGGCCATCAGTTCGCCGACGATCTCATCGAAGTCCGGGGCGTTTGCCGACGTCTTTAGGACGCTCAATCCACCGCCCAGAAACAGCGGCTTGACCACGACCTGCTCGAAGCGACTGGCGAACGCGCGCATCTGCGCTGGCGAACTACCAACGTAGGTCTCCGGCATGAACCGCTCGAGTTCCAGTGTTCGGAGTTTTTCCGAAAAATTCCGGATGGCGCGCGGCGGGTTCATCATTACCACCTGGCCTTCGAGCAATTCGAGCAGGAACGTGTTGGCGAGGTAGGCCGTATCGAACGGCGGGTCCTGGCGGATCAGGATGATGTCGAGATCGGCCAGCGGTATCGATGCGGCCGACGTTACAGCAAAGTGGGCCCCGCTGGCGTCGGCAACCCTCACCCATCTAACGTCGCCGCGAACCTCGCCGCTGTTGTAGGAGACGTGCTTCGGCTCAAACATGGCGATGTCATGCCCGCGCTTTTGCGCTTCGAGCATCAGGGCGAACGACGTGTCTCCAGCAATCGTGATCCCCTCGATGGGATCCATCTGCACGCCGATTTTCATGTGATCCTCTGGTCTCGCCTAATGGTGGCTTGCCGTGATGCCATCGGGTCTAAGCGTGCATTCGCCAAAAGGGAACCGGCCTGTTGATACCCACTTGGGGTGGCGGAGTACGGCAGGCACGCCTATTGTTCGATAATACCGAAATATGGTAGCAGCTTGCCTGTGATCAAAACACAAGGAGCATTATCGATGCTGAAGTTCTACTTTAATCTGTCGCCCAACCCATCGAAAGTGGCTCTGTTTCTGGAGGAGGCTGGCATAGCCTACGAGGCAGTTCCGATCGACACGCGCGCAGGCGACCAACACGCGCCGGACTTCCTCGCCGTCAACCCCAATGGCAAGGTGCCCGTCATCGACGACGCAGGTCAAATCGTCTTCGACAGCAACGCCATCCTGCTCTATCTCGCTGAAAAGACAGGTCAATTCCTCCCGGCGCCCGAGCACAGAGGCGAAATGCTATCGTGGCACATGTTCGTCGCGACCGGCGTTGGACCGTTCACGGGTCAAGCCGTCCACTTCCGGCATTTCGCGCTGGAGGACGTGCCCTACGCGAAGTCGCGCTACACTTACGAGGCCGAGCGCCATCTCGGCATCCTCGACGCCCGGCTTGCCGATCGCCAGTACATGGTTGGCGACGCATATTCGTTCGTCGACATGAATGTGTGGGGGTGGGCGCGTATGACCGGCTTCGTACTCGGTCCTGATGCTCCGGCGCGGTATCCCAACGTCCAGCGCCTCGTGAGCGAAATATCGGCGCGGCCAGCCGCTCAAACGGTGCTGGCCATGAAAGACCGTTTCACCTTCAAGGCGGCGATGGACGATGAAGCGCGCCGACACATGTTCAAGCACTTATAGTCCTTCCGCTTTAGAGGCGCGGAAGGACCATAAGTCTTTGTTTTGTCGTGCTTCTCGTCGGGAAAACTGCTCACACTTTTCCCGGAAGCACTCGGCGGCCTGATCAACTGCGCCGTCACAGTCCGCGCTTCTTGGCCGCCGACGATAAGAAGCCGCGGATGGTGTCGAAAAACACTGGCTCGTTCAGTAAAAACGCGTCGTGGCCTTTGTTGCTGTCGATCTCGACGAACGAGACGTTGGCTGCAACCGCGTTCAATGCCCGCACGATCGCCTTCGATTCACGCGTGGGATAGAGCCAGTCGGAGGTGAACGAGACAACGCAGAACCGTGTCCGCGTTCCGGTGAACGCTTCGGCCAGGACCTCGCCGTAGTCGGCGGCGAGGTCGAAATAGTCCATCGCGCGGGTGATATAGAGATAGCTGTTGGCATCGAAACGGTCGACGAACGTCGAACCTTGGTGGCGAAGGTAACTTTCGACCTGGAAATCCGGGTCGAACGAAAACGTCTTCGCGCTGCGGTCCTGCAGGTTGCGGCCGAATTTGGCCTGCAGGGCGTCCTCCGACAGATACGTGATGTGAGCGGCCATCCGCGCGACGCCGAGGCCAGCGGCTGGCAACTTGCCGGTTTTGTAATAGCAACCGCCGGCCCAATCCGGATCGGCCATCACCGCGCGGCGGCCGACCTCGTGGAACGCGATATTTTGCGCCGAATGGCGGGCCGCCGCTGCGATCGGTACTGCGGCAAAAACGCGATCCTTGTAGCGCGCGGCCCATTCGAGCACCTGCATGCCGCCCATCGATCCACCTACGACGGCGAACAGGTCGGGGATGCCGAGATGGTCGAGCAGACGCGCCTGGGCTTTGACCATGTCGCCGATCGTGATCACCGGGAACTCGAGGCCATAGGGCTCGCCGGTCGCCGGGTTGGTCGATGCCGGACCGGTCGAGCCCATGCATCCGCCGAGGATGTTGGCGCAGATGATGAAAAACCGGTTCGTGTCGACCGGCTTCCCGGGGCCGACGAGGCTGACCCACCATCCTTGTTTACCAGTGACCGGATGGTCGCCGATCACGTACTGGTCGCCGGTCAGGGCGTGACAAATCAGGATTGCGTTCGTTTTTTCCGCGTTCAAGGTGCCGAACGTCGCGTATGCGATCTGGAACGGTCCGAGCTGCTTTTGACAGTCGAGCAACAACGGCGCGTTGGCCTCGAACCGGACGACGTGGCTCGACGGATTGTCGATCTCGGCCAGCGCAGACCGGCGTGACGCGACAGCTGACGCCCGTTCGCTATCGGCGCCGTTAGCCTTCGCGAGAAGCCCTGGCGCACGTGGACCATCATTGGGCAAACTCTCGCTCGCGAAGCCGACATCGGCCCGCTGCTCACCCATCACGTTGCCCCGCACTGTCTGTGACATATGTTGCGCTTCCTGCCGACCTTTTGCGGTCCGGTGTGTTTAACCGCCGTAACGACACCAATCGAACTTTTCTTTACCCGACCCGGCCGATAGCCTTATCACCGCTGCTTCGAACCGGCACGGACCATCCGACACGGACCCAAACCGGACCCAAACCGGGCGCTGCCAGCGGCCACCCTTGGACCCACTCTGATATGGCACAAACGTCTCAAACGATGGCCACCCAAATTCAGGCCACTGCGCTCCCGGCCCTGCCAGTGCCAAAACCCGGCATCCTCGACATCGAGGCGTATGTGCCCGGGGAAAGCAAGCTGCCTGGTGGCGTGGTACCCATCAAGCTGTCGTCGAACGAGACCCCGCTCGGCGCCAGCCCTGCGGCCATTGCGGCCTACGGCGAGGCGTGCGGCTCGCTCGAGCGCTATCCCGATGGGCAGGCGACGCTCCTGCGCAACGCCATCGGCCGCCGTTACGGCCTCGACCCGGCACGCATCGTGTGCGGGGCGGGCTCGGATGAACTGCTGGCACTTCTTGCACACGCTTATCTCGGCCCCGGCGACGAGGCGATCTACACCGAGCACGGCTTCCTTGTGTACCGCATCGCGATCCTGTCCAATGGCGCAACACCTGTGGTTGCGCCGGAGCGCGATCTGACAACCGATGTCGACGCCATTCTCGCCCGCGTTACGCCGCGAACGAAAATGGTATTCCTTGCCAATCCGAACAACCCGACCGGCACTTACGTCGGCATCGAGGCCGTGCGCCGGTTGCGCGCAAGCTTGCCAGGCAACGTTCTGTTGGTTCTCGACGGGGCCTATGCCGAATACGTCCGCGCCAACGATTACGAGGCCGGCATCGAACTCGTCGCGACCACGGGCAACACGGTGATGACGCGGACGTTTTCCAAAATCTACGGGCTGGCCGCCTTACGCCTCGGCTGGGCTTATGCCCCGCCGGCCATTGCCGACGTGTTGAACCGTATGCGCGGGCCATTCAACGTGTCCGAGCCTGCCATCCGCGCTGGTATCGCCGCGATGGACGATATCAGCCATATCGACATGGCGGCGGCCCACAACGACCGTTGGCTCCCATGGCTGACGGACGAGATCGGCAAACTCGGCATCGCCGTGACGCCGTCGGTTGCCAACTTCCTCTTGATGCATTTCCCGCCTGCATCGGGGAGCGCGACCGGCAGCGGGGCGGATGCTGCGGAAGCGCACTTGAAGTCGCGCGGGTTCATCCTGCGGCGCGTCAAGGCCTACGGCTTGCCCGACGCGATCCGGCTCACGATCGGCACGGAGCTGGAAAACCGCGCCGTTGTCGCCGCGCTCGCCGAGTTCATGGGCCGGCGGGCGGCATGAGGGCCCGCAGTCCACTCGAAACGCCGATGTTTGAGCGCATCGCACTGATCGGCATCGGGCTCATTGGGTCATCGATCTGCCATGCGGCGAAGCGGGGCAACTTGGCGCGCGAAATCGTCGGGACGGCGCGGACGCCGGCCACCGTCGAGACGGCGCTGCGGCTCGGTCTGATCAGCGAGGCGTTCGTTGGCGCGCGCGATGCGGTGGCGGACGCCGACCTCGTGATCTTGTGCGTCCCGGTCGGCGCGTGCGGGGCGATTGCGCGCGATATCGGGCCGTATCTAAAGCCGGGCGCGATCATCACAGACGTCGGCTCGGTCAAGGGCTCGGTCGTGCGCGATATGGCGCCGTTTCTGCCCAAACACGTGCATTTCGTTCCTGGCCACCCGATCGCTGGTACCGAGCAATCGGGGCCGGAGTCGGGCTTTGCCGAGTTGTTCGACAACCGCTGGTGCATCCTCACCCCGCCCGAGGGCACGGATCCTGCGGCGGTTGAGAAACTCGCGCAGTTCTGGCGCAACATGGGCGCGCACGACGAAATCATGACGCCCGAGCACCACGATCTCGTGCTCGCCGTGACCAGCCACCTGCCGCATCTGATCGCTTTCAACATTGTCAACACGGCCGCCCATCTCGAACGTGTGACCAACAGCGAAGTCATCAAGTTTTCGGCAGGCGGCTTCCGCGATTTCACGCGTATCGCGGCGTCCGATCCCGTCATGTGGCGCGACATCTTCCTCAACAACAAGGAGGCGGCGCTCGAAATGCTCGGCCGCTTCCAGGAAGATCTCGTGATGCTGCAACGCGCGATCCGTTTCGGTGACGGCGACGCCCTCGAAAAGACGTTCAGCGACGCGCGCGAAATTCGCCGTGGCGTCGTCCAAGCCGGCCAAGACACCGCCGCACCAGACTTCGGCCGCAAGGGGAAGCGGCGGCGGTAGGGGACGGGCCATAGCGCCAATTTTGGCGATAGCGACCCGCTGGCCTCACGTCTCGACAGGGGGCCTGAAGTGGATGCGGTCAAACAGCGAGACCGATACGTCGACGGTCATGGAGCGGTAAGCCGACGGGCGTCCCACAAAATGACCACTGAGCGGAGCTGCCAGCTTATGGTCACGAGAAACGGCAACGGTGATCAGATCGCGATTGCCGAAAATGCCGTTGGTCGGATCAATGTCGATCCAGCCGCAGCCGGGAAGGTAAACTTGTACCCAGGCATGGGTCGCGCCGCCGCCACGATGATGATCGCGGTTTGGCGAATAGATATATCCGCTGACAAATCTCGCCGCAAACCCCAGCGTCCGCAATGCTTCGATCATCAGCAGTGCGAAATCGCGGCAGCTTCCAGATTTCAGCATAAGCGTCTTGACGGGGTCATGCGTTCCTGACGCTTGCCGCGCTTGATACTGAAATGTCGTGCGGATCGCGCGCTTCATCGCGGTCAGAATATCAAGCGTGACGCCATTGCCTTGGGTTACAAATTGGCGTGCCCAGTCGGCCAAGCGATTGTCTGGATCTGGCCGGTTGAGCTGCATGAGCGGCGCAAGATCGGGTAGCTCGTGGTCGGGGTACTCAAACGGGAACGCCGCTGCCATTGGCAGGAGCAATGCGGTGGGTTGCGGCGTCTCGTAGTGATGAAGACTGATCTCGCTTTCAAACGTCAGGCTGCTCGACTTCACGTCACCGAACTCGGCGAATGCAACCGAGTTTCCGAATGCGTCGAAGGCCCATAAAATCTGCAGCGGCTTCGGATTGATGACGAGCTTGGTATGGATCAAACGCAGCGAATGGCTATCGCGAGGCCGAAACATCATGCGGTGGCGGCCGAACAAAACCGGCTCGTTGTAGATGTATTCGGTTTTGTGGCGAACGACGAGGTGGCGAAGCATAAGGCCGGATCAGCTCGAAACCGCCAGTGTCGTTCGTATTGCATCGTGATCGGGAGACATCGCCCAGACAATCGGAGGCTCCGACTGCACTTCACCTTGAGGCCAGGCAAACGCAACATCGGCTGCATCTCGGCCAGCTGCAATCCTTACGATCTCGTCGACTGAACTCATCCGTGTCGGGTCGAACGAATACCACGCCCCGCCATTGGGTCCGTTCAAGTACGCCTGGAAAATGGCGTGGAAGTCGGGCGGGTAGAGGGCAACCGCGTAAACGCTGGCGTAGCGCGCCGGTATTCCCAAAGCCCGGCACAACGAAATTCCCAGGTGGGCAAAATCCCGGCACACGCCTTTCTTCGTCTGAAAGACATCAACAGCGTTCGCGTTCGGACCCGTGCTCCCGATTTCGTATGTCAGGTTGTCAAAAATCCAGTTGCAGATGCCGGTCACCCGGCTGTGACCCTGCACCAGCGGGCTGAACGTTTGAAACGCGAACTCAGCGAACATGTCTGAGGGACAATATCGGCTGGGAGCAATATAGGACAGGTACTCCATCGGCAGTTCGCTGAATGCGAACTCGTTCACTTGAATCGGATCCACGCTCGACGTGCCGAGTTCGATCGTTGCGGTATAGACGATCTCCACAAGACCTGGCCCGACCAGAGTGCGGATGACGCGTGTGCCCGTCAACGGATCTTCGTAAGTGGCATAGACAGCGGAGCTAGCGCTCGCCGGCAGGGAGAGTGTCTCTCTGAGGACGGTTTGCCCGTCAGCTTTGCTTGCCTCGATCTGGAAGACGAAGCCTGTTTCTGTCTCGAGCGTATAGCGTAGAGTGCATCCGGCGGACACTTGCATGGACCATGGCCTCACGGTTGCTGTTATTCACGGTACTACGCCTGACGCGAACCAATCGTTCCGAATTGACCGGATGGCGACACGACGGGGGGATCGCTCGGCGACCGAACTCGGCGGATTCTGGCTCTTCGGATTTCGGTCAAATCGTGGGTCGCAGGGTGAGAACCAATGCGCACAACGCGGTCGAGCGTCGTGATCACCAGCTTGCCATCTCCAGACGAACCCGATCGGGCGGCGCGAACGATGGCTTCGATTGCCATATCCGCCTTTCGTGCCGGGACGATGACTTCGAGCAAAAGGGTCGGCAACAGATCCGGGGCATCCGGCCCGCCCCGGAAACTGGGCACCAAGACCGCGCTTCGACCATGACCGCAACACGATGTGACCGTGATGTCCAAAATGTCGGCGGCCAGGAGTTCGCGGCTCACGTCGTCGAGCGCCGCCGGTTGTATGAAGGCAGTGATCAGCTTCATACGTCGTCTCCCTGCAGAGCACATCCAACTAATCGCTCAGCAAGGTTGGTGCCACCGGGAATGCCACCGCAACGGGGGCCTGTTTGGATTTGGTAAAACCGGCTGGCAGACATCGGTGCTTCGCCATTCGACCGGTAACCAGGCTCTCGCATGCTATGCTGGTGCGGACCGCTCGGCTCCCGTGAAGCGGATCGTGTTTGAGACGCAAAGCGTAGCCATGAGCGTCTAAAGCGCAAAAACTGCGCGGGAATTGCGCAACAATTAGGCAGCTTCCGCCAGTTACAAGATGTTCGCAATGGGTGAACCGTTCTGGATGGCGCCATGCTTGCTTGATCTCCGGCAATGGCCGACATTCTGGCGGTTGCTGTCCATCGGTCTCCAAGGCGCATCCATGAACATTCTCGTTTTGCAGCATGCGCGCGTCGAGCATCCCGGCGTGTTTCGCGATTTCTTTGCTGGCGACAGGCACACCCTCGAAACCGTGCAACTCGACGAGGGCGAGACGATCCCAGACGACCTGTCGTCGTTCGACATGATGCTGGTGATGGGTGGCCCGCAAGATACGTGGCAAGAGGATCGCCACCCGTGGCTGGTGCCGGAGAAAGCGGCGATCCGGCGGTTTGTCGTCGAGTTGGGGCGGCCGTACCTCGGGCTCTGCCTAGGCCATCAATTGCTCGCCGATGCGCTTGGCGGACGGGTTACCAAAGCAGCCGAGGCCGAGGTCGGCATCATGACGGTGGCGCTCACGGCCGACGGCGCGGCCGATCCGCTGATGGCAGGTTTGCCTGACCCGTTGACCGTGTTGCAATGGCACGGGGCAGAGGTGGCCGAGGTGCCGCCGGGTGCGGCTGTTCTGGCATCTTCGCCGCGGTGCGCGGTTCAAGCCTTTCGCTACGGGCGGCATGCCTACGGTCTGCAATGCCATGTCGAATGCGAGGCGGCGACGGTGGCCGATTGGGCCGCTATTCCGGCTTATGCGCGGGCTTTGGAGACAGCCATGGGCGATGGGGCCGTGGGGCGTTTGTCGGACGAGGTCGCCGGCCGTCTGCCGGAGTTTAACCGCAACGCCAGACGGCTCTACGACAACTTGATGCGCATCGTCGCGTGACCGGCCAGCGGGAAGCCCTGGCGGAGGCGCGCGACTGGCCGGGTCACGACCTATGGGTGTTCGCTTACGGCTCGCTGATGTGGCGGCCGGGCTTCGCTTACGCCGAGCAGCGGCGGGCGACACTGACCGGCTATCGCCGATGCTTCTGTATTTATTCGGTGCACCATCGCGGCAGCCACAAGCGACCCGGTCTGGTCCTCGGTCTCGACCGAGGCGGGAGCTGCCACGGTGTCGTCTATCGGATTGAGGCCGGCGCGGCGCGCGGCGTTCTCGCCTACCTGCAAGCCCGCGAGCAGATCAACGGCGTCTATCGGCAAGCGCAGGTCGTTGTTGATGTCGAACACGGCGATGTCGAACAAGGCGGATTTGAAACAAGTTGCGGATTGGCGAGGGCGGGGTCGGTAGCCGCTTCCCTGCGGATCGACGCCGTGGCTTTTATCGCCGAACCCGCCCACCCAAGCTACGCGGGGCGATTGCCGATCGCTATCCAGGCCCGTCTCATTCGCGCGGCGGCGGGGCTTTCCGGCCCAAACCTCGATTATCTCGCAAGCACGTTGTGCCATCTTGCCGACCTCGGCATTCAGGAACGCGAATTGCTTCGGGTGGCGGCCCTTGCCGGGCCGGCACTGGCACGCGGAAACGGCGCGGACCGTACGGCGCGCGTCACGGGGCTGGCGCGGGCGCTCGCGGCAACGCCGGTGGCGGCGCCGGTCATGCCGCCGGTCCAGCGGCGGCGGTTTGTTTACCGAATTGGGTAAGCGGGAGCATCCGCTCACGCGATGTGGCCCAAGTCGTCATTCGCTCACGCGATGACGAGCGACCCGCGCAGGTCGGCTTCGATGCGGCGGCTGTCGTCCTGGCCCTGAGCGAGCAAATGAACGTGGACCTCATTGGCGCCGAGCTGGCTGGCGCGCTGGCGGATCTCGGCGAGGTTCAGACTTGCGGCGACGTTGGCCGCCCGGCCAATGGCGAGCACTGTGCGCTGGCCGCCTTCGTGACGCTTGACGAGAACGTAGTTGGCGGCCTCGACCGGCGGGCATTCGAACAGGTGATAGACGGAATGCACATACCGTGCGCCCGATACGCCTGTCCAAAATTGAAATGCCGACCCGGTGTCAGCAGCAGTCGCGGCGGTCTGCCGCGTGCCCCACACAGCCGATTGTTGAGGCGAGAAGGCCGGTAAGCCGAGCGGCGCCGCCTGCGCTTGCAAGCGCTGCGAACGTACCTTTACGAAATCGACGATCACCGCACTCATGATACAACCCCGGACACGCAATTATGGAGCGCTATGCTCCAATGCTCAGCCATGATTAGACGCGAGCGTGATCAAGGATCGACGAGTGAAATAGCTAAAATTTGTCGGAACGGGGCCTGCACAATGGCATGGTTGACCAATCCTTTAGGTCCGTCGCGAGGTTGAGCAGGCCGCCGTCGCGGTTGCTGACGTTGATCAGGCGCATAGCGACCGTCCGCAATCGAGGCAGACGCGGCAGGAACCATCTGGCTTTGTGCGCGGGGACTTGCAGATCGGGTAGTCGTCGGACCTTAGATTGTCAAACCCGGTCCCCGCGACCAGTACGGCCCCTGTCACGGGGTTGGGCCGAAATGTCGTGCAGCCTTTAAGGCCGAGATCGTAGGCGCGCATATACAGCGATCCGAACTCCACCGGATCGATATCCACCGGGCAGTTGATCGTCTTCGAAATGGCGCTGTCGACATGGGGCTGGAGAGCGGCCTGCATGGCCAAATGCTGCTCCGGCGTCAATTCGTGCGCCGTGACCCAGGCTGGTCCTGGAGGTGGTGACGCCCCCCCGTGCTTTTGGCGGTAGAGCGCGTGTGCATAGTCTTCCACCGTCTCGCTCCGCGTCGAGCCGTCGGCTGCGCGCAGGTTCCGACGGTAGGTCATCTCAAAAACCGGCTCGATGCCACTCGAGACGTTACCGGCGAGCAGCGAGATCGTACCGGTTGGTGCGATCGACGTCAGGCAGCCGTTGCGAAGGCCGCTTGCAGCGATGGCTCCGCGCACCTCGGCGGGCAATCTTGCGATGTTCGGGCAGGCCAGCATGGCCTCACGGTCGAAGAGTGGGAATGGCCCCTTCTCTTCGGCGAGACCCGCGCTGACAAGGTAGGCGTGGGCTTGGATGGCCGCCATCGTGCCGGCAGCAAACGCGCGGCCATCGTTGGACCCATACGGCAAGCCGAGCATGATCAGGGCATCGGCGAGCCCGGTTATGCCAAGGCCGATCCGGCGTTTGGCCTTGGCCTCGCGCTCCTGGGCCGGAAGGGGATAGCGCGACACGTCGATGATGTTGTCGAGCAACCGGACCGCGTTGACGACGGCATGGATCAAACGCGGTTGATCGATCCGTGCGTGCGGCTCGAAAGGGTCGATGACAAACGCTGCCAGATTGAGCGAGCCGAGGAGGCATGCTCCATAAGGCGGCAAAGGCTGTTCCCCGCACGGATTGGTCGATGCGATCGTTTCGCAATAGGCGAGGTTGTTCATCGCGTTGACGCGATCGATGAAGATAACGCCCGGTTCGGCGAACGCATAGTTCGAGTGCGTGATTTGGGACCACAACGCACGAGCATCGACCGTTCGATAGACCTTTCCTTCAAACACCAGCGGCCACGCCCCACCGGACTTGACGGCGGCAATAAACGGATCGGTGACAAGCACCGACAAGTTGAAATTGCGGAGCCTCGCGGCATCGGCCTTGGCTTCGATGAATTCCTCGATATCGGGGTGGTCGCAGCGCAGCGTCGCCATCATGGCCCCGCGACGCTGCCCAGCCGACATGATGGTGCGGCACATGGCATCCCAGACGTCCATGAAGCTCGTCGGACCAGACGCATCGGCGCCCACCGAGCGAACCGGCGCGTGACGCGGGCGCAAAGTCGAGAAGTCGTGGCCGATCCCGCCGCCAGCCTGCATCGTCAGCGCGGCTTCACGTACGCTATCGAATATGGCCGAGAGGTCGTCGTCGATCCGGCCCAGCACGAAGCAATTGAACAGGGTCACATGACGCCCTGTCTCTGCGCCGGCCAGGATGCGGCCGCCTGGAATGAAACCAAAACCGCCCATAATCTTGCGGAACTCTCGCCCCCACCATGCTTTGGCGGCCGTACCTCCACCTTCAACCGATGCGGCAGCGTCAGCGACACGGCCGAGCGTGTCTGACATGCTCATGTCGATCGGTACACCTTCGCGGACCAGCCGATATTTTCGCTCCCAGATCTCGCGAGAGATTGGTGCAAAGAATTCGGTGGCGGGCGGCTCGGTTTTCTTCGGATCATCCTTCATGGCTACAGCGTTAGCCACACAGCAACTCGTTGTCAACTTTTTGTTCTATAAATGTTCGACTAATGTCTATCGTTATTGCACTGCCGCGCGGGCGGCTGTGCCAGGTACCGCTTCTGCCGGTGCGATGATGGGCGCGACATGGCGGGCGACGGCGTACCGGGCGGCCACTGGCAGGAATTTGGCGTACTCGGTCGCAAGCGCTCGGACCAGCCCCGGTTGCAACCACCATGCGCGCTCGCGAACGGACTTGGGCACAACGGGGTATGGGATCAACTCTATGGCTGGCATCGCAAGTGTCAGTTCAGCGATGCTCCGCGGCATGTGATAGCCCGACGTCACAACGATCAAGCGGCGCGCGCCCAACCCGGAGGCCCAAATCCGCGCCTCTTCGGCATTGCCGATGGTGTCTTGAGCGGCATAGCCAAGATCAACGCAGCATCTGAACAACGATGGTTTGAGACCGGACAATCTGACGATATCGTCGCGCCGAGTTTGGGCGTTAACCCCCGATATCAAAAGGCGCCGACCTGCCTTTGCCCTCAACAAGCGGGCCCCTTCCACGATCCGGTGGTCGCCACCGGTCAGCACGATAATGCCATCTGCTGGCGTATCGCCAGCCGTTGACAGGATCGGGTCCGCGATGCGCATCGCATTGGCGGCAAACAATAAAAACCCGAAAAATACCGCGCCAGCACCAAGAGCTAGAACCACGCTCGCCACGCGCCACAAGCCGGTTCGACGCGAGCGGCGCGCTTTGGGCCTGCCGGTCTTCGACGGGCTCACGTCACGGCCCGGCGGTGGCTGGCTGGCGTTGCTCATGACACCAATTCAAACTCGCTTCGACGGTTCGTGCGCGATATTGCGCCGGTTTGCCAAAATCGTCCGATCGCCAGTCCGCGTATGGATCGCCCTTTGGCCAGCAGAGCTTCGCTTCGACGCCCACCACCAGCTGACGACGCTGCCGCAACGAAATAGTGACACGTTCAAAACCGCAGGGAAAGCGTTTCGCCATAAAATGATGACTGAGATCCACCGGTCAACGCGAGTGGCAAGGGCCGTTGCGACAGGCCCCGACCCGCGCCGAGCGTCGCCATTATACGCGCGTGTTGAGGATGTTGACCACGCCGAGACGCGACGTGATCATGCACAAGGCGGCAATAACAACGACCACGAGGCCGAGCAACCCGTAGCCCATCAGGTCGAGAGAGCCCGTGCCCACGAGGCGCTGGATCTCGGCGGCAGTGACGCTTTGGCCGCCGATCAGATCAACTACGGTTGGGGCGCACAGAAACACCAGCGCGGCAGCGGTAGCGCCAGACAGACCAGCTTTGACGCCGAGTTTCAAAAAGTGCTTGTCGAACTCACGCGCAATGAACCGGTCAGTGGCGCCGACAAAGTGCAGCACCTCGACGATGTCGCTGTTGGAAGCCATCGCGCTGCGGGTAGCGGAGACAATGATGGCGATGGTCGCGAGCGCGACGAGACCCAAAATCATGAAGCCGCCCAGGGCGAGAGATCGCGTTACCGTTCGGATTTGCGATTGCCAGTGACGGTGATCATCCAGTGTGACGCCTTTGAACGACCCGGCGAGCCGCTGTTTCATCGCCTCGAGATCGGGCGGCGAGCCGGAGTCGAGTTCGATTGCGACAAGGCGCGGCACAGGCAATTCCTTCAGAATGTCGGCCTGTCCGAGCCAGGGTTCGAGCAACGCGGAGGATTCCTGCAGACTTAGGGCCCGCACATTGATCACACCCGGCGTGCGATTGAGCAGCGCTGCGACGTCGGTAAGGGTCCGCTCGGTATCGACGCCGTCACGCGGCTCGACTTGCAAAGTCACCTCGGCAGCCATGTCTTTCAGCCAAACATCGGCTGAACGGTTGATCATGTAGACGGTCCCCGCCGTCAGGCAGGCGAGAAAGCACATGATGCCGACCACGACGCCGAGTGAGCGGCCGGTGACCGAGCCCGGCGGGACGATGGCCGCACCCGAACTCCGTTTCCCGCGACGGGCCTCGGCGGCAAGGTCGCCAGCATTGGCGCCGAAACCATGGTTTGGCAGAGCTGCCGCTGGGGCCGCAAGCTCGTCGAAGCTGGGTGCCGCAGCATAGGGCGCGTTCATCCCAACCTGCCGATCGTGAGGCCCTGCCGAGCGGCTCGTCGGGGGCAACTCTGTGGCGGCCTCCTCGTAGAACGGCTCATAGGGCTGTGGATACGGTTCAGGTCTGGAGGCAGGACCGGTGCGGCTCTGACCATAATCGTAGGTTGGCTCGCCGTAGCGCGCTTGATCGCCATAGGGCGATAGCGGCTCAGCGGGCGACGGTGGCCTAGGTGGCGGGCGATCCCGCCTGTCAAACGATCCGGACATGGCCTTCGTGTAACTCCAAACGAGGGGCCTTGTACTGACGCATCAGCTGATAATCGTGGGTAGCGATGACAACCGACGTACCGAGGCGGTTCAATTCCACAAACAAGCGCAACAGGCGGCGGGCCATTTGAGGGTCGACGTTGCCCGTCGGCTCGTCGGCGAGCAACAATTCGGGCTTGCCGATCACGGCGCGGGCGATGGCGGCGCGCTGCTTTTCTCCACCAGACAGGATCGACGGATAGGAGTGCATGCGGTCCCCGAGACCCACCCATTGGAGAAGGT
>JAWXCP010000029.1:0-7375 GCA_034408685.1 Hyphomicrobium aestuarii | reverse complement strand
GATCTATTCTGCGGCCTCCTGGCCGATCTATTCTGCGGCCTCCTGGCCGATCTATTCTGCGGCCTCCTGGCCGATCTATTCTGCGGCCTCCTGGCCGGGTGCAAATCCCTGGTCGAGGCTGGGCATCTCGGCAAACATGCGCGCCGCAAGCGCTGTCAGATCGCGCTGCAATTTCTCATAGCCCCGGGTTCGCTCGAGCGTCGTCTCATTCATGTAAAGCGCGCGATTGATTTCGATCTGCAGCGTATGGAAACCGCGCGCCGGGCGGCCATAATGTTCGGTGATGAAGCCGCCTGCATACGGCCGGTTCATGTGCGTTTGATAGCCGAGCCGCGTCAGGCGATCGCGCACGTAGGCGGCGAGAACACCGCTGCACGCGGCACCAAAACGGTCGCCGAGCACGATATCGGGACGCGGGCCGCCGTGCTGCGCCATCAGGTTGGACGGCATCGAGTGGCAGTCGATCAAAACGGCATAGCCAAACAGCCGTTTGGTCTTTTCCAACATCGCTGACAATTCGGCATGGAACGGTTTGTAGAGCATGTCGATCCGCTCGAACGCCACCGCGAGCGGCAGGCGGCGGGCGTAGATTTCCTCACCGTCCGCAACGATACGGGCCAGCGTGCCGAGGCCACCGACAACGCGCGCCGACTGCGCATTGGCATAATCAGGCAGCGCCGAATCAAAAAGTTCGGGATCGAGTTCGTAGGGCTCGCGATTGACATCGAGATAAGCGCGAGGAAATCGCGCGGCGATCAAAGGTGCGCCGAGCGAGGCAATGCTGCCGACGAGGCCGTCGACGTAGCAATCCTCAGACTTGCGTAACGCAAGCGGATCGAGCCGCACCATGTCGAGAAATGCGCGCGGGTAGATGCGGCCCGAGTGGGGCGAGCACCACACGAACGGCGCGGTCTGGCGGGTCGGCTGATGCACCACGAACGGTGGCGACAGCTCCGACAGGATCGACTCGCGCTCGCTTAGCTGCATTTCGGCGTCGCTTTCATTGGGTTGTTGCAGTGTGCCTATCATTTGCGCCAGTGTCCATGGCGGTGAGCAAAAAGCTGCGACGGTTGAAGATGGTTTATCGTCTGCAGTCCGGCTTCATCGTCTGTTTACCTAGAGCGCGCCAATATGCGCCCGCCGTGTGGCTATTCATTTTCGACGAGCGTCAGACCCGCATGACCGTCAATCCGTCTCGCCTGCCACTGACCCGCATCCTGCTTGCCGAGGACGACGACAGCATGCGCGGCTTTCTCGAGCGCGCGCTTCGGAAGGCTGGCCACGACGTGGTGTCGTTCGACAATGGTGCCGACGCGTTCGAGCGTATCCAATACGAACCGTTCACGCTGCTACTTACGGATATCGTGATGCCGAAGATGGACGGCATCGAGCTGGCAAGACGGGCGAGCGAACTCGATCCCGAACTCAAGATCATGTTCATCACAGGCTTCGCTGCTGTGACGCTGACCGCCGACCTTGGTGGCGCCAAGGACGCGAGTGTGCTGTCGAAGCCGTTTCACCTCAAAGACCTCGTGCGCGAAGTCGAGCGGCTGATCTCGGCGTAACACGACGGCTGCGATCCAGCTGCCCTGGGTTTCGCCCTACCGGGTGGCTCCTCACCTCGAGACACTGAGCAACACCCGAGTGTTGCTGCCGTGCCGTTTACATCGATTGTTGCGGCTGCTAAGGCCGTCACGGTCCTGTCATGGTTGCGGAGGCTCCCGATGTCGTTCGATGCGTCACCTCGAGGCGGCCGCGAGCGCCCGTCCCTGAAATTGGTCGCCGGCAACAGCAACCGCCCGCTGGCTGAAGCGGTCGGTAAACACCTCGGCGTGCCGCCCACGAAAAGCAAAGTGACGCGCTTCGCCGACCTCGAAATCTTCGTCGAGATCCAAGAGAACGTGCGCGGCGAGGACGTGTTCGTTCTCCAGTCGACGTCGTATCCCGCCAACGACAATCTGATGGAATTGCTGATCTTGATCGACGCGCTCAAGCGTTCGTCAGCTCGGCGCATTACGGCAGTTATCCCCTATTACGGATACGCGCGCCAAGACCGGAAACCCGGACCGCGTACGCCGATCTCGGCCAAGCTCGTCGCCAACCTGATCGAGCGCGCTGGTGCTGATCGCGTGCTGACGCTCGACCTGCACGCTGGCCAGATCCAAGGCTTTTTCGACATTCCGACCGACAACCTGTTCGCCGCGCCGGTCATGGTGCGCGACATCCAGGATAATCTTCCCATCGACAATGTCGTCGTCGTCTCGCCCGACGTCGGCGGCGTGGTCCGCGCGCGCGCGCTCGCCAAGCGCATCGATGCGCCGATCGCGATCTGCGACAAGCGGCGTGATCGTCCCGGCGAGAGCGACGTGATGAACGTCATTGGTGACGTCAGCGGCCGCTCGTGCATTCTAATCGACGATATCGTCGATAGCGGCGGCACGTTGTGCAATGCAGCAGAAGCCCTGATCGCCAAGGGCGCCACCGACGTCAGCGCCTATATCACCCACGCGGTTCTGTCGGGTGGGGCCGTATCTCGCATTCAGAACTCGGCTCTCAAGTCCCTCGTCATCACTGACAGCATTCAGCCAACGCCAGCGGTCCTGGCGGCGCCCAACATTCGCGTGTTGCCCATTTCAGCCCTACTGGCCGAAGCAATTGCTCGGACAAGCCGCGAGGAAAGCGTTTCGAGCCTGTTCTACTGAGCGTCGACCACCCGCCCTGTTGATCAAAAGCAGTTTTCAGCCCATCGGTCGGCCAGTTCGTCCAAGGTCACGACGACCTCGACCGAGTTGATCAGTCGGCGTTTCGCAACTGCAAAGCCAAATTTTTGTTTTCGCCGCTGCCCTGCTGCAAACTTGGGCGGGGCACCCTATATGCCATCCAGGACCAATCATCAGGGGTTGACGATGCCGACCATAACGACTTCGCCCACCACTTTCGCGAAACTCGCGCGCACCGCAATGGCCGCGCTTGCCGTGTTTGCATTCACGGCACCGCTGGTTACGACCGAATCCGACGCCCGCCCGGGTCGCGGGTTAAGCACGGGTAGCCGCGGCGTGAAAACGTACAACGCACCGCCCTCCACGCAGACCGCCCCGGGCGCCGCCCAGGGTGTGCAGCGGTCAGCAACGCCCGCTCCGGGTCAACCGGGTGCTGCGTCACAAGCAGCTCGCCCCGGTGCTGCCACCGCTGCGGCGGGTCAGTCGCGCTTCGGCACGGGAATGATGGCAGGCCTGCTCGGCGCCGGGTTGTTCGGCGCGCTTCTCGGCGCCGGTATGTTCGGAAATCTCGGCAGCTTTACCGCGATCATCGGCCTGTTGCTCCAGGTCGCGTTGATCGGCGGCATCGTGTACTTCGCCATCGCCTTCTTCCGCAGCCGCCGCCAGCCGGCCGCTGCTGGAGCATCGATGGCGCGTGGCCCAGGAGGCGACGGCCAAAATGGCCGGCAGGCTGACGTCCAGCGCACGGGGTATCAGCCGAATAGCCAGCCAATGACCTCGCCCGCTGCTGGCGGTAGCCGGATCGGCGCGCGCATTGGTGGCGCCGCCGTGGGCACGACGCCGCTGGCACTAACTGAGCCGGACTTCACCGCCTTCGAGCGCGTGCTCGCCGTCGTTCAGACTGCCTATGGCCGCGATGACGTCGATGCATTGCGGTCAGCTGCGACGCCAGAAATGGTCGGGTATTTCCAGGAAGAACTCGAAACAAACGCCAACAGCGGCGTGCGCAACGAGATCGGCGAACCCAAGCTCCTGCAGGGCGACCTGTCTGAGGCCTGGAGCGAAGCGTCTGGCGAATATGCAACAGTCGCGATGCGCTACTCGCTGACCGACGCCACGATCGAGATCGCGTCTGGCCGTGTGATCGAGGGCAGCCGCACCGAACCGCAGGAAGCAACCGAGTTGTGGACGTTCGTCCGTCGCGCTGGTTCTGGCCCTGCCGCTTGGCGCCTGTCGGCAATCCAACAAGTCAGCTGACGCATCTCCTCAGCCGACGGCACAAACTTAGTCGGCAAGACAATAAGCGGCGGTGGTTCAATCCACTGCCGCTTTTTTTTTGACGTTGTGCTTTACGTTTTCTGGCCTTCGACTTTGAGCCGCAAATCGTCGACAATTTTCGACGTGTCCGTATCCTGCGGATGGATCTCCAGAAGTTTTTCGAACGCCTTGAGCGCGGCAGCATTCTGCCCGTTGTCGAGAAAAATCATCCCCGTCGCTCGCAACGCCTGGAAGTGTGACGGTTCGAGCGCGAGACATCGGCGCAGATCGCCCAGAGCGCGCTCCTTGTCGCCAGCCAGTATGTGGAGGTAGGCGCGCCGCAGCCAGCCCTCGGCGTAATCTGGCGCCAGATCAACGACTTGGTCGAGGAACACCACCGCCGACGCTGTATCGTTCTGTTGAAGCGCGACGCGCGCCCGCTCCATCAAGTAAAACGACGTGTCTGTGCCGCGCAGGAGCCATAGGCGCTCGATCGTTGCCGCAATCGGCTCGGCCTCGTCCTTCGAAGCGGCCGTCGCCAGATAGGCATACAAGTTTTCGAGCAGCTTCTGCCGTTCAGACGGCTTATCGGGGATCGGCATCGACTTGGGGTCGACGTCTTTGGGATCGATGATCTTTGGAGCGATCGAATTGGGACCACGCCGCGCACCCGGTGCCTCCGGCGACCCTGGCGGCGCCTGGATGCTATGGATCTGGGGAGGCGATGGCGGTGGAGGCCAGGTCGCACGCTCTGCCGCAGATGCCGCCGGAGCGAGCAGTGCTGACATCAAAAGCGCCAAACGGTGTCTGGATGTGTGTGACATCCCACAAAACTAAACTGGCCATACGCCAGCGTCAAAGTACGCTTCCGTAATGCCGCAGCCATCCCGGACTTCCCCGCGGGGAAGTACGACTGGGCAGGCGCATACATCCAGTGTACGGCCCAGCGTGACCAGCGCCGGAAGGTTTCAGCCTTGGCGGGCTTTGAAGCGCTTCTGCGTCTTGTTGATGATGTAGACGCGGCCCTTGCGCCGGACAACGCGGTTGTCGCGATGGCGAGCACGCAGCGATTTCAGTGAATTACGAACTTTCATGTCACGGCCTAGCGTTCTGTGCTGCGATCTGGCTGCGCAACGGCAACCGACGAATGATGTGCCCGTTAGGGTTTCCCGTGCGGGTCGGCCAGTCTACCAAGCGGGTAAAAACGCCCGTTAGCCATGGTGGGCGCTATAGGGTTCGAACCTATGACCCCTACCATGTCAAGGTAGTGCTCTACCACTGAGCTAAGCGCCCGCTGCCGTCCCGGCGACGCGAGAAGCGGCTGCTATAACTATGTGGCTGCCATCTGGCAATACTGTTTAGGTGTACTGCTTAGGTGTCGCGACTTGCTTAAGGCAACGCCCAGCAAAAACGACGTCGGGTGTGAGAGATCCGGGTGCGAGAGATAACGTCGGGAACAACGGAATGCACCTTGTGGCCGGGCGCTCCCAGGGGACGACAAGATTTTGCGGGGCACCGTCCCGGCAGTCGTTCTCCGTAGTCTTGGGGCCTCGCAACGCGCTTGAACTCCAGCCCGTGCAATGTTTTGCCCTCAAACCGGCCATAAGATTCCGCACGGTCGGATCAGTCCTGGTGGTCGGCTGCGAGGCGACAGTGACAGAGTTGGGCGATTGACAGAGTGGACCGAAGACGAAGCCCGAGGTCGATTTACCGGCACGTTGTCCAACGTCGTCGAAGTGATGGGGCGCGCCGCCCATGTGCGGTTCAGCGACTCCCACACCGGCGACATGGCCGAGTACAGCTACGACGCCCCGCTGCATAAAGTTTGCGTCATGTTGCGGGGTGGCACGCGCGCAACTGAGGCGTGGGCCGACGGGCAGTTATGCTACCAAGGCAACGATTTTCCCGGCGCCATTACCATCATTCCGGCGGGCTCGACGCGGCGATCGTTTTTGCGCGAGGGACGGTTTCGCGTATTAGCGATCGCGCTGTCGCCCGAAGGTTTGAAGCGAGCCGCGATCCAGAGCGACGTCGCCACGTCCGATCCAACACCCGATCCGCAATCCAATGTCGAAAACGCACGCATTTTTGCGCTGGCATCGGTGATGGATGACGTGTTGCGGCGCCCGGGCCCGACGCCGCTGTTGATGGATTCGTTTGCAGCGCACCTCGGCAATTTGCTGCTCCCACAATCCAGCGCCAAAGCTCGGACCGGAAACGTCTATGGTCTACCGCCACGGGCGCTGTGCCGCGTCGTCGATTTCATCGCGGCCAACCTCGCTCACGACCTTTCACTCGAGATGCTGGCGGCCGAAACCGGCCTTGGTGACTTTGCGTTCCTTCGCGCGGTTCAAAGCCAGCACTGGCGAAACGCCCCACCAGTTCGTACTGAAGGCGCGCATTGAGCGCGCGAAACTGCTGCTGGCGACCTCGGATGCCACATTGGCGATGATCGCCCTCGACCTTGGTTTTTCCTCACACAGCCATTTCACCGCGACCTTCCGGCGGGTGGTCGGAGCCACGCCACACGCTTACCGGCTGGCGAAATCCAATCGGCGGCCAGCGCTGACCCTACAGCGGGTCGGGGGCGAAGCGTCAGGAATTTGACAGCGGCGTTGCCGTCGGTCGGCTAAATCTTGACCACATGATCTACGCGTGCGGCACGTTCCGTTCATATCATAGACGCGCCGTTTGACACTGTTGCCATTCCTGAGGAGCCCCCCGATGCCGCAGATCAACGTCAACGGAAAGACAGTCGACGTCGACGCGGATCCGGCGACGCCGTTATTGTGGGCGATCCGAGAACAACTCGGTCTCACCGGCACAAAGTACGGCTGTGGCGTCGCTGCCTGCGGGGCGTGTACCGTCCACATCGACGGGGCGGCCGTGCGCTCGTGCTCGCTGACGCTGGCAGCGGTCAAGCCCGGCCAGAAGATCGTCACGATCGAGGGACTGTCGGCTGACGGTTCGCACCCGGTGCAGAAGGCGTGGGCGGCTTTGGACGTGCCGCAATGTGGATACTGCCAGACCGGGATGATCATGACGGCGGCAGCCCTGCTCGCCACCAAGCCAAAGCCGACGGATGCCGACATCGACGCCGAGATGAGCAACATCTGCCGCTGTGGAACGCACGTCCGCGTGCGCGCCGCCATTCACGCCGCGAGCGGCAACGGGACGCCAAAGACGCAAGGTTGAGACCGGTTCCCAGCCGACGTCGCCCGAGATCAAAGGACATCCTGACATGCCCGCCTCCACGCACACGTCGACACCAGCGTCTGAACCAGCAGACGTCTCGCGCCGCTCCTTCATCGTCGCCGCAGCCGCGACCGTTGGCGGCCTTTCGATTGGTTTTCACATCCCCTTCGAGGCTGGAAAGCCCGGGCTCGCGGACGCTGCCG
>JAWXCP010000222.1:0-10729 GCA_034408685.1 Hyphomicrobium aestuarii | reverse complement strand
TATTCCTTGTTCAATGTCTTGTCGCGGATGACAGCCCAGCCGGCCGTCTTGACGACATCGACGTTGAGGCCCTGCTTTTCATAAAAGCCCATGGGCTTTGCCATGATGATCGGCGTGGCGCACGTGATCGGGATGAAGCCGACCTTGATGTCCTTCTTTTCGGGCGTTGCTTGGGCGAAAGCCTCGGTCACCGTGGCGTAAGGGAAGACCGATGCGATCGCGGCAAGCGCGGTCGCCGAACCAACGGTCGAGAGGAATGTGCGCCGCGCGATCGGATCGGGGAACACAGCGCGCAGTACGGTCTCCTCGACGGCGCTGCGGATACGGGCATCTTGCGAACTCCGATCCAGCGCGTGGTCGAGCTCGCTCGCATGGCGGCCGCACGAGCAGCCGTTGCCGCTGCGGCTGTTCCACGTGCGACCGGCCTTCTTGAATGGGTTTTCAAACGACATCAGCAAAGCTCCCCTGGATAAGCCAGGAGTCCATCGCAATGCTTATGCCAGTTGGAAGGCCCGCAATTTCATCAACGATTTCAGAGCTGTCGGCGGCTTACTCAGATCGATCCCGCCAAATCCGCCCAGTTTTTCATCATCGTGAAAACTTGAGACCGCTCGTCGCCTATAAAATAAGCAGACGCATCTGCCGTCGACGCGGCCTGCTCTCTTGACGGGCACCTGCCCGATCTCCCGCCAATTCGCTGTCAGTATCGCGTGCCGGCCCGCAGGCCGAACCGGTCGAACCCCTCGTTGAACGTCTGGGTGTAACCGTTCGAGGTGTGTTCGAAATAAACCGAAACCGAATTGTGGGTGCCGATACGAAGCCCGGCTTCGATCGGGATGTGGAATAGCGCGCGCGACCCCAAGGCTTTTCGTTCCGGGTCACGTCGGTCGGTGTTGCCATCGTGGATGGCGAGCCCGAGACCGGTCGCGAAAAACCAGCGGTGCGGGAGGTCGTAGGTGATGCGTGCGTCGGCGTAGATGTTGCTGGTCGCACCCGCCGTATTGATGTTGGCGCCGATCGCGGGGCGCAACGTACCGCCGAAAAACGTCGGCATAGACGGCGACAGCTGCGCCTCGACGTTGATATCGACCGACGTCGGTTCACGCTGGAAGCCACTCCAGAGGTCCGGCATGTCATGATACAACGCCCCGACCGTCAGCTGATGGATCAAACCTTCGGATTTTACTGGCAATGTGAAGGCTAACATCGCGGCGAGCATCACGGCCGCAGTGGCGCTGCTGCCACCGATGGGCTTGAGCAAGCCGTTTACCTTCAAGCCCGCCCGGTTCGAAAACGCCATCGTGTCAGCCCTCGTCGGCGGTGGTCAAAATGTGGTCTGCGGCTTGCGATCGAGTGCCGATCGGTAGCCGTGAGCCCGTGCGCGAAACGAATGGAGCGCGTCCAAGGGCGGTTCATCCCACGGCGGAGGCCCTCAAAATCTACCGGCGCTGTCAAGCCATAATCGCTGGCTGGCGGCAACGGCACATCGACATGCTAGCGTAGATTGTTGCCGCAGTTCAGCGCGCCGGACACACACGGTCGCCAGCAGCTAATGCCGCAGCCAGCGTGTCGTAGGAGCCGAGAATGCGGCCGTCCGGCGCGTGGAGTTTGATGAACGCGTCCGTCTGAGCATCGGCCTGCGCCCGGGAAACCGTGAGAGCTGTCACGCGACGCTGGGCACCAGTTCGAGATGTGATCAGCCGTGTCAGGTCGCCGCCGTAACTTGCGGTGAACAGCTGGCAGGGGGGCACTGGTGTTGTCTGGAGGGGCGTCGGCGGGCGGGGCGTTGACGCTGCAGGCGTTGCGACGGTCGTCGAGCCAGCAACAAGGCTGCTCGCAGCTTCGGCCTGCGCGCGTCCAGCCGGTGGCGGCGGGAGTGCCGCCTCGACGCCAAGTGGACTGCCGGTGCAGTGATCGCGGCGAAACAGTTCGGCGACGGTCTCGATGCTGCGGGCGTAGGCCGGGTCGACCGCCCACCGCCGCGCGAGATCGCCGAACCCTGGCGGCCGGCCGAGTTTCAGCGACAGAAAGATGATGTCATCCTGCTTGTCACGGGTGCGTTGCGCCACCGGATTTGGCACGCGCTCGCCGGAATAGGCGACGAGGTGCTGGAGCTGTGCAAGGACGCCGGTCCCGACATCGGGGAAGCGGTCGCCGGGGACGCCATTGCCGATTGCGCCGATCCCGGCGAAGTTGTTTTGGCTCACGTTGACATCGCCCGGACTGCCATCGCCGCGGCGGAACTTCAGATAGTTGGTCTCGATCAACATCTGGAAGAATGCGTAGTCCCAGCGGATCCGCAACGCCTCGCCGATCTCGCGGTAGTGCGTCGCGATCTGTTCGAATTTCGGCGCAGGCGCGGGATTGCGCGTGCGGAGAAAGGCCATCAACCCATCAGTCGTGACGCAGGCAGGCACGCGATTGGCGGCCGTGGTGCGGATTGGTGGCGGGCTGGCGTAAGCTGGCCCAGTTGCTGTCAGCACGCACAGTAAGCCGGCGCAGAGCATGCCGACCGCGACGACTGCCACCGGACGGCATACACTCGAACTCTGGCGTGGCATGAGACGATTCCGATGGCCCGAAATTTGGACAGAACACGGTGCGGTTGACGACTGCGGCCGCAGCGGCGAGCGGCGACAAGACGCGGCGGTGTCAGCCTTCGGGGCAGAGCTCGAATGCCTTGTCGAGGGCGAGCGTCTGGCTCTTGAAGTCGCCGACGAGCTTGCCGCCTTTGGCGTAGGCCGAAATGTA
Organism: Hyphomicrobium aestuarii; assembly: GCA_034408685.1. Taxonomy (GTDB): domain Bacteria; phylum Pseudomonadota; class Alphaproteobacteria; order Rhizobiales; family Hyphomicrobiaceae; genus JANXVY01. The sequence continues at coordinate 7,978 of JAWXCP010000222.1, read as the reverse complement.
AGCGTCGGTCTCACGCGCCTCGGTGCCCTCGTTGACGTCTAGCACGGTGTAGTTGACGGCATCCGGCGCGACGACCTTGATGATCACAGACTTCTGGCCGCCGTAGCTGGCCGTGAAGACGTTGCACTTCGACGGCTCTTTCGACGCAGAACCTTTGGCGGCTCCATCCTTCGTCGTCGGCACTTTGCCCGGCTTGACCGCGACCGCCGTGTCAGCAGCCAATGCTGTCTTGACGGCCTGGGGCGATGGTGTCGCGATCGCTGATGCCGGTGCTGATGCTGGTGCTGATGTCGGTGCGTCTGGCGGGGTCTCCGCTTTGCCAGCGTTCAAAACGGTCACGCCCTTAGATGCGGGCACGTCCGCGGCGGGCGTGGTCTGACCGGCAGATGGCGCAGCGGATGCAACTCCAGTGGCGCCGAGTGCAGAGCGGCCGTCACCCGGCGGCTTGGCGGCAATAGCGGAAGGCTTGGGTGCGACGGGGGGCGGTACGGCAGCAGATGCCACGACGGGTGGCGCTGCGGCCGACGGGGGCACGGGGCGGGTTGCTTCCTCGAGCAAGCCCTTCCGCGCGGCTGCGACCAGTTCGGGACGTGGATCGGCTGCTTTGCACGGCCCGTTCATAAATCCGTCGCCAACGGCCTCGATGTCAGCGGCGTACTTGCGCGTCGAAGGCGCCCATTTTTTTGCAAGCTGGGCAAAGGTGACCGGCCCCTTGATCGTCTTCTGCCACTCGGTGAGGACGCCCCATTCCTGGACCTTGCGGGTGCGCTCCGCGACGGGGTTTGCGACCTTTTCGCCGCTGTACATCTGAAGGTGTTCGAGATGCGCGCGGACGCCGGTCGTCACATCCTTGAAGCTTTCCCCCGGTTCGCCGTTGCCTGTCGCACCGAGGCCCGCGAAGTTGTTTTGCCGTGGTTTGACATCGCCGGTGAACGTCAAGTTTCCGGTTTCGAGCAGCATCTGGAAGAACGCGACATCCCAACGGAGTTGCAAGTCCTCGCCATGGCGCATGTATTCGGTGGCGATACCGTCGAACCGGGGGTCGAGTTTGGCGTTGCGGTCCTTGAGATAGGTTATCAGGCGGCCCGGCGTGGCGCAGGCCGGAACCCGGTTGGCGCCAGCCGCCTTGATGGCTGGCAGATCGGCTGCGGTTGCGGATGTCGCGATGAGGGTCAAAGCGGACGACGCGATCATGCTACTAAAGCGCATCACGCCGGATACGCGACGTGGAAGCCGACCGGAACGCACCGCGCGCGCTGTCATCATCGAACCCTCAATCTAACAATCCTGCTTGCGCTGGCACGTCTGCCAGTGCGGCCAATTCCAGCGAGATAGCTGAGTATGGTTTACTCCGCGTTAACCCATACTGATGGTCTTGGCGATCTAGCTGCCATCAGCAATAGGGCATGAGTGGGAGCGGGCGGGGGAAGAATTGTGGCCGATGGTCGGCCGCTGAGCAAAGCGGGCAGTCATTGCATAACATCGAGGCAGGCCCAGAACGGAAGACGCTGGCATACTCGCGGCACGTTGCAACCGTGCTGCCGGAGGACAACCGATGCTACCGACGACCAAACGCTTCGCGTTCACAGGCCACTCGTCGACGGCCGGTGACATCAATTCAGCCGTGGCGCAGAGACAGGCGTGGCGTGTCGTATCGATGACGAGAGCGCGCGGCGATGGTCTTCCCCCAGCCGCATGGGTCGATGTCAGCCCCGCAGGCGCGGAGCCAGAGGCGGGCGGGACCGCGTGGACACTGGCCGGGCTGATGAGCAACGTGCGCTACGCGACGCGTACCGAGGTCACGGCCTTGCGCGAACGGCAAGAGCCGCTCGGCCGGACTGACGCCCGCTGCGCGGCCCTGATTCCGATCCGCAAGTCGCCGGCGTGGTGGGCCCTCGCACAGGACGAGCGGCGGGCGATCTTCGAAGAAGCGTCCCATCACACGGCGATCGGCATGGATTATTTGCCAGCCATTGCCCGGCAACTGTTCCACAGCCGTGACATCGCCGAGCCGTTCGATTTTTTGACATGGTTCGAGTTTGCTCCCGAACACGCGGCCGCATTTGAAGAGTTGGTCGGCAACCTGCGGGCGACGGCCGAGTGGACCTATGTCGAGCGCGAGATCGATATCCGCTTGGAGCGGGCCTGAACGCCGACAGCCTGCCGGGGCATAATTGCCCGTTTGTGAGTTGCCAAACGCCAGCCTGACGTGTTGCGGCATCCGCTTCATCCGCGCCATCTGGCACTTTCGTCTGGGGCTGCTATGTCTGTGCGCTTCCGCTGCCATGGCGGGTGACATCCAGTGCCAGCAGCGGACCTTTTGACACGATATGAACAACGTACAAATACTGGCCGGCCGACTGCTGCAGCAGCCGCGCATTGATCTGTCGAACGTCGACCGCATCTTCGTTCGCGACATGGTGCTCGACTGTGCCATCGGCGTTTACCCTGAAGAGCAGGGCATCACGCAAAAGGTGTCGTTTACGATCGAAGCATTCGTGTCGCCGTCGGTGCGTGCGCAACACGACAGCCTCGACGAGGTGCCGAGCTACGATAGCGTGGTGATGGCCGCCGTCCGCGGTGTGGTGGCATCGGGCCACATCAATCTCGTCGAGACCATGGCAGAGCAGATCGCCGCGCGCATCCTCGAAGAGCACCGGCTGGTTTCGGTCAAGGTGACCGTCGAAAAGCTCGAGAACGGTCCCCGCCGCGGCGTCGAGATCGTGCGCGCAAGACCGAGCTGAGGGATGGCCGATCGCGTCGGACCGGCCCTGGTTTTAAAGCTCGGCGGAAGTTTAGCCGAGACCCGGCGCCTGCCGGCAATCGTCGAGATGATCACCCGGGCGCGCTATCCAATCGTCGTCGTTCCCGGCGGCGGCATGCTGGCGGATGGCGTGCGCGAGGCCCAGCGCGGTTTGCAAATTACCGATTCGCTTGCCCACCGGCTCGCGCTGCTGTCACTGCATCAGATGGCCCTCGTCGTGGCGGCGAGGCATAGCCGGTTTGGATTGGTCGAGACGGTTGACGACATCGCGGGAGCGCTCGTGACGGGGCAGATCCCGATTTGGATGCCCTATCGTCTGCAACAGTCGGACGACACGATCCCGGCCGATTGGACCACGACCTCGGACGCTCTGGCCGCCCGGCTTGCGGAGCGCATGGGCTGCGGGCAGGTGGCGCTGATCAAGTCATGTGAAATCACACCGGGGCTGACGGCAGACGCTGCCGCCGAGCGCGGGATCACCGACCCGGTATTTGCGACAATCGTTGCGCGGGCGGGTTTGAACTACGCCTTCTATGGGCCAGGAGACGAGGCTAAGCTCGCCGAGCGTTTATGGTGTAGCGTGGGTCTGGAGACCTGAACCGGTGATTTGCCAGCAGGTTTGCAAGACCGGCGGCCCCGATTTCGGGCGGGACTATTGGGCACACAGTTGAGAGCGACGTGGCGATGATCAAGAATCAGACGATGGCCCAGGCTGCGGAAGCCGTTGGGCTTCGGGGCGCGGCTGGACCGCTCGAGGGTGTCACCATCGTCGACCTGACGCGGGTATTGGCCGGGCCATTCTGCACGATGGTGCTGGCCGACCTCGGCGCGCGGGTGATCAAGGTCGAGCAGCCCGGGACGGGCGACGACGCCCGCGCCTTCGGGCCCTTCATCGACGGCAAGAGCGCATACTTCGCCTCGCTCAACCGCGGAAAGCAGAGCATCGCGCTCGATCTAAAGGCGGCGGCAGACAAGGCCATCTTCGAGCAGCTGCTGGAGCGCGCCGACGTCGTCATCGAAAACTTCCGGCCCGGCACGATGGAAAAGCTGGGCTATGGCTTTGAAACATTACACGGCCGCTATCCGCGATTGATTTACGCGGCAGCGTCTGGATTTGGCCACAGCGGACCTTACTCGAAGCGGCCAGCCTACGACATGGTCGTGCAGGCGATGGGCGGCCTGATGAGCATCACCGGTACTGAAGGCGGCGCGCCCGTGCGCGTCGGCAGTTCGATTGGCGACATCACGGCGGGATTGTTCACGGCGATCGGCATCACGTCCGCGCTGCTGCATCGGCAGACGACGGGGGAAGCGATCAAAGTCGATGTCGCGATGCTCGATTGCCAGGTCGCCATCCTCGAAAACGCCATCGCGCGGTATGCTGCAACGGGCGAGGTCGCTGGACCGCTCGGCGCGCGGCACCCCTCGATCACGCCGTTTGCGGCGTTCCACGCCAAGGACGGCTATCTTGTTGTGGCAGCCGGTAACGACGGACTGTTCCAGTCGATGTGCGATTGCCTCGGCGTGTCGAAGCTCGCGCGCGAGCCGCGCTATAAGACGAACGCGCTCCGCACCGACAATTGGCAGCCGTTGTTCGAGGCGATCGAGGCGGCCTTGGCGGGGAAAACCGTCGCCGAATGGCTGATGGCGTTTGAAGCGGCCGGTGTGCCAGCTGGCCCGATCAATACCGTCGACAAGGTCGTGGCCGACCCGCACGTCCAGGCGCGCAATATGATCATCACGGCGACTGAGGAGGAGGCCGGGCAGCCGTTGTCTATGGCCGGCAACCCGATCAAGCTGTCGGGCTTCGCCGATCCCGCGACCCGACCCGCTGCTCCAGCACTCGACGCCGACCGGGCCAGCGTGTTGGCGGACCTGCCGCTCGCAAAAACCGGGCGCGAACTGGTCAAGGCGGAGGCGACAGCCGCGTCCAACATGGATCTGTTGGGTGCGCTCGCCTTGACGCGTCAAAGCCCACAGCGACTGTTCGACTATGTGCGCAGCGCTGTGGCTGGCGTGACAAGCCGAGTGCAGGTCGCCAAGGACGCATCGACCGTCGAACGTGCCGAAGTGCTGGCCGACGCGCTGATGTCGGAACGCGGCGAGGTGCTCGGAACCGTCATCGCCAACGACCTCGTCCGACTTGTCCGGCATGCGTCCGGGGCGGAGCGGTTCGAGCTGTTCTCGATGCTTGCCCGCAAGTACGAACCCGATCCGGCGCGCATTCGGGCGGCGACCGACGTGTGGCGCGTCAAGCCGACGGCGGAGAACCTCGCCACATTGGCTGCGGCCGTTGAAAGCCCGCGCCAGGAACTGTTCCGCCGGATGAACATGGCGCCCGATGGAACGGCGACGCTGGTCAAATTGCGCGAATATCTCGGTCCGCAATTGCAGACCAACCCGGAGCTTGTGACCGTCGACCGGGATCTGAAACACCTGCTGGCCTCTTGGTTCAACCGTGGCTTCCTGGAACTGCAGCGGATCTCGTGGAATACGCCAGCCGCGATCCTGGAGAAGCTGATCGCATACGAGGCCGTGCACGCCATCGACGGGTGGGACGACCTGCGTCGGCGGCTTGCCAGTGACCGCCGTTGCTTCGCGTTCTTCCATCCAAGCTTGCCCGACGAACCGTTGATTTTCGTCGAGGTGGCCCTCGTCAACGAAATCAGCGGGCGGGTTGGGCCGATCATCCGGGCGCCGCTGCCCAAGGGCGATGCGCCCGAACCCGACACCGCGATCTTCTATTCAATCTCGAATTGCCAGCCCGGTTTGCGCGGGATTTCGTTCGGCAATTTCTTGATCAAGCAAGTCGCCGCCGACCTGACCAAGGAACTGCCAGGGCTCAAGACGTTTTCGACGCTGTCGCCGATGCCCGGGTTCCGCAAGTGGGTCGAGAGCACGGAAACCGATCTGGCCGCTCAATTGCCGAAGCCGCTTGTCGAACGCATCCTCAAGGACGCTGCGGCGGGGTCGGGCTTCGGCCAATCCGGCGGTGGCGCTGCTGCGGCCGAAGGTGGGGCATCTGGCTCATCCGTCGCCCCGCCGGTCGCCCAGTCAGCTACGCTTTCAGCCGTATCGGGTGCCGGATCGGCCGACAGCGGTGTCAAAGATGGAGCTGCTGCAGCCTTGCGCTCGGCCATCCGGCGGATGGCGGTTGAACCGCCATTGGCAGTGTCACCGGGCGGGACGGAAACGACGGCCAAAGCCGGCGCTTCGTCTGCGGCCAGTGCAGGCAGTATGCGCCGCGAAGTGCTGCTGCGGCTGGGCGCGCGCTATCTGACAGGACACGCGCAGAAGCGCGGTATCTCCGACCCCGTTGCGCGTTTCCACCTCGGTAATGGCGCGCGGATCGAGCGGATCAACGACGCTGCCGACATGTCCGAAAAGGGCAACCGTGAAAGCTACGGCCTGATGGTCAACTATCTCTATGACCTGAAATCGGTGGAGCGGAACCACGAGGCGTTCGCCAATGGACGGCCACCGTCGATGTCGGATGAGGTTGCAGCGCTCGCGCGTCCCGACCAGGAACTGACGTCGGGGCTGATGAAGCGCGTCGATGCCGCGTTTGACATCTTCGGCAGCCGGAAAGGATGAGATCTGGCCGCGCGCCCGGCTCGAGTATTCACGCCGTTCCATTGGTGGCGATCCTCGTTTATGAGGGCAAACCGTCCGGGGTGGCGAAATCGTCACCGATCGGAGCTGGCGCTTAATCGCCGGTCCGTCCCTTTTTCGACCAACGAGTTATCGCTGCCATGTCCGAGCTTCTGCTGGAGCTGTTTTCCGAAGAGATCCCCGCACGTCTGCAGGCCCGCGCTGCTGACGATCTCGCCCGGCTGGTCACGGCTGGGCTGACCGCGCGCGGATTGCCGATCGGACCGGCGCGGGCTTTTGCGACGCCACGACGGTTGACACTTGTGGTCGAACGCGTGGCTGCGGCCTCACCGGCTGTTATGGACGAGAAGAAAGGGCCGCGCGTCGGTGCGCCCGAGGCCGCAGTCAATGGGTTCTTGAAGTCGGCCGGGTTGACCTCGTTGGATCAGGCGACAATCGTCAGCGACCCCAAAAAGGGCGATTACTATATTGCCCGCATCGACAAGCCAGGGCGTGAGGCCGCCGTATTGATCGCCGAGGTCGTGACCGAAACCATCCAGCAGTTCCCGTGGCCGCGAACACAACGCTGGGGTGACGGCGACCTGACCTGGATCCGCCCATTGCGCGCGATTGTCTGCATCCTCGATGGCGCGGTGGTGCCGATGACGGTGGGCGGGATCGCAAGTGGTAATGTCACACGTGGGCACCGGTTCCACGGCAACGCGGCGTTCGAGGTGTCGTCGTTTTCCGACTACCGGGATCAACTTCGGGCCGCCGAAGTCGTACTCGATCCAGCCGAACGGCAGCGCATGATAGCGCTGGGCGCGCAGAACCTCGCCAAGGCCGCCAAATTGGCGCTGATCGAAGACGACGGATTGCTGGCGGAGAACGCCGGATTGACAGAGCGCCCCGTGGTGCTGATGGGCACGTTCGATCCGGGCTTTCTCGCCGTTCCGGCCGAGTGCCTCATCACGTCCATGCGCCAACACCAGAAATGTTTCGCACTCGCCGAACCGTCGAAGGCCGCCGATGGTGATGGTAACCCGCGCAAGCTCGCCAACCGGTTCTTGATGGTGTCGAACCTGATGGCGCCCGATGGCGGCAAACAGATCGTCGCTGGCAACGAACGTGTCATACGTGCGCGGTTGTCGGATGCGAAGTTTTTCTACGAGCAGGACCTCGCCCGCCGCCTGGAGCCGATGCACTTCGAGCTCAAGGGGATCACGTTCCACGAAAAGCTCGGCAGCCAATGGGACCGCATGGAGCGGACAACCGAACTGGCGCGCTGGCTCGCTGAACACGCGTGTGACGCCGAGCCCGATCTTGCTGGCCGGGCAGCGCAGCTCGCCAAAGCCGACCTCGTGTCGGGCATGGTCGGCGAATTCCCCGAACTGCAGGGCCTGATGGGGCGGTACTACGCCGAGGCCGAGCATATGCACCCCAAGATCGCCCGCGCGATCGAGGAGCATTACAAGCCCAAGGGTGCCAGCGACAGCGTGCCGACCGAGCCGGTGTCGGTTGCCGTGGCGCTGGCCGACAAGCTCGACACGCTTGCTGGCTTCTGGGCGATTGGCGAGAAGCCGACGGGATCGGGCGATCCCTACCAGTTGCGCCGCGCGGCGC
>JAWXCP010000221.1:0-16033 GCA_034408685.1 Hyphomicrobium aestuarii | reverse complement strand
GGGTCGGGCTGCCGGGTCGGGCAATACTCCGCGACAACGGCAATCTTTCGGACGGCCCCGGCCTCGGCGGCCCTGGCCTCGGACATGGCCCCCGATGCCCGTCCAAATTATGGCACCGCATTCCTCCAATCGGCAAACTGTGATCGCGATGCGTCCTGTGACCCGCTGTCTGCTTCCTGTCGCTTCCAGGCCGATTGGCACTCCGCTATTAACCTCGTGTAACGGCGTTCAATCGCCGGTCGAGCACCATTGGTATCAGGAGTGAGCCGTGCCCGGTTTTTCGAGCTCTGGAAATCGACTAGAAACTGACACCCGTGTAGCGCCTCTGCCACTTGGTCCCAAGTCGCAGCGGGCCTCGCAACCAACCGACACAGGCAAAAGCTTCCCGAGAAACATAAATGTGCTTGTGTTCCTATTGGCGCCGACATTCGCTCTCAACCGCTCTTCGCGAGGAAGCAAATGTCGGTGCCGGAACACGAGCCAACTTGGCCGCACCCGTCCGTCCTGCCTCCCGCCGCTAGTCCGAAGTGTGGTTGCCGCCGCGCTCTGTGTCGGCATGGTGATGGCGCCGCGCGCGGCGAGCGCGCAAGACGTGCGAGCCGTCGTCCCGTCAGCTTTGGATGGCAAGCGGAAGCTCATACTCGCAAGCCGGCAACACATGCTCTCGCAACACATTGCCAAATCGGTCTGCTTCCAGAGCCTAGGGGTCACCGCGCGAACGCTTCCAATCGAATTCGCGTTCATCCACGAACTCTTCGAACAAACCCAGGCCGACCTGCGTAACGGCAGCGCCTTGCAAAACACGGCTCCCGAGACCGACCCATCGATACTGACGAGCCTCGATTCTGTCGCCCAAACCTGGTCCACGTTCGGGCCCGCCGCGATCAAACGTGATATGGAGCGGGTCACAGCAGAGAAAATGGCCGTGCTTGCAGCCACCGAGGGCTTGGTCGCGCAGCTCAAAGCCGAACAGCTGACGTCCGGCCTAGTTCCACCCGCCATCGTAGCGGCGATTGCAATTGCGGCACGCCAAAGCATGCTCACGCAGAAAGCCAGCAAGGAGTTCTGCCTCATAGCAGCCAAACGGTCCGCTACCGCCAATCGCGCAAGCCTTAAGGCAACAACAGCGCTATTCAATCAATCACTACAAGGACTTCGAAACGGTTCGACAGAGCTGCAATTGCAGCCACCACCGGTTGGAGAGATCATCGACCAAGTCGACCAATCCGAGCGCGACTGGGCGAGACTCAATGCGATTTTCACTCGGGTTTCCCAGGGCGGTGAGCCAACGCCTGATGAGATCGCGGTCGTTTCGCGGACCAATGTCGCGGTCATGCAGTCCGTCAACATGATCGTGGAACTCTACGATTTTATCTCAGATTAGGCCGGGTCGCCAATCCAGGCGGCTCAGCGCCCGACCCGTAAGCATGCCGAGGCAGGCATCACCCACCCCGTCGCCTCCACCACGTCTCGGGACGCGTCCCCAATTCCAGCTGGCGGATCATGCGTTGAACGTGTCGGGCTGTGCGGCACGCGCCAGTGTGGCTTCCGAACATGCGGCACGCGTCGGCACACCGCCAACGCGACCGCGTACAAAAAATACCGGCCCCGCCGAGCGCGCGGCCTCATCCTTTCGTCGTAGTCCTGACGCTGGATGGAACCATTGCTCAAGCGGCTTGCCATGCACCATACTGCCAGCAAAATGGGGGTCCAATCGCGTCGCACGAGGCCGTGGGGACCGTTAGAACGAGTGAGGCATCCGCTCGCTTTGAGATGGCGTCTGGTGTCTGAGGAATAACATGACAGCGCTTCCGCACATCAAGGCTTTGGACGACATTGACACTGCAGACTTCGGCCCATGGCTGGCTCAAGCCTCGATCCTGATCGTGGACGACGAGCCGGGCATGCGCAATTTCATGGCGCGCACAATCGGCCCGCGCTGTCTGCGGCTGGAACAAGCATCGGATGCAGAGGAGGCGTCCAGAAAACTCGACAACCAGTACTTCGACGTCGTGATCCTGGACAACATCATGCCAGGCAAAACGGGGGTTCAGTGGTTGGCCGAGCAGCGCTCCTTGGGGTTCTTTTCGAACGTGATCCTCATCACCGCCTACGCCGATCTCGAAACTGCAATCCAAGCGCTAAAGGCTGGCGCAGCCGACTTCTTATTGAAGCCGTTTCGATCCAATCAGATTTTGAACGCGGTTTCGCGTTGCTTGGAGCGCGTCAAGCTGCAGCGGGAAAACGTCGTATTGCGTCACGAACTCAAGGCGCGGCGGGAAAACGCGTTGCTTCGCGACAAGTTGGTCGGGTCCTCATTGGCGATCAGCCGTGTTCGAGAAACCATCGCGCGCGTTGCCCCGTTGCCGACCTCGGTTCTCATCACCGGACAATCGGGCTCGGGCAAAGAGGTCGCCGCGCAGTCTCTGCACGCCATGTCTGACCGGTCGGAGCGTCCGTTCGTCTCGGTCAATTGCGCGGCCATCCCGCATGACATGATCGAGAGCGAGTTGTTTGGCCATCTCAAGGGAGCCTTTACGGGCGCCGCCGCCTCGCGAGAAGGCTTGTTTATGCACGCCCGCGGAGGAACGTTGTTTCTCGACGAGATCGGCGAGATGCCGCTTGCCATGCAGAGTAAGCTGCTGCGCGTCATCGAGGACCGACGCGTCAGGCCGGTCGGGTCGGAACGGGAAACGCCAGTTGATCTGCGGTTCATTTTCGCAACCAACGCCGATCTGAAAAAAGACGTCGAGCAGGGACGGTTCCGCGCCGATCTGTTTTATCGGATCAACGTCATCCAGATCGAACTGCCCCCCCTTAAAGACCGCGATGATGATGTTCAGGAACTTGCCTCACTCTTCATGAGCAGGCTCTCGACGATGCTTGGCATGCCACCTGTGCCAATCGACGTTGCCGCTCGAGCCGAAATGGCAAGTTACGTTTGGCCGGGCAATGTGCGCGAACTGCGCAATCACATTGAGCGCACCGTCATCCTCGGCAAATTCACCAACGATCTGAATAGTCGCAACATCGCAAGTGGTGAGCCCGGCGCTACAACACTCGAGGAGGTCGAGAGACGGCATATCATGGCTGTGCTGCAGGACACCGATGGCAACCGCGAGGAGGCCGCGCGGCGACTTGGCATATCGCGCAAGACGATAGACAGGAAATGTCTGTCCTGGAATGTTTGACGCGTCAGACCGCAATGCCCCCCCGCATGGCTATTCGGTCCGATATCGACTGTTGGCGATTTGCCTGTTGCCAATGTTGGTCGTGCTGCCGTTGCTGCTCGGTGGAACAATCGTGCGCTGGAACGCGAAATTCAGTGCGCTTTTGATTACAAAGGTCAGCGGCGACCTCACCATTGCGCACCAGTATCTGTCTCGTATTCTAGAGAACACGGGCGACCGGATTAGCGCGCTCGGCGAGTCGGCAGGCCTTAAGGACGCCGTGCTGACCCGTGACGAGGACCTGCTGTCGCGCTTCCTAGCGCACACGCGCACAACGCTGAAACTCGATTTTCTCTACGTCGCAGATTCAACCGGGCGTGTCATATCATCGGCGCCGAACGTGTCTAGCTCTGGATTAAGGCTCGACTGGCCCGTCATCCAGAACGCGCGAAATGGTGTTTCTTCAACTGTAATCGATATCTTCGCGCCAGCCGAACTTGCCGCCATCACAACCGAGTTGAAATCGCGCGCCTACCTCGATCTGGTCCCGACGCCGAACGCTGCCCCCACCGATCGGCAAGTTGAAACACGCGGGATGGTCATTCAATCTGCAAGCCCGCTGCGGCTTGCAGATCGGCAAGACGCCGTCCTTGTTGGCGGCACGCTGCTCAACGGCAACCTCGAATTCATCGACAGTATCAACGACCTTGTCTACCGCGATGCGAGCCTTCCTGAAGGCAGTCGTGGCACCGCGACGCTGTTTCTCGACGACGTCCGCATCACGACGAATGTGCGTCTATTCGAGGGCAAGCGGGCGCTCGGGACCCGCGTCTCCAACACGGTGCGCACAGCCGTTCTGGACAACGGCAGAATTTGGCTCGATCGCGCGTTTGTGGTCAACGACTGGTACATCTCCGCCTATGAGCCAATCATCGACAGCTATGGCAAGCGCGTCGGCATGTTATATGTCGGCTTCCTTGAGACCCCCTTCACGCAGGACACGATCCTCGCAGTCATAACGATTGCGTTGGCGTTCTTGTTGATCGTCGCAGCCACTGTTCCGATCTTCCTTGGCTGGGCACGCTCGATATTCGAGCCGATCGAGCGCGTGACGCAGACGATCACCAAGGTCGAGGCGGGCGATTTTTCTGCACGCACACGAATTGAAAACGGCGCCGACGAGATCGGACGCGTGGCCGTTCAGCTCGATAAGTTGCTGGACCAGATCCAACTTCGCGACCGCGAGCTTCGCGATTGGAACGCCGAACTTAATCGCCGGGTCGATGAGCGCACCCGCGATTTGCAAGCGGCCAATCAACAGATCGAGGCCACCATGAAACAACTTGTGTTGTCCGAGAAACTCGCCGCGATCGGTGAAGTCGCCGCTGGTGTCGCCCATGAGATCATCAATCCCATTGCCGTGATGCAAGGCAATCTTGAAGTGGCCTGTCAGCTTTTGGGCCCGCACGCTGATGTTGCGAGGACCGAGTTCGATCTGATCGATCAGCAGACCCAGCGCATCAGCGATATCGTCGTTAAACTGCTGCAATTCGCGCGACCCGAGGAGTTTGCCGAACACGTCGAACGGCACGACCCAGCGAGTGTGATCACTGACAGCGTGCCGCTGGTCCAGCATGTCCTATCGAAGCCGAACATCGAAGTCGTTCGCCACGATGCGACCAACAGACTTGTTTTGATGAACAAGTCAGAACTCCAGCAGGTCCTGGTCAATCTCATCATCAATGCCATTTACGCCATGCCTGATGGGGGACGGTTGACCCTGCGGACCTTCGATGAGGACTTCGACAGCCGGGACGGCGTCGTAATAGAGGTTCAAGATACCGGACACGGCATGTCCAACGAGGTCCTGGCTCGCATTTTCGACCCGTTCTTCACCACGAAATCCCGCGACGGCAACGGGCTGGGCTTGTCGATCAGTCAGAAGTTGATCAACCGCATTGGCGGCCGGATTACGGTGGTCAGCCGCCCTGGGCACGGGACGACATTCACGGTCTGGCTGCCGGCGGCACCATCGTGTTCGGTCTCAGACGTATGCTTCCCCGTGCAGCCCGGGTGAGAGCAAATGTCTGAGACAAAAGCCACATGAGCAAGCCTTTGAGTCTAAAGTTGATTTTGGTTCGACGCTTGGTTCCCAAGCGTTCTTGAGGCAGGGACCAAGCGTCAAACACACCCAACAATAACGTCTGGATACGCAGCGCCCTAACATTTTGTCCGACTGTCCGGTCAAACTGTCCAGATGACGGTGAAAGTCCAGGGCCCATAAACTGAAATTAAACGATATTATGTGTTGGCACCGTGCTTGCAGTATTGTGCTCGGTGATCGCGCCGAACGATCGTCGGATAACCTGCAGTCAAGGGCCTGCTGTCCTGGCCGAATGCCGAACAAGCGAGCGCCGTTCTAACGAGCGCCGTCAAAAACGTGTCCGGGGAAAAATTCCGGACGAAAGGGGGGACGATGAATTCTGGGAACATCGCACGTTCCGAAGGTGGGCAAATCTGCGACCGACAGTCGTCTGTCGGGCAACTGCCCAGCCATGGGGGTGGATTGGCTGCGCTCGGACCACCAGGCTTTTGGAAGCCGTCCGAGGAAACCGGCCTGAGTGAAACCGGCCTGAGTGAAACCGGCCTGAGTAAAACCAGCCTGAGCGGAACTGGTCCGAGCCGAGAACCGAACCGCGCAATCTGATCATCGACCGCCACAAGGCGGGGGTTAGGTGCCGGGTCGTGCCGGATAGACCCACCAGACGTGCGATCCGTTGGATGAATTTGGAGACGTGTCGAGATGGCAATTGAGACTTCGAAAGTCGAGCAGCAGACGGGCGACACCTTCGCCAAGCTGCTCCTCTCTCATGCCAGCAAGTGGCCTGATCGTGCTGCCATCCGCGAAAAGAGCCGAGGGATATGGCGGACCCTGACTTGGCAGGAGCTGTCGAACGAGGTCGCAGCCATCGCAGCTGCACTTCAAGCGCGCGGCCTCGCGCGTGGTGCCCACATCGTGTTCGTGGGCGACAACCGGATGCGCCTTCATACGGTTATGTGCGCGGCGCACGCGCTTGGTGCCGTCATCGTCCCGCTGTTTCAGGATGCGACCGCCGAAGAGATGCTATCGCCTCTGCAAATGACACAGGCCTCGCACGTGTTCGCGGAAGACCAGGAGCAGGTCGACAAGATCCTCCAGCTGCTGCCCCGTTGCCCCGCAGTGCGCTGCATTGTTTACGACAGTGATCGCGGCATGCGCCACTACGAGCAGCCCCAACTCATTGCCTATCCTGCCCTGCTCAACGAAGGCCGTGAGACGGCCGGAGCCGGGCGCGATGTTACGTTCAACGAAGTTGCGCGCGGCACCGGTCACGATGTGGCGGCTGTGTTCTTCACCTCCGGCGCAGCCGGGCCCAGCAAAGGGGTCGTCCACACCCACGGCGCGTTGATCGACCGGGCTCGCTCTGCAGCAAAGATGGACGGACTTGACGAAACCGATGTCGCACTGGCGTTCTTGCCTCCAGCGTGGATCGGGCAAAACTTATTTGCCTACGCGCAGCCGATGGTAACCGGCTCTTGCATTTGTTGTCCAGAATCGGCCGACACACTGTTTTCTGATCTTCGCGAGATCGGTCCGACATATCTCCTTGCGCCACCGAGCGTTTTTGAAGCCATGGTCGCTCGGGTCGGGTCGCGGATCGACGGTTCAGGCCCGATCACACGCGTCCTTTACCGCGCCTGCATGTCGCTCGGCAAATCGGTCGGCGGACGTGTGCTCTCCGGGCAGCCGGTATTCATCGGTAGTCGCCTTATGTATGGCGTCGGGGGTCCGTTGATTTATGGCCCGTTGCGCGATGTGCTCGGCCTCAGTCGAGTGCGCGCGGCCTACACGTCCGGCGATGCGATCAATCCGGAAGTGCTGACGTTCTTTCGCGCCCTCGGGGTCAACCTCAAGCAGCTTTATGGAACAACCGAGACGGGGTTCTTCGTCACCATGCAACGCGACGAAGCTGTGGAACCTGGCTTTGTCGGTCCAGCCGCTCCTGGCGTCGAATTGAGTGTTTCGCCGGCCAACGAAATCCTGGTCCGGTCGGCAGGTGTGTTCAAAGAATACCTCCACGATCCAAAGGCAACCGAGCAGGCCAAGACCGCCGACGGCTGGTTCCGCACCGGCGATGTCGGATCCATTCGGGCTGATGGCCAGCTGAAGATCGTCGATCGCATCAAAGATATGGGTACTCTGACGAACGGCACACCGTTCGGGCCCAAGCAGATCGAAATCAAACTGAAACAATCTCCGCATGTGCGCGAGGCAGTTGCCTTCGGTGGCGGGCGCGACACGGTGTGCGTGTTGGTCGACATCGATACCGCCACGGTCGGTGGCTGGGCGAACAAGCAGCGCATTTCCTACACCGGCCGTGCCGACCTTACGACCCGGCCCGAGGTCCACGCGTTGGTTGGTGAGGTCATCGCCAAGGTCAATGCCGAACTCGCCGCCGATCGACAGCTGGCTGGCTTGCAGATCGCCCGCTTCGCGGTCCTACCTAACGAACTCGACGCTGATGATGGCGTGCTGACGCGGATGCGCAAGCTGCGGCGCGACGTCATTGCCGATGTTTATCGGCCGCTGGTCGACGCGATGTACCTCGGCCAACATCGAGCGATGTTGCAATCGACCGATCGCGGATCGGATGGGCCGACGGTCGTGGCGGACGCGGACGTGGTCATCCTGGACGCCCGGACTTTCCAAGCCTCGCAAACGAAGAGCGCTGCCTGACATGATGGACATGACCCCCTTTTCGACTTCAACGCGCGGTTTCGCGATCGGCGAACCGATCCTCGAACTCAAGGACATATCCTTGCGGTTTGGCGGCGTGAACGCGTTGACCAAGATCTCTTTTGACGTGCGCGAACACGAGGTGCGAGCGATCATCGGACCGAACGGCGCTGGCAAAAGCTCGATGTTGAACGTCATCAATGGCGTTTATCGGCCCCAGGAGGGTTCGATCATCTACAAAGGCCAACGTCTATCTGGGATGACGCCGCCACGCGCAGCCCGGATGGGTATCGCGCGGACCTTCCAGAACATCGCCTTGTTCAAAGGCATGACCGTACTCGATAACCTGATGGCTGGCCGCTACCTGCACACCAACGCCAACTTTCTTGAAGTGGCGCTGCAGATGCCGCGTGCGCGCCGCGAGGAGACGCGCAACCGCGAGGCAGTCGAAGAGATCATCGAGTTCCTTGAGGTCCAACAGATTCGCAAGACGCCCGTGGCGCGCCTGCCTTACGGACTGCAGAAGCGGGTCGAACTCGGGCGCGCTCTCGCAGCCGAGCCCAAGATTTTGCTGCTCGACGAGCCTATGGCTGGAATGAACATCGAGGAGAAGCAGGACATGTGCCGCTTCATCCTCGACGTCAACGATCACTACGGCACCACCGTGGTTTTGATCGAGCACGACATGGGTGTGGTCATGGATATCTCGGACCGGGTCGTGGTGCTCGATTACGGCAAGAAGATCGGTGACGGCACACCCGATGAGGTGCGGTCCAACCAGGACGTCATCAACGCCTATCTCGGCGTAGCGCACTGAGGATCAGCCATGAACAATTATAGCTTCTTTTTCGAGGTTCTGATCGGCGGTTTGCTGTCGGGGCTGATGTATTCGCTCGTCGCCCTCGGCTTCGTGCTGATTTATAAGGCGTCGGGGGTTTTCAACTTTGCCCAAGGCGCGATGGTCTTCCTCGCGGTTCTTTCGTTCGTCGGGTTCATGGAGTTGGGGCTGTCGTTTTGGGCCGCACTGCCGGTGACAATTGCGATGATGGTCCTTGTCGGCATGGCGACGGAACGGTTCGTTCTACGTCCTCTCGTCAACGAGAACGAGAATACCTTGCTGATGGCCACGATAGGCCTTTCGTTTGTCATCGAAGGCGCAGCGCAGCTCGCATGGGGGGTGGATGTCCGCCGCATCGATCTGGGCATCAAGGATGAACCCCTGCGCTGGCCAGCCGAAAATTTCGGCGTGTTCATTAGCGCGCTCGACCTGACCGCCGGTGTGGTCGCGGCCGTCATGGTCACCTTATTGGCGATGCTGTTTTCGATGACCAAGGCCGGCCGCGGTCTGCGTGCTGTCGCCGACGACCCGGCAGCTGCGATGTCGATTGGCATTCCGTTGCAACAAATTTGGATGCTGGTTTGGGCGGCAGCCGGTGTGGTCGCGCTCGTGGCTGGCATGTTGTGGGGCGCGCGCAGCGGCGTGCAGTTCGCGCTCGTCCTGTTGGCATTGAAAGCCATGCCGGTGCTGATCATCGGCGGTTTCACGTCGGTGCCTGGCGTCATCGTCGCCGGTCTGATTGTGGGTGCGTTTGAAAAGCTCGCCGAAGTCTACCTCGGCCCCTCGATCGGCGGTGGCATCGAGGGCTGGGCGCCC
This sequence comes from Hyphomicrobium aestuarii, assembly GCA_034408685.1. Lineage (GTDB taxonomy): Bacteria > Pseudomonadota > Alphaproteobacteria > Rhizobiales > Hyphomicrobiaceae > JANXVY01. The sequence goes on along the minus strand of JAWXCP010000221.1, from coordinate 6,432 downwards.
TACATGCTCGCGGTCTTGTTCCTGCTCATCCGCCCCGAAGGTCTGTTCGGCGAGAAAATCATCAGGCGCGTTTGACATCGCGGCCATCTGGAGACTGCCATGTTCTATCGAGAAGCCGGTCAGTTCCGAACAAGCTACGCGCAGGATCAACAAATCCTGCCGCTGTGGCAGGACAAGCTCGGCATGGCCGCCATGCTGGTCGTGGGCTTTTGCATTGTTCCGTTTTTCGCCAGCAACTATTGGCTGAGCGCTTTGCTGATCCCCTGGTTGATCCTCTCGCTGGTCGCCCTTGGACAGAACATCTTGATGGGCTATGCGGGGCAACTGTCCCTTGGAGCTGCCGGGTTTATGGCGGTTGGTGCGTTCGCTTGTTACAACCTGATTTTGCGCATTGAGGGTATTCCGTTCCTCGTGGCGTTATTCCTGTCAGGGCTGTGCTCGGCCGCCGTCGGCATTGTCTTTGGCCTGCCAAGCCTTCGCATTCGCGGCCTCTATCTGGCGGTTGCAACGCTGGCGTCGCAATTCTTCATCGTGTGGGCGCTCGATAAGTTCGGCTGGTTCAAAAACTACGACGTCGCCGGCGTGATCACCGCACAGCCGATCGTGATCTTCGGGCACACGTTTGCTTCCCCTCAGGAAAAATACATCGTTGTTTTAGCCGTCGTCGCGCTGCTGGCACTGGCGGCGAAGAACATGGCGCGCGGCAGCATCGGACGCGGCTGGATGGCGGTCCGCGACATGGACGTCGCCGCCGAGGTCACCGGTTTGCCGCTGATGCGCACAAAGCTTCAGGCATTCGCCATCAGCTCGTTTTATTGTGGCGTCGGCGGCGCGCTATTCGCCTTCGCCTACCTGCAGACCGTTGAACCTTCGGCGTTCACGATCGACCTCTCATTCCGCATTCTGTTCATGGTGATCATCGGCGGGATCGGCACCATCTTGGGCTCGTTCCTGGGTGCTGGATTCATCCTGCTGACGCCGATCTTCTTGAACATCCTATTCCATACCGTGTTCGGCAAAGCGGTCGACGCGACGATCGCGTCGGCGCTCGAACAGATCATCTTCGGCATGATGATCATCATGTTCCTGATTTTCGAACCTAACGGGCTCGCCCGCATCTGGTCAGTCACCAAAGAGCGGTTGCGGCTGTGGCCGTTCTCGCGCTGAGGCCCCCGCCTCTGAGCGAGACAGGTGAAGTGCAGTCAATAAACACATCCTGCAAAAAGGAGTGCTTACAATGGAGGAGACACCAAGCATGTTGGCCAAGATGAAACGATTGATTGGTCCCATCGTCGCGTGCGCCGCTCTGGCGTCTGCGGCGACCGCCTCGTATGCCGCAGAACAATACTTTGGTATTCCAAGCAGCCGGGTCGGTCCCTATGCGGCCATGGGCACCGGCTACTACGGTGGCATCATCGACTATATCAACTACGTGAATATGAAAGAGGGTGGCGTCAACGGGGTGAAGCTCACCTACGAGGAATGCGAGACCGAGTATAACGCGGCCCGCACCGTCGAGTGCTATCAGCGCTTGCTGCAAAAGGGCGATCAGAAAATGGTCGTCTTCGACGTTCTGGGCACCCCTGGCGCCTATGCTGTGATCGGACGAATGGCCGCCGACAATGTCGTTCTCGCCCAGTACGGATATGGCCGGACCGACGCAGCCGATGGCCGGGTCTGGCCGTGGGTGTTTGGCGCTCACAGCAACTATTGGTCGCAGATCGCCGTCCAGATGAACTTCATGGCCCAGAAGGAGGGCGGCATCGAGAAGATGAAGGGCAAGAAGATCGTGCACCTTCACATCGACAGCGCGTTCGGGCGTGAACCCTTGCCGGCCATGCGCTTGATTGCCAAGGATTGGGGTGTCACGCTCATCGAAATCGCTGTTCCCGCGCCGGGACTGGAGCAACAATCGCAGTGGCTGCAGATCCGCCGCGAAAACGCCGACTGGGTGACGTTCTGGGGTGCTGGCTCCGGCATGAACTCGACGGCCATCACGACGGCCGCCCGCATCGGTTTCCCGCGCGAGAAGATGATTTACGTCACCTTCGGCGGAGCTGAAGAGGACATGATCCCGGCAGGTGAAGCTGCAAAGGGCACGTTTGTCACCGCGAATGCGGTCCCGGGCAAGAGCTTCCCGCTCGTCCAGGATATCGAGAAGGTCGTCTACGGCGCCGGCAAGGGCAACTTGTCAAACACGGCACGCATCGGCACCGTCTACTGGAACCGTGGACTGTCGGCTGCGGTCATGTGGGTCGAGGCGTTACGCAACGCGCAGAAGATGAGCAACAAGGTCGGCAAGCCCGTCACTGGTGCCGAGTTCCGCGACGGCTATGAAGCGCTCAACATGTCGCCAGAGCGGCTCAAGGAACTGGGCATCGAAGGACTGGTCCCACCGTTCAAGCTGTCTTGCGCCAATCACGAGGGCGCTGGCAAGTTCAAGATGATGCAGTGGGATGGCGCGAAGTTCCAGCTCGTTTCAACCGACTGGGTCGCTCCGCCCGACCCGAAGTTTGTCCGAAACCTGATCGAGGAATCTGCGGCAAAGTATGCGGCAGAAAACAAGATCACACCGCGCACCTGCCAGTGATGCGGCCAGTGACGCGGCGAGCTTAGATCACGTTCGCCACATCGACCGGCAGGATGGAAGCGGCACGTCCCGCTTCCATCCTTGCCCCCAATCCCGGCCGTCGCGAGGAACCTGGACATGAAGCTCTTCGATCTACCCACTGAGCAGGCAGGCGCCGCCGCCGCAGTTGCCGCAGCGCCCGTGCTGGCCGTCAAGAATATCGAGGTCATCTACTCGTCGGTCATCCTCGTGTTGCGCGGTGTTTCGTTGGTTGTGCCGCAAGGCAAGATCGTCGCGCTATTGGGCGGCAATGGCGCTGGCAAAAGCACCACGTTAAAATCAATTTCGACCCTCCTAGCGTCGGAAAACGGCGCCGTCACCAAAGGCTCGATCGAGTTCCGCGGCAAGCGAACCGACCAGATGGAGCCGGGCGATCTCGTCGGCATGGGAATGGTGCAGGTCATGGAAGGCCGCCGCTGCTTCGGCCACCTGACGGTCGAGGAGAATCTGATCACGGGTGCCTACGCGCGGTCTATTTCCGGCGCGCGGCTGCGCGGGGAGCTCGAAAAGATCTATGACTATTTCCCGCGGCTCAAAGTCCGCCGTAAGAGCCTCGCTGGATACACGTCGGGTGGTGAGCAGCAAATGACGGCGATCGGTCGCGCGATGATGGCAAAGCCAAACACGCTTCTGCTCGACGAACCGTCGATGGGGCTAGCACCGCAGATCGTTGCCGAAATTTTCGAGATCGTCCGAGACTTGAACCAGAAAGAGGGCGTCAGCATTCTTCTCGCCGAGCAGAACACCAACGTCGCCCTGAAATACGCCGACTATGGTTATATTCTGGAAAGCGGGCGCATCGTTATGGATGGTCCAGCAAAAGCACTGGCCGAAAACCCGGACGTGAAAGAATTCTACCTCGGCATGTCTTCGGATGGCCGCAAGAGCTTCCGCGACATGAAATCCTATCGGCGCCGCAAGCGTTGGATTTGACGACGATCGATACGCGTCTTGCAGCCAAATTAGGATTGCATCAGCCTTCGGGGTGCCCAGGCTGCGATTTGGACGATGCACTTCGAATTCAAAAATGCGGCCAACCCTGCCAGAAGCGGGACGTTGCAGGCTTTCAGCGTTCGGGTCGACTGCTCCTGACGGACACGATGCCGCCTGATATTGGTGTTGGTATTGGCGTTGCCGCTTGGAGCCGTGCCAAGGGGTGTTAACTCGAAAGCGGGTTCGCTTCTCTTCGGATTGCCAACTCGCTCTATCCCATTGTTTTTGAGCATATTCTTACGCTGAACCGTTCATATTTCGGCTAAAGGCGCAGCACGTGCCGCGCGAAGTTCAGGCCATTCATTGAACGTCAGATCGAACAGCTTGTCGCCCGCCTCGTTGAAGCCGACAACCGCGCCGTCATCGGCGCAGCTTGAAAAGCTTCAAGATCAGAAAAATTATTAAGGCAAGGTTCACTTTGCCAATACGGCGATGGCGTTGCGCGACCCACCTGACCATTAATTCCCGCTGGCTTAGATCGGGCACCCGACAGATCAACACGAAGCCTGCCAATCCGTGGTCATCGGCCATAACCACGCACTCTTGCGGATCAATTGCTCCTTCGCTGCAATGGGCAAGTCGCGCGTGCAGCTCAAAGCTATCCAGGACCCGCTCGGCATCGACGACGTCGGCGATCAGCGCGACATGCTTTGGATCGAACTCAACGCATAGTAGCCGGAGATCACCAAGACGCGTCTGGAGGGCTGCTAGCCGGTGGCGTGCCTTCGCAACATCAACTTTGAAGTTTGCCGAAGTCGGACCGGTTTGCAGATACCCACGATCGATCAGCAGGCGAGCTGATCGGCCTGTGGAACCAAATTTGCCCTGAGTTTCGATCCGATGCGCCCCGTGATTCCGAGCCAGCGCTTCAGTGCATCGATCGCACAACCTGAGCATGCGGAGCATTCAAATACTCGCAACGTGGCGAGGCCATTTTCCCAATAAAGCAGGGCGGGATCGCCGGTTTGGCTTAAAATCGGAGCGACGCAATTGGCCTTGACTGCAACCTGATCGAACCAGCTGTGTCCCATAACGCTTCACCATTTCGCGGTTTCACGCCTTGATAACGGCGATCGTCGCTAGGCGGTTTATGCCGAGCAAGTCTGCAACATACCTCAACGGTCACCACATCCGCCCCAAGCAAGCCGACCGTCTGATTGGTGGCGGGAGCAACCGCCATGGTCCAACCAGCACATTGATCGCGTTATGACTAAACATGTTGGACATCACTCCTGCCAAAGCGCCCGCTGAGACCCGCCTTACGCGCCACATCCGGCGCTCGTTATCAACGCCACATGCTGTGACCTTCAGAAATGGAAAGAAACTACGCCGGCTTACCTCCGGACGCCTTCGAGAAGGTCGATCCGGCCAACGATGATCTTTTCTACGCTGAGCCGCGGCTCGTTCGGCACATCGACGACGCTGCCGTTGCAGCATTGACTCGGCTTTACGCTGCAATGCTGCCGGAAAGAGGTGTGATCCTGGATGTGATGTCTGCTTGCGTCAGCCACCTGCCGCCGGACTTCACAGGTCGTGTGGTTGGTCACGGCATGAACGCTGATGAACTCGCCGCCAATCCTCAGCTTGACGACTTTTTCGTGCAGAACCTGAACCGCGAGCCCGCTTTGCCGCTCGACAATGCCACCTTCGATGCGGCGCTGTGCTGTGTTGGCGTGCAGTATCTGACGCAGCCGGATCGGGTGTTTGATGAATTGGCCCGGGTGTTGCGCCCGGGCGCGCCGATGATTGTCAGTTTTTCGAACCGTTGCTTTCCCACCAAAGCCGTCACGGTCTGGCGAGCACTCGATGCGCGCGGCCATACCGAGCTGGTTGCGTATTATTTGCATGGCGCTGGCTTCAGACAAATAACACCGCATGTCTTACGCGATGGGTTAGACAGCGATCCGCTCATTGCAGTGACTGGCTATCGGTAATCCGCGCTTCTCTATCGCCAATCGACACGATCGACCGCCGCCATCTACGATCGTAATCCCAAATGTCCACTACGCCGAACGTGAACATGCCAAAAAGAACCTCCCCTAAGGATATCAATCGCGTCGAGATTGCTGCTGATCTCGATGAGGTCGTGGTTGATAAGCGGGAGGACTGGCGCGCCTCGGATGCCAAAGCGCGCCGTCGTCAGCGGCGGTACCAACGGCTTTTGATCCGCGAACTGGTCAAGCAGCCCAACGCCACTGGCGAGGGCCCGGAAGACGACGACGATACGATCGACTAAACTCCCTGTTGTCATCGGCATTATAAAACTGACCCAGACGGCAACTCGGATCTGACCCACCACATCAGGCAGCGCCTTTTACAAGCGCACGTTACTTATAGACAGCGCGTCGATCGGCGAAAGTGCGCACGCGCTTGCGCCATGCACGATAACTGCGCGGCTTAAGATTTGATCGCATAATGGCTTTTACTTGGTCGGCACTGACCCCGTGCAGTAGCGCGATCGCTTGAAAGCTCACATGATCGCTCAGAGCCATTTCAATGATCTCGTGAACGGCACCCAGTTCCAGCTGACTCTCGCGCATGTTGGTTCCAGTCCTGGCTCGAAGTTGTCAGCTCCGGCACTTCCCGCCGTATCCAGCACCGCGTTACCCGGCAGATGCACTTCTGGGTCATGTTGTACTCAGCGCTATGTGCCAAAAACCGCAACTACCGAATTGGCCGGTGCTTCGGGGTTTTCCGCTTAGCTTTTGAAGGCTAACCTGAACTATTCACTGTGCCTGATCCTCGCGTTGCTGGCGGATTTGGGCAAGCGGGATCGGCCGCGTTGACGGGGTCGATTTCGAGGACGCTGT
>JAWXCP010000028.1:0-24240 GCA_034408685.1 Hyphomicrobium aestuarii | reverse complement strand
GTGCAGATGATGCCAGCGACGATGACGAGCGTCGGCAGCGCGCAGGCTTCAAGCGAAACGGCGAGGCCCTGGATGACGTTGGTGCCGTGACCGGTGACCGACGCCTGGCTGATCGAGCGGACCGGGCGGAACCCGATGCCGGTGTAGTATTCCGTGATCCAAACGATGAGGCCGGTCACAGCGAGGCCGACGAGGCCGCACAGGAACATGTTCCAGCCGGTAATCGACACGCCGTCGACGGTCTTGGCGATCTCGCCCCAGTTGCCAGCAAACACGAGGTTTGTCGCCAGCCATAAGCCGCCTGCCGACAGTACCGTCGATACGATGAGGCCGCGATACAGCGCGCCCATGATCGAGTTGTTCGAGCCGAGCTTGACGAAATACGTGCCGATGATCGAGGTGATGATGCACACTGCGCAGATCGCCAGCGGGTAGATCATCATCGAGGTGGCGATGGTGTCTTTGAACAGGATGGCGGCGAGGACCATCGTGGCGACGATCGTCACCGCGTAGGTCTCGAACAAGTCGGCGGCCATGCCCGCGCAATCGCCGACGTTGTCACCGACGTTGTCGGCAATCGTCGCCGGATTGCGGGGATCGTCCTCGGGGATGCCGGCTTCGACCTTGCCAACGAGGTCGGCGCCGACGTCGGCACCCTTGGTGAAGATGCCACCGCCGAGACGGGCGAAGATCGAGATCAGCGAAGCGCCAAAGCCGAGCGCGACGAGCGCGTCGATCACGGTGCGGCTCTGCGGTTTGAAGCCCATCGGCCCGGTCAGGAACCAATAGTAGACGGCAACGCCCAGCAGCGCGAGGCCAGCGACCAGCATGCCGGTGATGGCACCGGCTTTGAACGCGATATCGAGGCCAGCGCCGAGCGACTTGGCCGCAGCAGCTGCCGTGCGGACGTTGGCGCGGACCGATACGTTCATGCCGATATAGCCAGCGAGGCCCGACAGCACGGCGCCGACGAGGAAGCCGAACGCGACGAGTGGTCCAAGCAGCGCCCAGGCGCCAGCGAAGATGACGACGCCGACCATGGCGATCGTCGTATACTGGCGGTTGAGGTAGGCCGACGCGCCTTCGGCAATCGCGGCTGCGATCTCCTGCATGCGCGCATTGCCAGCGTCTGCGGCCATCACGGCGCGCGCGGTCACCAACGCATAGAGGACCGCAAGGCCCCCGCATGCGATGATGCCCATCATGATCTGATCCACGTTATCACTCCCCTCAGGCGTTATCGTTTGCTTGTTTACACCGTTGTTTTGCCCGGCTTGCGGCCGAGGTGGCGAGCAGACGTGCGACACGCGCCATCGGGTCGTGGGGCTAACTGGGCCCCTCGACACCTGAAGCGTGCCGGCACGTGACGCGTCCTCGGCGGATTGGGACAAAACGCGCGCGGACCATGCCAAAAGCCGCCTAGTGTTGCAACTTGGGATAAAGTCTCGCTTTTTCGGCGTGCCGTCCGGCTGCCAGCGGGCGCGTCTGGAACGCAAAAAGGCGAGGCTGAAGCCTCGCCTTTTCGAGATTACGAAGATTCCGCCGCTTTATCCGCACACCCATGTGGCTGGGCAGCGGTGCGTTTCATCAGTGGTAGTAGTACGCGTGGCGGTTACGCGGGCCGATGTAGAACGAGAAGCCCGAGTGCGAGCGGTAGCGCGGATAATAGTACGGCCGGTAGTACCGCGGATAGTAGGCGTACGGGCGGAACCCGAAATGCCGAGAACCGAAGTGGCGGCGGCCATAATAACGGTGACGGCGGTAGTGGCGGTTCCCGACCAGCGTGGTGCCGGTCTCGACGGTGGCGGCCAGCGAGCGGGTATGACCCAGCGGCGAGGCCTGCGCGGGAGCCCAGCCGATCGCTATCGCGAAGGCTAAGGCCATGGTTGCCAGAATGGATTTCATCGCGGACGTCTCCATTAGCGTCATGATGTCGACCAGGCGAACCCGGATACGTTGCCGGCGGGCCCGGCGACGTTACGAATTTGTCGACTGCGTCCCCAGTGCTCACAACCACCGAAGCGGTCATGCGACAAAATCATCATACCTTTCATCACGCTAAACGGTCAACGGCTGCTGTTCAAAAAAGTGTCGGACGCTGACATGATAACGGGGTGAGACCGTAATCTCACCCCGTTGTTTCTAGCTACGACGGCCGCCCGTCAGCGCTTACTGAACGGCCTACTTGGCGCTCAGTAATGGCGGAAGCGCGGACCGATGTGGAACGACAGGCCACCGAACGTATGGTTCGGGTAGAACCCGTAGTTCCGGTAGCCGTAGTTGCGATAGCCGTAGTTGCTGTATCCGTAGTTGCGGAGGCCGAAGTGGCGGCGACCGTAGTGGCGGCGACCGAAGTTCCGGTGCCCATAATGGCGGTTGAAACGGCGGTTCCGGTAGCCGACTTCGGTCACTGCGGCGTCTGAGGTGACCTCAATCGCGCGTGCCTGTGTCAGCGGGGCGGCTTGGGCCGGCGCCGTTCCGATCATCATCGTGATCGCGACGGCAAGGCCTGCCAGAATCGATTTCATGGATTTCATGCGTGGGTCTCATTTTGTTGCCCGGGCTAGTAGAAACGCTGTTGAGCCCGAACGGTTTCACATTTTTTTCAGATCGTGCCGCGGAGGGGTATCGTTTGCGAATTGGGGCGAGACCTGGTCGCTCGACACTGCGTCACCGCAAGATCAGGGCGCGGCCCACCCGCTGCTCCTGCTTCGCGATTTTCGCTTCATATGCTGGTCCATACCGGAACCGCCACCTATGCGACGTACCAGCGACCGCAACTGCGATTCAAATCCCGAGGATGGATCGCAGACCTAGAAAGCTATCCAGATGTCGATCGAGTGTAGCGGGTGTTCCTGAACCGGCCCTGAACCGCCCCGCTACGGAAGCAATTGGTTACTCGGTTCTAACGCCGATCAAAATCAACCAGCCCATCGACTGTCGACCGACGTTCGACCGACGCTCTGCCCGTCGCTCTGACCGTCTCGCGCTCAACGCCAACGTGGTGTAAAACCGCGCCATGATGACCCTCGTTCTCTTCGACTGCGACGGCACAATCGTCGATAGTCAGCACCTTATCGTCGCATCGATGTCGGCTGCCTTTGAAGGTGCTGGCCTCGAAGTACCGCCGCGTCCGGCTGTGCTTTCGATCGTCGGCCTTTCACTCATCCCGGCCATCCGGCGGCTTCTACCGGCGCAAACCGATGACCGGCTGGCCTCCAGCCTCGCCGAAAAATACAAGGCGGCCTTTCGCGACCTGCGTGCCGACCCGATGAACCACGAACCGCTTTACCCCGGTGCCCGCGACGTGATCGAGGCGCTGGCCGGACGGGAGGGCACCGTGCTGGGTGTTGCCACCGGGAAATCGCGGCGCGGCGTCGATGCGCTGTTCGAACGCGAGGGATTGGGCGACTTTTTTGCAACGATCCAAACCGCCGACGACCACCCGTCAAAGCCGCACCCGTCGATGATCCATCGTGCTCTGGCTGAAACCGGCGCTGCCGTCGCCGACGCGGTGATGCTCGGCGACACGACGTACGATATCGAGATGGCAGTGGCTGCTGGGGTCGTCCCGATCGGGGTCTCGTGGGGATATCACGACGTCGGAGCCCTGCAGGCTGCGGGCGCTTCGGCGATCGCAACGGCCTACGGGGACGTGCCTGGCCTGATCGCACGGCATCTCGGCGACACCCGTGCCCGCACGCCCAGAGTGTCCGCATCATGAGTAGCCGTGAACCCGATGCTAGCACGTCCGAGGCTGGCGACGCGCGCACGCCCGCATCGGATGTCCCCGTTCAAGCTCGGCGCTTTTACTCGGCCGTGTCGACCGAACGTACACCGGGTGGCTACGAAATCCGGCTTGACGGGCGAACGGTCAAGACGCCCAAGCAAGCCGTACTTAGCGCGCCCAATCCCGACCTTGCAGCGTTGATCGCCCGGGAATGGGACGCGCAGACCGATCGCATCGTGCCATCGACGATGCCGGTCACCAAGCTCGTCAACTCCGCCATCGACGTCGTGACCCCGAACTGCGAGGCGGTCCGCGCCGATATCGTCGCTTACGCCCTCAACGATGCGCTGTGCTACCGGGCCGATGGGCCAGCCGAACTCGTTGCCAGGCAACTGGCCCTTTGGGACCCGATCGTCGCCTGGGCCGAGCGTGACTTGGGGGCACGCTTTACCGTCACGACGGGGATCGTGCACATCGATCAGCCCGATGCGACCCGCGAGGCGCTCGAGGCGGCGACGGCTGCGATCGCACCGTTCCCGCTGACAGCCGTTCATGTCGTCACGGCGCTGACCGGCTCTGGCATCATCGCGCTTGCACTGTTGGCACGCCAGATCACCGCCGAAGCGGCTTGGAACGCGGCCCATGTCGATGAAGACCACCAGATCGGACTGTGGGGCGAGGACGCGGAAGCAACTGAGCGGCGTCATCGGCGCTGGCGCGACATGGAAGCGGCTGGGCGCCTGCTCGAAAGCCTTCGTTAACCGTGTCGTATTAACATCTTAGATTCGGCCTGGTCAGTTCGGGAGACGTCATGTGGGAGCATGACGGTTCCAGCTCGCCTGCTGGCCGATGGGTTGCCTTGCAGGGAGCGCAAGCACGTCATGCAGATTCGAGCGCGGGTTCCTGAGCTCGCCCAACGCGAGCGGTTCATTCGTAAACTGATTTCCACTGCTACGCTTTATTTTGTCGCCGGCAGCGATGGGTGGGCCACCGTTCCCTTTCGCCACGATCGCAGCCGGGAGGTCGTGTTGTTCTGGACCTGTCGGCCGGAGGCCCAAAAATGGGGCGAAGTGGTCGTTGAAAACCCTATGGTTCACGACGTAAGTCTCGGTCAACTGCTGGCCGAAGTGCTGCCGATGCTCGACGCCAACGGTTGCCTGATCGGGCACGATTGGAGCAGTGACCCGTCCGATCCTGTCATTTCGCCGGGCGAACTTAGCGAACGCATCTGGCGCGACCGCAACGATCACTTCATCGCTGCGATGCGCGCGACCGACACGCTCTGGGTCCTCGAAAGCGCCACTGGACCAGCGCTCATTCCGTCTGCCCGAAGCGCGGCTAAAGATTGTTTGCCAGTTTGGGCAACGCGCGAGACCGCTGTTGCGCACATCGCGGGCAGCTGGTCGAACAAGCGTCCGCTCGGCATCCCGCCGCAGACGTTCCATGACCGGTATCTTCCGTTCGTCGCATCGCGCTGCGGGCTGATCGGAATCGAGCCGTTGCCGCAAGCGGGTGCGCGTGAACTGACCACTGCCGAATTCACACGCCTCGCCTTTCCGGCGATGGCGCTGTCACAAATCCGTGCCGTGGGCTGACGCCTGCGCGGGCAGGCGAAAGGCCTACTCTGCGGCGGCTTTCTCGGCATGGTGCCCGGCGGCGAGCCAGCGCTCGGCCTCGAGCGCTGCCATGCAGCCCATCCCGGCCGCCGTCACCGCCTGGCGGAAGACCTCGTCCTTAACGTCACCGGCCGCGTAGACACCTGGGATGTCGGTCGCTGTGCTGTCGGGGTTGGTGATCAGATACCCCGACGGCGTCATGGCAAGCTGGCCTTTGAATAGGCCGGTGGCTGGCACGTGGCCGATTGCCACGAAGATACCGTCGACGGCGCGCTCGCTGATTTGGCCGGTCTTTACGTTCTTGAGCCTGATGCCGGTGACCATTTTGGGGTCGGCCGTGCCGATGATCTCTTCGACGGCGCTGTCCCAGACGACCTCGATTTTCGGATTTGAGAACAATCGCTCCTGTAGGATTTTTTCAGCGCGGAAGCCATCGCGGCGGTGGACCACCGTCACGCGCTTGGCAAAATTGGTCAGAAACAAAGATTCCTCGACAGCCGAATTGCCGCCGCCGACCACAACAACCTCTTTGCCGCGATAGAAGAAGCCATCGCAGGTCGCGCAGGCCGAGACGCCGTGGCCCTTGAACGCTTCCTCCGAGGGTATGCCCAGCCAACGCGCTTGCGCACCGGTACAGATGATCAGCGTGTCGCAGGTGTAGATCGTGCCACTCGAACCCGTCAGGCGGAACGGCCGCTTCTTCAAGTCGACGGCGTCGATGTGGTCCATGACCACCTCCGTGCCGACGTGGGCGGCCTGGGCCTGCATCTGCTCCATCAGCCAGGGGCCTTGGATCGCTTCGGCAAAACCCGGGTAATTTTCGACCTCGGTCGTGATCGTGAGCTGGCCGCCAGGTTGTGACCCTTGGATCATCATCGGCTTCAGCATCGCGCGCGCAGCATAGATCGCAGCGGTCCAACCGGCTGGCCCCGAGCCGAGGATGATCATCGTGCGGTGGATCGTCTGCGTCATGGGCGGGCTCCGGGCAGTGGCTGGGCGGCCGAAAAATCGTCGACGTTATAGTTAGGTGTCGGCACCCGCTGGGTCAACGCGGTCCGACCGCGCTGCTTTGGCAGTATCGGCAGCAACCCAGTTGGTGTCGTTGCGCCCGCGCCGTCAGCCGACCCGTGCCAATGCCTGATCGAGGTCGGCGATCAGGTCGCTGGCATCCTCGATACCGATCGACAGGCGGATCACGTCGTCGCCGGCACCGGCCATCGTGCGTTGCTCGGTTGTCAGCTGCCGGTGCGTGGTCGACGCCGGGTGGATGACCAACGAGCGCGTATCGCCAATGTTGGCCAGCAGCGAGAACAGGTTCAACTCCGCGCACAGCTGCTTGCCCGCCTCATACCCGCCCTTGACGCCGAAGGTGAATACGGCGCCCGCACCCTTCGGGCACACGATCTTGTGCATCGCGTAGGACGCATTCGACGGCAGCCCGGCATAGTTGACCCACGCAATGCTGGGATGGGCCTCAAGATGGCGCGCGACGGCCAATGCGTTCTCGCAATGCTTGGCCATCCGTAATGGCAGAGTTTCGATCCCGGTCAGGATCAGAAACGCGTTCATCGGCGCGATCGCCGGGCCTAGGTCGCGCAAGCCCATCACGCGGCACGCAATCGCAAATCCAAAGTTACCGAACGTCTCGGCGAGCCGCATGCCGCCGTAGCTGGGATTGGGATCGACCATCGTCGGATAGCGGATCTTGGCGTTGAGCCAATCGAACGTGCCGCAATCGACGATCGCGCCGCCGAGAGAGTTGCCGTGCCCGCCGAGGAACTTGGTCAGGCTCTGGACGACGATATCGGCGCCGAAATCCTTCGGCCGGCACAGGTATGGCGTTGCCATGGTATTGTCGACGATCAGCGGAATTCCGGCTTCTTTGGCAACCTTGCCGATGCCGGGAAGGTCGGCGATCACGCCGCCGGGGTTGCAGATCGATTCGCAGAAGATGGCGCGCGTGCGGGGCGTCATCGCCCGGCGGAAACTTTCGGCATCGGTGCTGTCGGCCCACGCGACGCGCCAGTCGAACTTTTTGAACGAGTGATTGAACTGGTTGATCGACCCGCCATAGAGCTGACGGCCGGCAACGAGTTCGTCACCCGGAGACATCAACGTGTGGAGCGCCAAAAACTGCGCCGCGTGGCCCGAGGCCAGCGCCAAGGCTGCCGTGCCCCCTTCGAGCGCAGCAACGCGGCTCTCCAGGACCGATTGGGTCGGATTGCCCATACGGGTGTAGATATTGCCGAACGCTTCGAGGCCGAACAGGCTCGCAGCGTGGTCGGCGTCGTTAAAGACATACGACGCCGTTTGATAGATCGGCGTTACGCGAGCGCCCGTCGATGGGTCTGGCGTCGCACCAGCGTGGACGGCGAGGGTGGCAAATTTGGGCGGTTCGGCGGCGGGCATCTCGGGGCCTCCATCAAAGATGCCCGAGGTGCGACGAACTCAGCGAGCGAGTCAATGCCCACGCTATGCCCGCCCCCGTTGCGATGCGACGGGCTTTGGCTTTGGGATCGGATGGCGCGGTCGCGTATCAGGCTTTGGCGAAAACGCCAGATCGCGAGCATCCCCATTTGGCAACTTGCCAATCGGGGTGGCTGTCCATCCATTTCGCTATTTCAATCTGGCCGGTCATGACACACGAATACGGGGTCACATTCTGCTCGGCGAATGTCAGCCGGACGTTTTTGCAATTGTCGGGTTCAGCGATCAGGCAAATCGACAGGACGAGTTCGATCATGGCAGTGCTCCATTCGTCTTGCGGACCGGATTGTCCCGGTGCGCGGGGTCCATTGGAGCGGATCGTTCCCTGTCGTGCCTGCCCGGCGTTTAGGCACCGGCGCTAATTCTTACGGTATTCCAGAGACTAAGCACGATTCGAAAAACGAACAAGTCAGACAACTGCACAATCCGTGCTGCCTTTTTGATCATGTGACAGATTTGCTAATTAGGTCATGTCTTTGATGTGCCTGTTTTTTGACCTGCGGCATTCAGCAAAGCGATGTTGCGGTTTAGAGACGGTAAACGGCGGCGCTCGTGCTGTTTGTCGGGGCATGGCACGCCCACGAGGTCTATGGGGCCGCGCTGGGCAAAACACCGCCATTGGCCACTGCCTAGCTTAAGGGCGAGGAACAAAGACAAGTTTCTCGCGTTGATGGGGTTGTTGCAATGACGGCACGTGTCTCTCAAGCCACGTTCATGCGCCTGCCGCAACACCGCCGCGACCTTGTCTTGACGCGGCCTTGGCCTGCGCTGAAACGTCTGGCCGACGGAGCGCGATTCTGTTTCGCCGCCGCCCCACGAATTTGCTCACACGGGGCTTCCTCACGCGGGGCTTGCTCACGCGGGGCTTGCTCACACGGGGCTTGCTTGCGTGGGGCTCGCTCACGCGGAAATTGGCTTTCAACTTCGACCTTCAGGGCCGACTGACATGACTACCATGATGGACACTTCTTCCGCGACGGCGGTTTCCGCGACGGCGGTTTCCGCGTCGGCCGGTCCCGCTGCGGCGGGGCACGCTCCGCAGCGCCGGGGCAGCGTGCGCGGCTTGGCTTGGATTGCGCAGCGGGCCGTCCTCGGTCTGGCCATCATGCTCGCCGTCACGGGGATCGCTGCCTACATCGCCCATGCCTCGATCGAGGCGTCCGATGGTATCGACGAAATTTCGATCGGCGCCCACGCGCAACCGTTTCTTGGGCAATCGAACTCGGCCGACTAAGCTCACAGCCAAGCCGCGCTGACCTCGTCGTCGCTGAATCCGCTGGACCAAGCCAACGCAGCGGACAGATCGGCGTTCGTCGTCGACACTGGCATCTAAGTCCCAAAGCGGCCGATGCGGCGGAGCCAGCCAAGAGAACGGCTCTATTCGCTAGGCTGGAGTCGCGCCTTAGCGTTTTTGATCAGCCAGTTGCGAGGTAGTTGCGCATCGCGGAGACCTCCAGCGTCATGTCGGCGATGTGATATTTGACAACGTCGCCAATCGAGATGATCCCGACGAGTGTGTCATTTTCGACGACGGGGAGATGGCGGAACCGGCCTTGCGTCATTGTCTCCATCAACTCGTCGATCGTGCTCGCTTCGCTGCAGGTCACGACGTTGCGCGTCATGCACTCACCAACCGGGAGCGTGAGCGCGTCGGTCCCCCGCTCGGCGAGCAAGCGGACGACATCGCGCTCCGAGATGATGCCAGCGACGCGGCCCTGATCATTGACGACAACGACGGCACCAATTTTCTTTGTTGCCAATGTCGATGCCAATTCGTTCAACGGGGCGCGAGCCGTCGCGGTTTCGACCGCGCGGCCTTTGGTCTTGAGAATTGCGGCTACGTTCATCGGCTTCTCCTTTTCGGCCGGAGCTATAGGATCTGGAGAGTGCGACATTTTGCATGTCGCCGCAAGACGACGTGGCGATGGTCGGCGTGCAACGCACAGTCTCATTTTTTGCGTGCACCGCACAATAACGGGCGTCCGAGATGTCAGAGCCGAGTATGGACGCCAAAGTCGCTGGTCATACCTTCCTCGAAGCTCCTGCATTCGCGGCCGTTCTGGTACCCGGCGCGCGTCTCATGGGCATCGACGGCGGGACCAAACGGTTGGGGCTTGCGATCTCCGATGTGACGCGAATGATCGCGTCTCCGCTTGCCACACTCGAGCGACGGAAATTCACGATCGATGCAGCAGAAATGCTGGGGCTCGCCAGCCGCCACGATGTCGGCGGCTTGGTCTTGGGTTTGCCGTCAAACCTCGACGGCAGCCAAGGTCCGCGCGCTCAGGCAACCCGGGCTTTTGCAAGAAATATCAATGCAATCAGCCCCTTGCCGATCCTTCTATGGGATGAGCGCCTGACCACGGTCGAGGCAGAACGATTGTTGATCGCGGCCGATGCCAGCCGTAAGCGCCGGGCGGAGGTGATAGACCGGATGGCGGCGACTTTGATATTACAAGGCGCACTCGATCGCCTTCGCAGTGCAGCGTGAATTTAATGCGCATCCAGTGTAATCCACCGTCCAACGCGGTTCGTTTGAACGCGTAGATGGGTCAGGTTCCGAGCCGATGCATCTGCCGTAAACGTTCGGAACCACGTCAGCACATCTGTCAGCTGCCACCGATCGGGAGCCTCGACTGCACCGATCAGGACTATGACACTCGGGCCGACGAGTTGACCGCGAACCTCTTACGTTTGGCGAGGCTGTCATGCTGCTTTCGAAAACAGAGACTGAAACCGAGGCGGCTCCCCAGTCGCCGCTCGCATCGGCCGTCCACCTCCTGCACCGTGCGGGACAGTGTGCGGACGAGATCTTCTCCTTGAGCCTTCCGGCCGGCACGATGACGCCGCGTCAATACGCGGTTCTGAAAGCCGTCGAGTCGAGCGTGGAGCCGAGCCAGACGACGCTCGTCGAAATGACCGGCATCGACCGCTCGACCGTTGCCGATATCGTTCGGCGCTTGGTCGAGCGTGGCCTTTTGCAACGCCGCAGGACGCGGCGGGATGCTCGGATGTACGCGCTTCGGCTGACGACCAAGGGCGTTCAGACGCTGCGTGGTGCTGAGCCGGCCGCCGTTTGTACCGACGACAAGCTTTTGGCGGCGCTCAATCCAACGGAACGGGCGGCATTCGTCGACGCTCTGGTCCGCATTGTGAAGACGATCGGCCCGATCGCAAGCGCCCGCGTTACGCGCTAACGGCGTTACGCGTCACAGCGTACGCGCACGACCACCGCCGTGCTATCCCCGCCTCGGCCACCTGTTCAGGTTTGGCCGAGGCTTGCGGGCACGGGTCGGCTCACATAGTGTCCGGCTCCATGTCACCGCGATCAAAAACCACCCTGCCGGATCAGGCTCCGCCCGCGCCTCACGGACCGCTTCCCGTGCTCGCCGATGGCAACCTCTTATCGTGCGAAACGCTATCCCACCCGGCGATCGTAACCCTGCTCGACATGGCGGACGCATGGGCTGCCAAAAATCGGCGGCCGGAGCCGGTCAAGTCGACGATCCTTTCCGGCCGCACGCTGATCAACCTGTTTTTCGAAGCGTCGACCCGAACCCAATCGTCGTTCGAACTCGCCGCAAAGCGGCTCGGCGCCGACGTCATGAACATGAACGTGCAAGCGTCGTCGGTTCAAAAGGGCGAGACGCTGATCGACACGGCGATGACGCTCAACGCCATGCGGCCCGACATCATCGTGGTCCGCCACCATGCGGCGGGCGCCACGGAATTGCTGTCGCAGAAAGTCGATTGCGCCGTCATCAACGCTGGCGATGGCGCCCATCAGCACCCCACCCAGGCGTTGCTCGACGCGCTGACCATCCGGCGGATCAAGGGCCGGGTCGAAGGCCTGCTGGTCGCGATCTGCGGCGACATTCTTCATTCGCGTGTGGCGCGGTCGAACATCAACGTGTTGAACACGCTCGGTGCGCGGGTTCGCATCATCGCACCCTCTACGCTGCTGCCGCCCCAGCCCGAACGGTTCGGCGTCGAGGTCTTTACCGACATGGTGAGCGGCATCTCAGGAGCCGATGTCGTGATGATGCTGCGCCTCCAGACCGAGCGCATGTCGGGTTCTGCGGTGCCGTCATCGCGGGAATTTTTCCACTTCTTCGGGCTCGACGACGAAAAGCTCAAGAGTGCCAAGCCCGACGCGCTGATCATGCATCCTGGGCCGATGAACCGCGGCATCGAAATCGCGTCGACGGTCGCCGACCATCCGCGCAGCGCAATCCGTGAGCAGGTCGAAATGGGCGTCGCGGTGCGTATGGCGGTTCTTGAAGCGATCGCCCACCAACTCAAATCGCGCGCCGGGGTTCAGCCATGAGCCCCAATCGTATAGCGTCCCGCTCGCACGGTTCGCATTCGACCCTCGGCGCGGCTGGCGCACGCATGCGCCACGAAGCCCCGGCCAAGGGCACGCTTTTCGTCAACGCGCGGTTGATGGACCCCGAATCCGGGATCGACGCGGTCGGCGGCGTTCTCGTCCGCGAGGATAAAATCGCCGATCTTGGACCACATCTGACGGCCGGTTCATTGCGCGACACCGATCGCGATACGGACATCGTCGACTGCCTCGGCCATATCCTTGCGCCCGGCCTGATCGATGGCCAAGTGTACATCGGCGAGCCGGGCGAGGAACACCGCGAGACCCTCAAAACCGCCAGCAAGGCAGCGGCGGCGGGTGGCGTCACGACGATCGTCGTGATGCCCGACACCCGGCCGGTGATCGACCAGGTCGCCCTGGTTGATTTCATTCAACGCCGCGCCCGCGACAACGCGCTTGTCCATGTTGCAACCATGGCTGCGATGACGCGCGGGCTCGACGGCGAGGAAATCACCGAGTTCGGCCTGTTGCAGCATTACGGTGCGATCGCCTTCACCAACGGCAAGTCGAGCATCGCCAACACCCGCGTGATGCGTAACGCGTTGCTCTACGCGCGTGATTTCAATGCGCTCATCGTGCACCACACCGAGGACCCGTATCTGACCTCGCCGACCACGATGAATTCGGGCGAGGTGTCGGCGCGGCTTGGCCTTCCCGGTGTCGGCACGGTCGCTGAAACGATCATGCTCGAACGCGATATCCGCCTCGTGGCCACGACCGGCGGCCGGTACCATGCCGCTTCGATCACCTGTCGCGACAGCCTCGAGGTCATCCGCGCGGCCAAGGCTCGCGGTTTGCCAGTGACCTGCGGGGTGTCGATAAACCATCTGACGTTCAATGAAATCGACATCGGCTCGTACCGGACGTTCTTCAAATTGCGGCCACCGTTGCGCACCGAAGCCGACCGGCAGGCCATGGTCGAGGGTGTCGCCGATGGTTCGATCGACATCGTGGTGTCAGGTCACGATCCGCAGGACGCTGACGTCAAGCGCCGTCCGTTTGCCGATGCCGCCGCTGGCGCTGTGGGTCTCGAGACATTGCTTGCGGCTGCCTTGCGCCGCCATCACGCGGGCGAGATCCCGCTGATGCGTTTGCTTCAGGCGATGACCCTCAACCCGGCAAAATTGCTCGGCCTCAAATCTGGACGGCTGTCGATCGGTGCGCCCGCGGACCTTGTCGTGTTCGATCCCAATGAGCCGTGGGTGGTTGCTAAGGAAGATTTGCATTCGCGGTCTAAGAATTCGCCGTTCGATACCGGCACGTTGCAGGGCCGCGTCAAACGCACGATCGTCGCCGGATCGACGGAGTACCCGTTTCCGGTGTAGCGCGGACCGGTCGCACGAGCCTATGAACCGCCACAGACATTTCCCGCCAGTCCTGGATATTCCGCCATGGCCCTCGACACACCCGTCATCAACTCGTTTCTATTGCTGATGGTGGCTAACCTTGGCCCCTGGCTGATCTACGCACTGGGACTGGGCTACGGGATCGGTTCGATCCCGTTCGGTCTCGTCTTGACGCGGGCGGCCGGGCTTGGCGACATCCGCAAGATCGGCTCGGGAAACATTGGTGCGACCAACGTTTTGCGCACCGGCAACAAGGGACTAGCTGCGGCAACGCTACTGCTCGACGGGCTCAAAGCGACGTTGGCCGTGGTGCTTGCCAACCACTGGTTCGGGCTCGCCCCGGCAATCGCGGCGGGCCTCGGCGCGTTCATCGGGCACCTTTATCCGGTGTGGCTCGGCTTCAGGGGCGGCAAGGGCGTTGCGACCTACATTGGCGCTTTGCTCGGGCTCGTGCCCTGGGCCGCTCTGGCGTTTATCGTGACCTGGATCGCCATGGCGGTATGGAAACGCTACTCGTCGCTGTCGGCGCTGGTCGCAGCTTGCGTCACGCCCATCGTGCTCGTGATGGCCGGGCATCCGATTCTTGCTGGCGTGTTTACGGTCATGACGATGCTGCTGTTCTGGAAGCATCGCGCCAATATCAACCGATTGCGGTCGGGTGATGAACCGCTGATCGGCGTTTCGACGGTCGATGGCCGTGCGGCGGCGTGAGGTGGGCGACAGCTCGAGCGATCTTTTTACGCCAGCCCCGTTGCCGGTCACGCGTCTCGACGACGGCGGGCGGATCGCCTGCTTGCGGCTGATCCGTTCGGAGAATGTCGGCCCGGTCACGTTCCGCGAGTTGATCAACCGTTACGGCAGCGCGCGTGCCGCGCTTGAGGCGATCCCGGAGATCGCGCGCCGGGCCGGGCGCTCGCGACCGCTCAAGGTGTGTGCAACCGAAGTGGCCGAAGCCGAACTGGAGGCGGCCCGGAAGGCCGGCGCCGAGCCGATTTTTACGATAGAGCCCGGCTATCCATCAGCGCTGGCAGCGATCGAACATCCGCCACCCCTCCTTTACGTCCGAGGCCGTCTTGCCACCTTATCGGCCGAAATGATCGCGATTGTCGGCTCGCGCGAGTGCTCCGCCAACGGCATCACCATGGCGCAAGTGTTGGCCAAGGGCCTCGGCGAAGCGGGCTATGTCATCGCGTCGGGGCTGGCGCGCGGGATCGACGGCGCGGCCCATCGCACGGCGCTGCGTAGCGGTACCGTGGCGGTTTTGGCTGGCGGCATCGACCATGTTTATCCGCCAGAAAACCGCGACTTGTTCCAACTGATCCCCGACAACGGCGGTGCGATCGTCACCGACATGCCGCCGGGTTATCAGCCACGCGCGCGGGACTTTCCCCGCCGGAACGGCATGATTTCGGGGATGTCGCGCGGGGTCGTCGTCGTCGAGGCGACGGTGCGGTCGGGTGGGATGGTGACGGCGCGGCTCGCCACCGAGCAGGGCCGCGAGGTGTTCGCCGTGCCGGGCCACCCGCTCGACAGCCGGGCGGAGGGTCCCAACCGCCTGATCCGTAACGGCGCAACGCTGATCACCTCGGCGCAAGACATTCTCGATGATCTCGGGCCTATCACCGGGCGGGACCCCGTGCGCGTCGCAGAGGACCGCCCGCCGCAGTATATAGCGCCAGCGCGACTTCCCGAGGTGGCGGCCTCACAACCGATTGGCGGCGACAGCGCTGTCAACGACGCCGTACTGGCCGCGCTCGGACCGTCGCCCGTGCATGTCGACACGCTGATCCGGGCCACGGGGTTGCCATCGCGGGCAGTCCAGATCGCGCTGATGGACCTCGATCTCGCCGGGCACATCGTCCGGCTCGGCGGCCAACTGGTCGCGCGGAAGTTGTGAGTATCGGCCTAAGCGCGATAATAATCCCGATACCATGCGACGAACGCGGCAACACCGGCCTGGACCGACGTGCGTGGCTGGAACCCGGTCGCGGCCGTCAGCGCGCTGATGTCGGCGAAGGTCGAGGGCACATCGCCCTGCTGCAGGGGTAGCATTTCCATCGTCGCTTTTCGCCCGACGGCGGTCTCGATCGCCTCGATATAGGTCATCAGCGAAACCGGCGTGGTGTTGCCGATGTTGAAAATCCGGTATGGCGCGCTGCTTGTCGAAGGGTTTGGATGCGCCCCGTCCCACGCCGGGTCCGGCTTGGCGATATCGTCGCTGGCCCGGATGACACCGTCGACGATGTCCTCGACGTAGGTGAAGTCCCGCGTGTGCTGGCCGTGGTTGAAGACCTTGATCGGCTCGCCCGCCAGGATGTTTTTGGTAAACAAAAACAGCGCCATGTCGGGCCGACCCCAGGGGCCGTAGACGGTAAAAAACCGAAGGCCCGTGGTCGGCAGTCCGAACAAGTGAGAATAACTGTGCGCCATCAATTCGTTGGCGCGTTTCGTGGCGGCATAGAACTGGATCGGGTGGTCGGCGCCGTTGCGCTCGCTGAACGGCATTGTCGTGTTGGCACCGTAAACGCTCGAGGTGCTGGCATAGGTCAGGTGCGGGACCTTGGCGTGGCGGCAGGCTTCAAGGAGATTGGTGAACCCGATCAGGTTGCTCTCGACATAGGCATGCGGATTTTCCAGCGAATACCGCACGCCGGCCTGGGCGGCGAGGTTGACCACACGGTCGAACGAATGGCTGGCGAATACCGCTTCGACGACGGACCGGTCGGCGATATTGCCTCGCACGATTTCAAATTTTCCCGCTGCGGATGTTCCCGCCGCTGATGATCCCGGCGCCGTGCGGTTGGCTGCGGGCGCGCAAAGCCGGGCCAGTTCGCGCAGGCGAGCTTCCTTCAGCTCCGGGTCGTAATAAGCGTCGACGCTATCGAGGCCGACGACGCTATCACCGCGAGCGATCAGGGCCTTGGCCAAGTGAAACCCGATGAAACCGGCCGCACCGGTGACAAGAACCTTCATCAACGTCTCCGCATGTGCCCAAGGGGCGTCGTCGGCCAGACCCAGCAGATCACCGACGGTTTGCACCCGCTGCGGCGTCTATGGCCGAGCTAAATGATGCTGGCAAGCGCACTGCAAGCTTCCCGCGTAACGCCGCGCACGCCCTTTTATTGTCGGGTTCCGCGATTGGTCGCGGTGCCAATGCTGGTCGATTGCGCATAGTCAGACGTGGAACATAACGCTGTAAGCTGACGACTGGGCGCGAGGTGAACGAATGCATGTCGTCGTCGTCGGCGCGCTCGCCCAGTCGCTGGTCAATTTTCGCGGCGACCTGATCTGCGCGATTATCGCTGCTGGCCATCGCGTCACGGCGATGAGCGGCCCGGCCACTCCGGACGAGGTTGCGGCCATCGCGGCGCTCGGCGCCCGCCACCGGGTGTTTGCCGTCGACCGGACCGGCATCGACCCAAACGGGGACTTGCGCTGCCTTGGCTCGCTGCGGGCCGCGTTCGGTGAACTCGATCCCGATATTGTGCTGGCCTACACCGTGAAGCCCGTCGTGTGGGGCGGGATCGCGCTGCGCAGCCTCCGATCGCGGGCGCGTTTTTTTGGCCTGATCACCGGTCTTGGCTACGCTTTCGAGGGGCGCAGCCCGGCGCGCAGGGTATTGGCGGCGGTCGTCGCGCGCCTTTACCGCGCTGCGTTGCGCCACGCCGAAGCGGTGATTTTTCAAAATGCCGACAACCGGGACACGTTTGTCCGCCTCGGCATCGCGCGCCCTGAGACCTGCCGGATCGTCTCGGGCTCGGGCGTCGATACGGCGCGTTTTGCATTCACGCCGCTGCCGCCGGATGGCCCGCCGAATGGATCGCTCGACCGGGCTGGCGCTGACGCCGGCTGCCGTTTTCTGTTGGTCGCCCGGCTGCTTGGCGCCAAGGGCCTGCGCGAGTACGCGGAGGCTGCTTTAATCGTCAAAGCGCGCTATCCGACCGCCAATTTTGAACTCGTCGGTCCCGCCGATACTTCGCCCGACGCCGTGCCGCTCGCCGAAGTCGAAAGCTGGCATCGGGTTGGCAGGGTTGCCTACCTCGGTCCGTCGTCCGATGTCCGGCCTCACATCTCTGGCTGCCACGTCTTCGTGCTGCCGTCATACCACGAGGGCATGCCGCGCTCGGTCCTGGAAGCTATGTCGATGGGCCGCCCAATTTTGACGACAGACGTGCCGGGCTGCCGCGAGACGGTCGTTGCCGGGGAAAACGGCTGGTTGGTGCCGAAAGCTGACGCGCAGGCTCTCGCGGATCGGATGATCTGGTATATCGAAAACCGGTCGCGGTGGCAGGCGATGGCCGAGGCCAGCCGACGGATGGCGGTGGAGCGCTTCGACGTTCATGCCGTTAACCGGGAGATGATCGCGATCATGGGTCTAGCGCGGGATAATCTGGAATGATGAAGCGCATGACCGATCTGGCTCTTGCTACCTTGGCAATCGTGGTGCTCGCTCCGGTTATCGCCGTCTTGTTCGTGCTCGTCCGGCGCAAGCTCGGCAGCCCGGCGGTGTTCCGTCAGATGCGGCCCGGGCTCGGTGGGCGAGCGTTCGAGATGGTGAAATTCCGGACCATGACCGACGCGCGCGACGCCAGTGGCCAGCTGTTGCCGGATGCCCAGCGACTGACGCCGTTCGGGGCATGGCTGCGCGCAACGAGCCTCGACGAACTCCCCGAACTCTGGAATGTGCTCAAGGGAGAAATGAGCCTCGTTGGACCCCGCCCGCTGTTGATGAGCTACCTGCCGCTTTACACCAACGAACAGGCCCGCCGTCACGAGGTTCGCCCCGGCATCACCGGCTGGGCGCAGATCAACGGGCGTAACGGCTTGTCGTGGGCCGAGAAATTTGCGCACGACGTCTGGTATGTCGACAACCGAAGCGTGATGCTCGACGCCCGCATTGTGGTCGCGACTGTCGCGACGGTTCTGCGCCGCGACGGCGTCAGCGCGACAGGCGAAGCTACCATGCCGAAATTTACCGGCGCCGAGTTCGCCAGCACTGATGGCGTCAGCGGACAGGCGTCGAGGGCACCATGAGCGGCGGTTCATCGGGCGAAATATTCGGCATTTACGGCGCGGCCGGCCATGGCCGGGACATCATGCCGGTTGCGCGCGAAAGCCTACGGGCGAGGGATATATCCGCAGACAGGCTGGTGTTCATCGATGATGCGCCGGACATGGCAACTACGATCAACGGCCAGCGCGTCATGAGCTATGGCGCGTTCAAGGGACAGGCGGCTGACCGCCGCTTCGTCGCGATCTCCATTTCAGACGGCGCGATCCGGTCTTGCCTCGCCGATAAACTCGCTGCTGACGGGATCGCTGCGCTTACCGTGATTGCGCAAAACACGGTCATCATGGACGACGTGACACTTGGCCCCGGTGCGCTTGTGAGCCCGTTCGTGACGTTGACGTCGAACATCCGCATCGGCCGGTTTTTTCACGCCAATCTCTACAGCTACGTCGCGCATGATTGCGTCATCGGCGACTACGTGACGTTCGGGCCGGGAGCGAAATGCAACGGCAACGTCGTGATCGAGGATTTTGCCTATATCGGCTCGGGTGCCGTCATCAAGCAGGGCCGCCCAGGGGCGCCGACGATCATCGGCCGCGGCGCCATCGTCGGCATGGGCGCGGTGGTGACGAGAAGCGTTGCGCCTGGCGTCACGGTCGTTGGCAATCCCGCCCGCGCGCGGACCGGAGCTGGCTGATGCTGACTACGCCGTTCGCACCCTGGCCAGCTTTCGACGACGAGGAAATCGCGGCTGTCTCTCGCGTGCTGGCCTCGAACCGGGTCAACTATTGGACCGGCGAGGAAGGCCGACGGTTCGAGGAGGAGTTCGCCCGCTTTGCTGGCGCGACGCATGCGATCGCGCTGGCCAACGGGACCGTCGCGCTCGATCTCGCACTCCATGGGCTCGGGATCGGTCCGGGCGACGAGGTGATCGTGACGCCGCGCACGTTCATCGCCTCGGTCTCGTGCGTCGTGAATGCGGGCGCAACGCCGGTGTTTGCCGATGTCGACCGCACCAGTGGCAACATCTCAGGCGCAACGATCGCTCCGATGATAACGCCGCGCACCCGCGCGATCATCGCAGTCCACCTTGCCGGCTGGCCGTGCGGGATGGACGCCATCATGGCGCTGGCCAACGCGCATGGGATCGCCGTGATCGAGGACAGTGCACAGGCCCACGGCGCGCGCTGCCGGGGGCGCAGCGTCGGCACGCTCGGCCACATCGGCGCGTGGTCGTTCTGCCAGGACAAGATCATGACGACCGGCGGGGAAGGCGGCATGGTCACGACCAACGACCCCGCGCTGTGGGCCAAGATGTGGGCGTTCAAGGACCACGGCAAGAGTTATGAGGCGGTCTACAATCGCCAGCACCCACCGGGTTATCGCTGGCTGCACGAGAGCTTTGGCACCAACTGGCGGATGCTCGAAATGCAGGCCGCGATCGGCCGTATCCAGTTGCGGCGGATGGCTGACTGGACCCGCATTCGGGTCGCCAACGCCAGCTGCATCACCGAGGCGCTTGCGCCGTTCGCCCATGATGGCGGACCGGTGCGTGTACCGCAGCCGATGTGTGGCTGGGGCGGCGGCGATTTTGGGGGCTGCGTGCATGCGCGATACAAATATTACGCCTATGTCGCGCCAACGGGCCTGGCCAACGGGTGGACGCGCGACCGGATTGTCGCTGAGATCAATGCGGCGGGCGTCCCGTGCTATTCGGGATCGTGTTCGGAGGTCTATCTCGAGCGCGCCTTCGAGGGCACACCATGGCGGCCGCACGCGCGGCTTGCGGTTGCCCGTGAACTCGGGGAAACCAGCCTGATGTTTTTGGTTCATCCGACGCTGACGGCCGATGATATGGGCCGCATGGTCGAGGCCATCGGGACAGTGCTTACGGTAGCGCGGCGCTGATTTGAATTTTGCCGACGCGCCAGCGTGCAGTTGCGGGGACGCCGTTGCGGACGGACGTTTAATGAGGTTCGAGGACGATATGGTGGGTGTGGCTCCTGTTTGTGTGAGGTCGGAGCAGCGGTGGCCGTGGCTGGTGGCTGCCGGTCTGACCGGCGTTACGGTGGCTGTCGGTCTCATCCAGCCGCGAACGTTATCGGCCCTTGCGCCGATCCTACTCATTGCCTTGCTCGTTGCCGCTCACATCGCCAACGGCAACCTGTTCCGCTGGAACAGCGAGCCTCGCGCGCGACCCGTCCTCGGGCCGTTGCCAACCGCGCTGCTGGCCTTTTTTACGATCGCGATGCTATCGGCGGTGTGGTCGCCAGCGCCACTGGTCTCACTCGACAAATCACTGGTCGGCGCCTCGCTCGCAGGTTTGGTTATCGCTGGCAGCTGGCACGCGGCGCGCAGCCGCCAATCGGACACCGTTCACCTGATCCGCGCGATCTGGATCGGTTTTCTGATCGGCGCGGCCTACCTTGCGGTCGAAATTTTGACGCGCCAGTCGGTCTCGGTCGCGGTCGTCAATCTGCTTGGGTTCCGCGAAGGCCAGATCAATCCGGCGAAATTCATGCGCTGGCAGGACGGCCGCCTCGTCGCCATCGACCTCGCAGCCATGACGCGAAGCATGTCGGCCGTTGTGCTGCTGTTGCCAGCAGCACTCGCGGCGGCCGTTGTTACGCTTCGCGGCACGGCCCGCATCGCGGCGGTTGGCGCCCTGTTGATCTTCGCTCTGATTGCTATTCAAGGCTCCGATAGTCAGACGGCCAAATTGGCTCTGATCACCGGGTTCGCTGCTGGAATCATGGCGCTAATGGCAGCCCGGTGGACGCGCCGGATATTGGCTGCCGTATGGGTGGTCGCTTGCCTTGCCATTGTACCGCTCGCGCTGGGCGCCCACGGCTACGTGTCCGGCACGCGCAGCCTCGATGAGGTACTCCCTGGTGCATCGCCGTCCGTGCGACTCGAAATTCTCGATGCGTACGCCAAAAAGGTCCTCGACCGGCCGATGCTCGGCCACGGCGTCAACAGCTCATACGTCCTCGGGCCGAAGTTCGATGCCGCCGTTGACAGCGACGGCGATGGAAACGCACCCAAGGGCGGACCCAAGGGCGGCATGCGGCAGCATCCCCACAACGTCTACATGCAGGTCTGGTTCGAGCTGGGTGCGATCGGCGCGCTGGCATTCATGGCCTGTGGCCTCGCCATTCTGGGCGCGATCGGGCGGCTGCCAGACCGCGTGCAACCGTTTGCATGCGCGACATTCGCAAGCGTCGCGACGGTCCTCGCGCCGAGTTATGGCATGTGGCAATACTGGTTCATGTCGGCCATCGCGCTATCGGCGTTCGCAACGACACTGGTTGTGACGGCTATGTCCTCGATCGACGAACGCGACCTGTCCTCATCGCCAGACCCATCCTAGCCGCTGGGCAGACAATCGGCGTGCGAGGCGCGGGCCGGGCAATCCGCGTCGCGCTGACACGACCACGCAAACTGTGACGAGGAGCAACGTTTCGCATGTGTGGTGTCGCTGGCATTCTCGTCGCGCCTTCGCAGCGTGTGCCGCGCGGAGCGCTCGACGCGATGACGGATGCGCTCACCCATCGCGGACCGGACGCGCGCGGCGTGTGGAGCGATGCTGCGACGGGCGTGCACCTCGGGCACCGGCGGCTGTCCATTCTCGATCTTTCACCAGCCGGCGCGCAGCCGATGATGTCGTCGAGCGGCCGCCACGTCGTGGTGCTCAATGGCGAGATCTACAACTACAAGACCTTACGCGCTGACCTCGATCGCGAACGGCTGGTCGCGTGGCGCGGTAGCTCCGACACCGAAGTCCTCGCCGAGCTGTGTGACCGGTATGGCGTGGAACGCTCGCTGTCGATGCTCGAAGGCATGTATGCCTTCGCGGTGTGGTGCCGCGATACGGCCGAGGTCGTGCTCGTGCGCGACCGGTTCGGCGAAAAGCCGCTGTTCGTAGCTGAGATGCCGGACGGGATCGCGTTCGCGTCCGAACTGAAAGCCATCCTGGCCCACCCCCGGTTCGAGGGCGAGCGGGACGACACGGCGAGCGACCTGTTCCTCCAGCTCAGTTACATCCCCGAACCGCTGACGCCGTTCCGTAACGTGCGCAAATTGCCGGCCGGGCACTTCGCCGTTGTGCGGCCTGGCGAAACGCAGATCGCGCCGAAGCCGTACTGGGACCCGTTCCGCGTTGCGCTTGAAGCGCGCATCGCAGCGATCGCCGAACGGGCACGGCCCGAGGATACCGTCCGCGCCATCGAGGCCCGCCTTGGCACCGTCATTGCCAACCAGATGGTCGCCGACGTGCCGGTTGGCGCTTTCCTGTCGGGCGGCATCGACTCGTCGCTTGTCGTCGCGTTGATGCAGCGCTGTTCGAGCCAGCCGGTGCGAACGTTCACCATTGGCTTCAAGGACGAAGCTTATGACGAGGCGCCTTACGCGCGACAGGTCGCCGCCTATCTGAACACCAGCCATACCGAGGTGATGCTCGACTGGCGCGAGGCGCTCGATCTCGTCGACGGTATGGCTGGCATCTACAGCGAGCCGTTCGGCGACAGCTCGCAGCTGCCGACGTATCTGGTGGCACGCGTCGCGCGCCGCGACGTGACCGTATGCCTAACCGGCGATGGCGGCGACGAGATGTTTGGTGGCTACAACCGCCACGGATTTGCGGCCCGGTTCGAGGCCCAACGGGCGTTTTTACCGGGGCCGTTGCGGGGGCTGGCGGGCCGGGCGCTGGCGGTGACATCGGCGCCGCGCCATGCTGAAACATGGCAGGCGCTGCAAAGACGTGCTGGCGTGAACCGCATCGGTATTCTGGCTGAAAAACTCGACAAGCTCGGCGCGGCGCTCCAGGCGCCAACCGACCGGGCGCTTTATGCCGGTCTCGTGCGGCGCGACGGCAATCGCATCGGCGGTGACAGCCTCGACCGTCACCTCGCGCCACTGGCCGACGCGTTGGCCAACCGCGGCCATTCGCTGGCCGAGACGATGATGCTGCTCGATACGGTGACGTACCTGCCGGGCGATATTTTGACTAAAGTCGACCGCGCTGCCATGGCGTGCTCGCTCGAAACGCGGGTTCCCTATCTCGATCACAAGCTGTTTGAACTCGCGTGGCGCCTGCCGATCGAGAACAGGAACAACGGCGGGCGGACGAAAGCCGTGTTGCGGACGCTGCTGGCAAAGCACGTCCCGCCAGCGATGTTCGAGCGCCCGAAGGCTGGCTTCGGCGTGCCCATCGAAGCGTGGATGGCTGGACCGCTGAGCCGTTGGATCGAGGACCGCGTGGCGGCCTTCGCCACGTCCCATCCGCAGCATGCAACGACTGTGCGGGCTGCCCTGGCCGACTTCCGGGCTGGCCGCAGCCATGCTCACCATTTCCTGTGGAACGCCGCAGCACTTGAGGGCTGGCACCGCGGAATGGCATCAAGCCAACGCGACCGCCGCACCCAAGTCGCGGAGCGCGGCTGAAGCGGCAAAAATGGGACAGACACAATTTCTGGCTGTCCGGTCACGCCGCAAGCCGAGGCGTTCACACGGCCAGAAATTGTGTCTGTCTCCGTTGCAACACACATTGCAACACAAGGCTGGTTACTAGGGCGTGTCGTCAGTTATGGTTTGGAGCTGGATGAGGTCCCCAATGGCCGAGTGCCAGGAGCTTTGCGAAGCCAATACGGCCAGTATTGGCAAGC
>JAWXCP010000220.1:0-8714 GCA_034408685.1 Hyphomicrobium aestuarii | reverse complement strand
GCCGTCAGCGGGGCAGGGCGCGAACTCCCCCTCTCCCCGCATGCGGGGAGAGGGGGAGTTCGCGCCCTGCCCCGCTGACGGCTTCGGCGGCATGTTGCCCGCCGCGCCGTACTTGCGCTCGCCTTTATAGCCGCCCGTCGCGTCGTCGATCGACGACTGCCGCGCCATCGGATCGTCGGCGATGAACAATTCGGTCTGCTGCAGCCGCTTGATCTCGTCGCGCAACCGCGCGGCCGTCTCGAACTCGAGGTCGGCAGCCGCCGTCTTCATCCGCTTCTCGAGGTCGGCCATCACCGCCTTGAGGTTGTTACCCACCAGCGGAGCAGCACCCTTGGCATCGGCCAATCCGGCGTCAACCGTGACGTGATCGCGCTCGTAAACACTACTCATAATGTCGTGAATGTTGCGCTTGATCGAGGCCGGCGTGATACCGTGCAGCTCGTTATAGGCCTGTTGCTTCTTGCGCCGCCGGTCGGTTTCGGCGAACGCCCGCTCCATGCTGCCGGTAACCCGGTCGGCATACAGCACGACCCGGCCGTCGGCGTTGCGCGCGGCACGCCCGATGGTCTGGATCAACGACGTTTCCGAGCGGAGGAAACCCTCCTTGTCGGCGTCAAGAATTGCGACCAACCCGCACTCGGGGATGTCGAGCCCCTCGCGCAGCAGGTTGATTCCGATCAGCACGTCGAACGCGCCGAGCCGCAGGTCGCGGATGATCTCGATGCGCTCCAGCGTCTCGATGTCGGAATGCATATAGCGGACCTTGATGCCCTGCTCGTGCATGTATTCGGTCAGGTCCTCGGCCATCCGCTTGGTCAGCACCGTCACGAGGCAGCGGTAGCCCTTGGCAATCGTCTGGCGCACCTCATCGATGCAATCGTCGACTTGGGACTTCGCCGGTCGCACCTCGCACGGCGGGTCGATCAACCCGGTCGGGCGGATGACCTGTTCGGTGAACGTGCCGCCAGTCTGCTCCAGTTCCCACGCGCCCGGCGTCGCGGACACATGGACGGTGGCCGGCCGCATCGCGTTCCATTCCTCGAACCGCATCGGGCGATTGTCCATGCACGACGGCAGCCGGAAACCGAACTCGGCGAGCGTCGCCTTGCGCCGGAAGTCGCCGCGGAACATCCCGCCGATTTGCGGCACGGTCACGTGGCTCTCGTCGGTGAAAACGAGCGCGTTGTCGGGCAGATACTCGAACAGCGTCGGCGGCGGTTCGCCCGGCGCGCGTCCGGTCAGATAGCGCGAGTAGTTTTCGATGCCGGGGCAGCTTCCCGTCGCCTCCATCATCTCCATGTCGAACGTGGTGCGCTGTTCCAGCCGCTGCGCTTCGAGAAGTTTACCGACGGCGTAGAGTTCTTCAAGGCGGGCTTTCAGCTCGGTCTTGATGCTGCGGATCGCCTGCTGGAGCGTCGGCTTGGGCGTCACATAGTGCGAGTTGGCGTAGATCTTGACCAGTGCAAGGTCACCGGTTTTCTCGCCCGTCAGCGGGTCGAACTCGGTGATGCTTTCGATTTCGTCACCAAACATCGAAAACCGCCACGCGCGATCCTCCAAATGCGCCGGGAACAATTCGACCGTGTCGCCCTTGGCCCGGAATGCGCCGCGCACAAATGAAATCTCGTTGCGCTTGTAGTGCAGCGCCACGAGGTCGGCGAGCAACTGATCGCGCGACAATCGTTCGCCGGCCTTCACCGTGAACGTCATCGCGGTGTAGGTTTCAACCGAGCCGATACCGTAGATGCACGACACCGACGCCACGATGATTACGTCGTCGCGCTCCAGCAGCGCGCGCGTCGCGGCGTGGCGCATCCGGTCGATCTGCTCGTTGATCGAGCTTTCCTTCTCAATGTAAGTGTCGGTGCGCGGCACGTAGGCTTCTGGCTGGTAATAGTCGTAATACGATACGAAATACTCGACGGCGTTGTTCGGGAAAAAGCTCTTGAACTCGCCGTAGAGTTGCGCCGCCAGCGTCTTGTTCGGCGCCAGCACCAGCGCTGGCCGATTGGTGTGGGCGATGATGTTGGCCATCGTGAACGTCTTGCCCGAACCGGTCACGCCGAGCAGCACCTGGTCGTGCTCGTTGGCGTCGACGCCAGCCACCAACTCTGCAATCGCCGTCGGCTGGTCGCCCTTGGGCTGGTATTCCGACACCAGGTCGAAATGGATGCCGCCCTCGGACTTCTCCGGCCGCTCCGGCCGGTGGGGCACATATGTCGGCACATTGCCCGACACGATCGGGTGGCTCGCCATCAGCGGCTGCCGCCCGAGCAACTCTTTCGCGCTGTCGTTGCGCTCTTCGGGCCGGGTCAGCAGCGCTTGGAGGTTGGCCGTGATCGCCTCGCCGCCCATCGGAGGCCGCGGCCCGGACTGTCGCAGCGCTGGCAGCGACGACGGCCCCGGCGTATAGTCCATCTGCAGGCTCTCGCCGAACCCGGGCGTGCCTGCCGCCGTCTCCACCGGCGGAGCGGCCGGCTTGCCGGACTTGCCGCGCGACGGACGGGGCTTTGACGATGCAGGAGATTTCGGAGACTGTGCCATCCCCCGAATATGGCCGCGCCGCGCCGCCGGGGCAAGGTGGCGTCGTCAGCGCTTCCGAGTCTCCACCGGGAGCGTGGGAATACCCGAAACGTCGACCTCGCGCATCGCGTGCCACAGGTCGTGTGCGGCCTGCATGTTCAACCAAAGCCGCGGCCCGTTGCCAAGCAGCTTGCCGAGGCGCACGGCCATCTGCGGTGTCACGGGCTGTTTCTCGCCGATGATCTCGTAGAGCGTCTGCCGCGAAATTCCGAGCAACTTGGCAAACTCCGTCTTTGGCACCGTGAGCTTGGGCAACACGATCTCGCGCAGAATCTCGCCTGGATGCGTCGGGCACCGCGCCGGGTTGCGAATGGACTTGGTTTTCAAGACGTCACCTTCTGGTCTCATTCGATTCTTTCCAAGTCGATGCCAAAGGCGTCTTCTCCGTCCCACGCGAACGAGATCAGCCAGTGCTCCGTCAACAGCACACCGTATCGCGTGGAACCGTTGTCGGCCCACTGGTCGAAGCGAATGCCGTAAAACGCCACGTCATATGGATCGACGGCCGCGTCGATCAGGTCGAGTAGTCGAAGTACGTCTGTGGCTATCGCCGTCTTGTATGGAAGTGGTTTACCGGCCTCCCAAAGCTGTTGCAGGTGCTCGTTGCGAAACGACGCGATCATCGATCCGCCGTCGGCGAATTAAGGTTGGATACGAGTGACAAAACGCAACGACCCCAACTTACACGCACGACTAACACTCTAATGTAAGGCGATACTAGACACATGTCAATTGCTGGCTGACGTATTCGACGTATTCCGGGTGCTCCTCCGATCCTGACGCCCTTCGCAACAAAAAATCCGCCGCCACAGGGTGTGGCGACGGATGGGTTTGGCGAACGAGCCGAGCAGTGGTGCTCGACTTAAGCAGCGAGCCGGCGGCGATCGAGGAAGACCGTTCCGTCGTTGCGATGGCGTCCGCCCATTTGCGCGGCGTACCATGCAGCAGCTCCGGTCAACAGCGACAGCAGCGTCATCCAGAACATCGCCATAGCCGTCGTTTGTCGGGCCGCTTCTGCAGCCGCTCGAGCTCGGGCAGCTGCCTCGTCTCGCGTCTGCTTCATGCGCGTAATCGTCTCGTTCACGCGGGCCGTGGCGTCGGCTTGCGACAATCCCGACTGCCGCGCGATCAGCGTCGAAAGATACTGGCGCTCACCTTCTGCGAGGTCGCCGCTGACGACGCCTGTGGCAACGATGCGGCCGATCTCGGCGCGAACGTCTTCAGGCGAACGCGGGGTTGGAGCGGGCGTCGCCTGCCCTACAGGGCGCAGGAACAGGTCCGTCACGTATTCCGGGCTGAGCGTCGCGCTGTTCGAAGCAGGCATCGCGTTTGCCATCGCCGGGGCCATTGCAATCGCGCTTGTGGTAGCCGCCGTTTGAGCCGCACTCATCAGGCCGAGCATCAAGACGACCATCGACAGCACGATGCCGACGGCCCAGACGACCAAGCCGTTCATCCCATCGCGAAAGGCAACCTCATCGGCGTTGCCGTCACCTGCGACGGGCCGCAAACGCCCGGCGACATAACCGCCGACGCCAGCTGCATAGAGGTGAACGAACGCGAACCAAAAGATTGCCAAGATTCCGATCGTTGTGCCTGACGCACCTTGACCGGTGTATGCCGACGTCATGCTCAGGCCGATGGCGGCACCGAACGGGGTCAGCACCATGAGTGTCGCGGCAAGCAACACGCTGCCGGCCAAAATCGACGACCAATTGAGATACGCGCTATCGGCTTCCGGCTTTACGACGACAGCCGTAGATCCCGACGCTGGCATTGATGTGGGTTTCATCACGTTTCCTATCGGGTCAAGAGGTAAAGGATGATGAGGATCGGAATTGGAACTCCGAGAAGCCAAAGTAGAATTGCGGGCATGGCGGTCCATGTGGGT
Organism: Hyphomicrobium aestuarii; assembly: GCA_034408685.1. Classification (GTDB taxonomy): domain Bacteria; phylum Pseudomonadota; class Alphaproteobacteria; order Rhizobiales; family Hyphomicrobiaceae; genus JANXVY01. The sequence continues at coordinate 4,240 of JAWXCP010000220.1, read as the reverse complement.
TGACCGTGAGGACACGGTGGGGGTTTATTGTGCAGCCCGGTTTCGCGGCTGCAGACGGGATGGCTTACGGGTGGCCGGGCATCCGAGTAGTCAACGCAACGTAGGCGTTCTAGTTCCAGCCTCTGAAATTCGCTGAGACCCGACGAAACGAAACCGCGCGGACCGACGTAATCATCTGCAACGAGGTCTCAACCAGCCGGAGCCAGACGCCATGACGACGCCCGACTTCACCCGCCGCGCCTTCGGCAGCCTGACGGCCGCCTTCGCTGCGACCCTGGCGACCGGCCTCTCCCCGCGCGCCGTGAGTGCTGCAGGCCCCACCGGAAAGTTCGAAATCACCAAGACCGACGACGAATGGAAAAAAATCCTTTCGCCCGAGCAGTTTTATGTTCTGCGCAAGCACGGCACAGAGCGCGCTGGCACCAGCCCGCTCGACAAGATTTATGCTGCTGGCACTTACCAGTGCGCCGGCTGCGACCTGCCGGTGTTCGCCTCGGAGACCAAATACGACAGCCGCACCGGTTGGCCGAGCTTCTGGAAGCCGCTCGACAACGCGATTGGCACCTCTGTCGACACCAGTTTCTTCTCGGTGCGCACCGAGGTTCACTGCCGCCGCTGCGGTGGCCATCTCGGCCACGTGTTCGAAGACGGTCCAAGGCCGACCGGCCTGCGCTATTGCATGAACGGCGTCGCCATGAAGTTGGTCGCGAAAGCCGCCAGTTGAGCCGACCGTCCCACACGTAGATACGCACGCCCGCGATTTTAATTTTGCACACGAGCCCCGCCCATGCGCCGCACCGCCATTCTTTCGCTTGTACTCGCCGTCGCAGCCGCGGGAGCCTTGTCGTTGACGATGGCTCCAAACTCCGCGCCGCGCGCTGACGATACGCCCGCCGCTAAGCCCGGAATTGGCGTCGCGACGCTCGGGTCGGGGTGCTTCTGGTGCACCGAAAAGGATTTCGACGCCTTGCCCGGCATCCTGTCGACGGTTTCGGGCTACATGGGCGGGCCATCGACCACCAACGCAACATATGAGCAAGTCAGCACCGGCCGCACCGGCCACGTCGAAGTGCTGCAAGTTACGTTCGACACCACCAAAGTCACTTATGAGCAGGTGCTGCACCATTTCTGGCGCACGACCGACGTCGTCGATGGCGGCGGCCAGTTCTGCGACCGTGGCAATCAATACCGTCCGGCTATCTTCGCTCACGGTGCGGACCAGTTGAAACTGGCCCAAGACGGCAAGGCCGCACTCGACGCCACGGGCAAGCTTGGCAAGCCGATCGCTGTTGAAATCCGCGAGGCCTCGACCTTTATCAAGGCCGAGGACTACCATCAGGACTTCTACACGAAAGATCCGGGCCGCTATTTCGGCTACCGCGCCGGTTGCCGCCGTGACGCCCGCCTCGACGCGCTGTGGGGCAAGGATCGCCTCGAACATCTCAAGCCGAAGACGAACTGAAGCGGAGTCGTCGGTGGGTCGCTTGCCGCGCAAGGCGCACGAGCGCGATCCGGCCCGCTACCCGCTATTGGGTCGATGCACCCAAGGAGGCGCAGGATATCCTCGTGCCGATGATCAAGCCGTTCTATGACGGCCGCGGCTGCCTTGCCCGCGACGAGGGCATGCGCTCGGTCGGCTTTGCGGCCCAGACCATGATGCTGGCGGCCAAAGCGCCAAATCGATCGGCTACAAGAGCTGCCCAATGGTCGGCTTTGACTATGACAAAGTGTCAACGCTGGTTCACGTGCCCGCCGATTACGCCATCGCCATGATGCTTGCGATCGGCCGTGGCACCAAGCCAGCCTGGGCCAAGCCGGGGTACATTCCGCTGTCAGAAGTCGTGGTGACGGATCGGTTTTGAGCGGAACGCGCGAGGGGTGGACCGCCCCTCCCCGTGGAACAACCGACTGCGTCCACGCGAAGCGACCGCAGCCGCCCTCACCCGCGGTCACGGACTTCGCTGCCGCTCGTCCGCGACCTTGCCCTCTCCCCGCAGGCGGGGAGAGCGAGGAGACCGCGCGTCGCGCGAAAGCTGCGACGCCGGTCGAGGGTGAGGGGCGGCGGTACGCGATCGTCGAGGGCGACATGACACCCCGGCCTGTGGTAGTACGACGAATAATCATTATCGTCGTTCGGCCCGGAGCAACGTGTCACGACTGGGTCTTCCCGGATCACCATCGATCCCGACATCTGCAATGGTCGGCCTGTGATACGCGGCATGCGGATCACGGCGGAAACGGTGCTTGGTTTTCTCGCTGCGGGTGAAAGCGCCGAGGACATTCTGTGGCAATACAAGATGATGGAGCGGGAATATATCAATGCCTGCCTCGACTTCGCGAGCAGGCTGTTAGGGCATCGCTACGAAATCCGGGACGCATCGGAATGGCGCGCTTCTTGATCGACGCCAACTTGCCGCGCCTGTTGGTCGGCATTGCTGGGCGTCATTGTTCTCATAGCAAAGGCTTAACCCGATGCGCCGCGCCCGCTGGACACGGCGGTGGGCAATCGGTAAACGCACCCACTGGTTGGAGGATGACGGTCATGACGATATCTCTGCACGACATCCTCCAACGTGTGCAGTCCTGGCCAGTGGCGCGCCAGCAGGACGCGATCGCGATGTTGGAAGCGATGGACGCCGCTGGCACCGACGTTTACGTCCTGAGCCCTGACGAACGCGCGCTGCTGGCCGTCGCCCCGGCCGAAGCCGACCGCGGCGAGTTCGTACCTGACGAAGAGATGGAGGCCTTCTGGGCGCGGAACGCAGGGTGAAAGTCCGTTTCACTCCCACAGCCCGCGCCGATATCGCGGCCATCTGCGCATATCTCGAGGCACGAAGCGCCCAAGCAGCACAAAATGTTGAAAGTTCGGTACGATCTTAAGCTGCGGGTCTGGCAAGCATGCCGCGGTTGGGGCGCCCCACCGATCTACCGAATGTTCGGAGACTACCCGTCGGTAAGTATCCATACACCATATTCTACAGGCTCGACCGCAACCGCGACACGATACAAATCCTACGAGTCGTGCACGCGTCGCGGGTGAAGAACCTCCACGAGCTTCCAGATTGACGAACCCCGAGACGCAATTGTCCAGCTTTATCGCGACCGGATTGAACTGATCTCGTGAGTTCTGGGCTGCCCCTCACCCGCGGTCACGGACATCGCTGCCGCTCGTCCGCGACCTTGCCCTCTCCCCGCAGGCGGGGAGAGGGAGGAGACCGCGCGTCGCGCGAAAGCTGCGACGCCGGTCGAGGGTGAGGGGCGGACGCGGGTCCAAAATTACCTCGCCAACACGGCCAGCAACAACAGCGCGACGATGTTGGTGATTTTGATCGCGGGGTTCACGGCCGGGCCGGCCGTGTCCTTGTAGGGATCGCCGACGGTGTCGCCGGTGACGGACGCCTTGTGCGCCTCCGAGCCCTTCATGTGCTTGACGCCGTCCTTGTCGACGAAACCGTCTTCAAAGCTTTTCTTGGCGTTGTCCCAGGCGCCGCCGCCCGAGGTCATCGAGATGGCAACGAACAGGCCCGTCACGATCACGCCCAGCAGCATGCCGCCGACGGCCGAAAACGCGGCCGACTTGGCAGACGCCCCGCCGCCCTCGATCATCACGATGGCGAAGAACAGCACGATCGGCGACAGCACCGGCAACAGCGACGGGACGATCATTTCGCGGATGGCAGCCTGGGTCAGCATGTCGACGGCGCGGGCATAGTCGGGTTTCGACGTGCCAGTCATGATGCCCGGATTTTCGCGGAACTGACGGCGGACTTCCTCGACCACGTCACCAGCCGCACGGCCGACCGCCGTCATCGCGATGCCGCCGAACAGGAACGGGATCAGACCGCCGAGCAGCAAGCCGACGACGACATAGGGGTTGGCCAGCGAGAAGTCCGGCTTCACGCCCTTGAAATACTGGTACGTCGTCGAGCCCGCTTTGTTGGCCTCAGCGATAAAGTATTGCAGGTCGTAGCTATAGGCGGCGAACAGCACCAACGCGCCAAGACCGGCCGAGCCGATGGCGTAGCCCTTGGTCACGGCCTTTGTTGTGTTGCCGACCGCATCGAGGGCGTCCGTCGAGCGGCGGACTTCCTTGGGCAAACCGGCCATTTCGGCGATGCCGCCGGCGTTGTCGGTGACCGGGCCGAATGCGTCGAGCGCGACGATCATGCCGGCGAGGCCGAGCATCGTCGTGGTTGCGATCGCGGTTCCAAACAGGCCGCCGAGCTTGAACGTGCAGATG
>JAWXCP010000219.1:0-28714 GCA_034408685.1 Hyphomicrobium aestuarii | reverse complement strand
CCTTGAACGTGTTCGACAGGGATTGGCGGCAGCGGCGCCCGGTCGGCCGGAGTGCTTGCCCTAATCCCCTAACCCACCACCTGCTGGGCCGCTGCCGCCTCCGCTCGCGCGCTCGTCCTTTTTCCGCTGCATCATCTCGCGGATCTGGCGCAGGTTGAGCACGCCGGTTGCGATGATCAGCGTGGCGTAGATCGCGAACCCGGACCCCACCAAGGCCGCGAGCGCCGATACGCGGACCAGCAGCGGCTGTGTCGTGGCAAAGTAGGGCGCCAGAACCTGGCCTGCGAACCACAGCGCGCCGCCCATCAGCAGGCTCGACAGCAGCATCAGCGGCAGCGTTCGCGCGAGCTGGCCGTCCCATTTGAAGTCGCCGCGACGGTCGAGCGTCCACCATAGCTGCAGCGCGTTGACCCAACCGGCGATGGTGGTGGCGATGGCGATTCCGATGTGGGGCATCCAGCCTTGCGCTTTAAACCAGAAGAACAGGCCGACCGAGAGCGCGACGTTCAACACCATATTGACGACGGCGTAGCGCATCGGCGTTCTGGTATCCTCGCGGGCGAAAAACGCTGGCGACAGCACGCGGGCCAGGACAAAGGCCGGTAGCCCGACGGCGAACGCAGCGAGTGCCATGGCGGTCGGTGGCGTGTCGGCGGCGGTGAACGCTCCGCGCTCGAACAACACGGCGATGATCGGGCTCGGTACGACCGCCAACGCCACGGCGGCCGGTAGCGTCATCATCAATGCGAACTCGATCGAGCGGTTCTGGCTCCAGATGACGGCCGTCAGGTCACCAGCGCGCAGCAGACGCGATACGTCCGACAGCAGCACCACGCCGACGGCGATACCGACAATGCCGAGCGGCAACTGGTACAATCGGTCGGCATAGTAGAGGTACGAAACGGCGCCGTCCTGGAGCGAGGCGATCGATGTGCCGACGACGATGTTGATTTGCGTGACACCGCCAGCGATCAGCGCCGGGACGCCGAGTGTCACGAGCCGCCGGATGTCTGGCGTCAGGCGCGGCCAGCGCGGCGATAGCACCATGCCGTTGCGGGCGGCATCGCGGGCGATCATCACGAGTTGAATGACGCCAGCCACGCTGACGGCGACGGCCAGGATCAGCCCGGCGCCGGGCGTGTTGGCAAAGCCCATGGCGTAGGCGATGGCGATGGCCGTGGTCAGCACGACGTTGAGCAGAATTTGCGCCGCAGCCGCAGCGGCGTATTTGCCAAGCGAGGAGAGGACGCCCGCGTAGAGCGCCATCAGCGACATGCACAGCAGGTATGGAAAGGCGATCCGTCCAAAAAGGACCGACATCTCGAATTTTTCAGCATTGTCGGCGTAGCCGGGGGCCAGCACCAGCATCAGCCACGGCATGCCGCCAATCGCCACGGCCGAGAGCAGCAGCAACACATAGGTCAGGCCAGATAGGGCGTCTTCGGCGAACCGCTTGGCGGCGTCTTTGCCGTCGCCTTCGAGCTTTTTGGCGAACAGCGGGACGAACGCCGAGTTGAACGCACCTTCCGCAAACAGCCGCCGAAACAGGTTCGGCAGCCGGAACGCGACAAAAAAAGCATCGGCGACGGCACCCGTGCCAAGGACCGCCGCGATCAAGACATCGCGCGCAAATCCGAGGACACGGCTGACGAGCGTCAGTCCGCCGACGGCAAAGAACGACCGGTAGAGTGCCATAGGCGAGCGGTAGCGTGGTGCTTCGATAACGGCAAGCTGCAGCCGTTAACCACACCTTGGATTTCGCTTTTCACGGCAATCGATGCGCCGTTTTGTCCTGCCTGCGGCACTAGCGTGGACGACAATCATAAACTAGGTGGCGTGCTTGGATTTGTGTGCGGTGCAACAAATGCGCCGTCGATGGGCCATCGTCGCGGCGGAAAGCGCCGAAACAACGGGCGATGTCGCGACGTAGAGGTAGGACGTACGGCTAAAGTGCGGCGCGCCAGGATGTCACTTGAGTGACAGCCCATGGCAATATAAGCGTGCAACACTAAGTAGGTTCTGCGAAATCTTCTTCTGCGTAATCTCTAATGTATCGGTGGCGTAATGTCAGAAAACGAACAATTGCAGTCGGTCGCAAAAGAAGGCGACTGGACCGCCGCTAGCACCGAAACGAGGGCGACCCTGACGACAGGATTGAAAACTGCAGTTCTCAAGGTGGCCAACGCAATTGATGGCGCAGCCCGCTCGACGGTTGCGCAGTTGCAACCCGGCCGCCGCCGTCCGCCCCGTTTCCGCGATCACGCGCTTTATCAGTCGATGATGAAGTACCGGCTGCTCGGCGACACCCTGGGCCTCGAGGACCCGTTCTTCCACGAACACGATTCACGGCTTGGCGCGACGACCATGTCGGGCGGTCGGACGATGATCAATTTCGGTGGCTACGACTACTGCGGTCTCAACTCAACCGCTCAAGTCGCCGAAGCCGCGCATGCGGCAATCGACCAATATGGCACGTCGGTTTCGGCCAGCCGCGTTGTCGCTGGTGAGCGCCCTGTCCACCGCGAGTTCGAACGCGAGCTTGCCGATTTTTATGGCACAGAGGACGCGCTGACGTTCGTATCTGGCCATGCGACCAACGTTTCGACGATCGCTACGTTGGTTGGCGAGGGCGACGTGATTTTCCACGACGAACTCGTACACAACAGCGCAATCGTCGGGGCCAAGCTGTCAGGCGCCGAAGTTTTCTGTTTCCCGCATAACAACTGCGATGCGCTTCAGCGTCTTATGATGGAGCATCGCGGCCGGTTCCGGAACGCGATGGTGGTCGTCGAAGGCCACTATTCGATGGATGGCGACATCCCCGACTTGCCGCGCATGGTCGAAATCAAGAACCGCTTCGGCGCGTGGCTGATGGTCGACGAGGCCCACTCGCTCGGCGTGCTCGGTGCCACTGGCCGCGGCGCGGCGGAACATTTCGGCATCGCGTTCGACGACATCGATATCTGGATGGGCACGCTGAGCAAGACGCTGGCGAGCTGTGGTGGCTACATCTGCGGCTCGAAAGAGCTGATCACGATCTTGAAGTTCAAAGCGCCAGGCTTCGTCTACTCGGTCGGCCTGCCAGCGCCCGCCACGGCCGCCGCGCTCGCTGCATTGCGGGTGCTCAAGGCCGAGCCGGAACGCGTGACGAGGCTTCAAGCCAACGGTCAGCTGTTCCTCGAGCAGGCACGCCTGGCTGGTTTCGACACCGGTTCCAGCCAAGGCTACTGCGTCGTCCCTCTGATCATCGGCGACGGCATCAAGGCCGTGAAGATGACCGAGCGATTGGCCGCTCGTGGTGTCAACGCCCTGCCGATCATCTATCCGGCGGTGCCTATGAAGGCCGCGCGCTTGCGCTACTTCATCACCTCGGAACACACTGCCGAGCAAATCATCGAGGCCGTCCGTATCACGGCCGAGGAACTCAAGGTCGTGAACAGTCTCGGCGGTATTCTGCGGCGCGCGCCAGCGGTGGTGTGATCCACGGTTGCGAGGCGTCGTTACGTTTGGCGCTCGTCTTAGATTTCTCGCTGGTGGCCACGACTCGGTCCTCGTCGGCGAGCGCGTATGCAATCAAGAAAGGGTCTTTGCCAACCTGAATCAATTCGTCATCGGTAAAGTTCCTGCCGTATCCGTCGTCGAGCACGCGCCAGGCGATGCCTGGGTCGGCCTCGTCGTGCCTACTCGTCGAGTACGTGTGACTTCGCTGTAGCAAAGCCGTACGCCAAACATGGAAAGGGTCGTCTTTATCTGGTCTAGGACTAAAGGTGGCAATTGATAGATGCGTTATCCGACAACGCAGACACCTCGAAACCGGACGCCGCCGAGGCGTTCTGTCTTTGGCTCGAACCGGTCGTTGAGGTTGTTGGCAACGGAACCGGCGGCGCGGTAAGTGCCGGTGATGACCTATGCTAACCTCACCACCGCTGACCGTGAGCATGATGCACGGCGTCGACCAGCAGGACCTGATCGCCGGCGCAGGTGCCGCCCCGTGCCGCCCCCTCAACCGCTGGAAAGACGACGGCAAAGTCGAATAAGGTGCTGACCCATGCCGATCTGGCATCCGTTTTCGGCCTGGAAATGGCTGATGCGTCAGAGCACGCCGTGGACCATGGCACGGTCAAACCCCGCGCCGCGAACAACAAAGCAGCCGCAGCCAAAAAGGTTTCAGCTAAGGCTGCGCGTACGTCGAAATCGGCGTCAAAGTCCATCAAAGTGGGCCGGACGGCAGTCTCAACAGCGCAGCCTGCCCGGGCTAAAGACAGCACCAAGCGTCCCGCTGCGGCTGCCAGCAAAAAGCAATCGTCAAAGCCAAATCGTCAACGCAATCACATAGCTATTTCAACAACATAGGTGTTCGCAGTTTCATCCTGTCGGGTGCGCCAAAGCTTAATGGTTAGTTGATGGCTTGCTGTCTGATAATGGCGGTCCTCCAGCAAGCCGATTCCCGCCAATTTGTCCTGAATTCCAACGCGATCTTCAACTGGAAGCGTCCGTCCATCGGACGCCGAGATTGTTACACACGTCGGGAATGCGCCGGTTGTTAATTAATTATCCAAGAAGCTCCGCAGCTTGCGCGAGCGGCTCGGATGCTTGAGCTTGCGCAGCGCCTTGGCCTCGATCTGGCGAATGCGTTCGCGTGTCACCGAGAACTGCTGGCCGACTTCCTCGAGCGTGTGGTCGGTGTTCATGCCGATGCCAAAGCGCATGCGCAGAACGCGTTCCTCGCGCGGCGTGAGCGAAGCGAGCACCCGCGTCGTCGTCTCGCGCAGGTTGCTGGCAATCGCCGACTGATCGGGCTGGATCGCGTTGCGGTCCTCGATAAAGTCGCCGAGGTGGCTGTCCTCCTCGTCGCCAATCGGCGTTTCGAGGCTGATCGGCTCCTTGGCGATTTTGAGCACCTTGCGCACTTTTTCCAGCGGCATGGCGAGCTTTTCGGCCAGTTCTTCCGGGGTCGGCTCGCGGCCGATCTCGTGCAGCATCTGACGCGAGGTGCGCACGATCTTGTTGATCGTTTCGATCATGTGGACCGGGATGCGGATGGTCCGGGCCTGGTCGGCGATCGAACGCGTGATCGCCTGCCGGATCCACCACGTGGCATAGGTCGAGAACTTGTAACCGCGGCGGTATTCGAACTTGTCGACGGCTTTCATCAAGCCGATGTTGCCTTCCTGGATCAGGTCGAGGAACTGCAAGCCGCGGTTTGTGTACTTCTTGGCGATCGAAATCACGAGGCGCAAGTTGGCCTCGACCATTTCCTTCTTGGCTTGGCGTGCCTCGCGCTCGCCCTTCTGAACGGCTTTCACGATCCGCCGGAACTCGGGGATTTCAAGACCGGTTTCAGTGGCGAGATGGCGGATGTCGTCGCGCAGGTCGTCGACTTTTTTGACCTCGTGCTTGACGAAGGCAACCCACGACTTGCGGCCCGAGCCCGACATCTTCTCGAGCCAATTCTGATCGAGCTCGTTGCCGTAATACTCTTCCATGAACTCGAGGCGCGACACGCCGTAGCTGTCGGCCATCCGCATCAGGCGGCCTTCCAGCGATACCAGCCGCTTGTTGATCGAGTACAGCTGTTCGACGAGGCTTTCGATACGATTGTTGTTGAGCGCGAGGCTCTTCACGTCGACGATGATTTCATCGCGCAGTTTCTCGTAGGCCTTCTGCTGCTGGCGCGAGCCTTGCTCGCCGGCAACCTGCTGCTCAAGCTTCTTGTCCTGCTGCTTGCGCAGCTTCTTATACTTGTCGGCGATGCTGTCGAAGGTTTCGAGTACCTTAGGCTTGAGTTCGGCCTCCATCGCGGCAAGCGACATGGCGTTCTCGAATTCGTCGTCATCGTCCATCTCGCCTTCGGGGGCGCCCGACGGCGGCACAGGGATCTCACCCTGTGGCAGACCATCTGCGCCGAGCGGGGCGGTCGCTTTGCCGTCCGGCCCCTCGTAGGTCGCTTCGAGATCGATGATGTCGCGGAGGAGAATGCGGCCTTCGTTGAGTTCGTCGCGCCAGATGATGATGGCCTGGAACGTCAGCGGGCTTTCGCACAGTCCAGCGATCATCGCCTCGCGGCCGGCCTCGATGCGCTTTGCGATGGCGATTTCGCCCTCGCGCGACAGCAATTCGACCGAGCCCATCTCGCGCAAGTACATCCGCACGGGGTCGTCTGTGCGGTCGGTCGGCTCGGACCGGCCGGTGGTCTTGGTCGGGACGTTCTGGGCGACGAGGGCGCGGCCGTTGGGCTCTTCCTCCTCGGCAGCGGCTTCCTCTTCGACCTCCTTCTCGTCCTCGCCGTCCTCGCCCTCGACGACCATGATCCCCATGTCGTTGAGCATGGCGAGGGTATCCTCGATCTGCTCGGACGCGGTCATCTCAGCGGGCAGTGCGGCGTTGAGCTGGTCGTAGGTGACATAGCCCGCAGCTTTGCCAGCTTTGATCAGCTTTTTGACCCCAGCGTCCGTGAGATCGAGGACCGGGCTATCGCGCTCCGGTGACTCGGCGGTCGGCGGAGCGGCATCTTCAGCGGGCTTCGTGATTTGTTGTGCGGCGCGTGCCAAGGGCGGGCTCCAGGTGAGATCGGCTCAACGTGGCGATGAAGCGATGTTGGTATCGGGCTGGTCGAGATGGAATGGCCACCGCAGGTGTTCCCCACGGCGGCAAATAATAATCAGTTGCGACTTAACCCGGTCGAGACTGCATGACGAATGACGCATTACAGCCCAGGCTGCAGCCCCGGGCGGGTCTGTTGTGTCTCATCGCATCCTCATTCTTCTGGACCGGTAACGACGGAGAGACGCTGCTGCAGCTCGAGTATGGCCTCATAAGTTTCCGCGCTGGGATCCTCATGCCATGCTCGTTCTGCGTCCTGGAGCTGCTGGCGCAAACCTGCCTGCCGCTCATGCAACGCCGTAGTGTGCAGCCACTGCGCTGCCACCATGTCTCTGTCGGACGAGGCCTCGGCGAAACGGTCCCCGCGGTGCGTGGCAAGTTGCTCTATCGCCACCACGGTGCTCGCGAACCCTCTGCCCTGGAGGTGGTGGCGGATTTCTTCGGTGTCAAGTGGTTTTTCGCCAGTGTGCGCCGAAAGGATGGCGGAGCGGACCCGGGCGAGTGGCTCGCTGGACAGCGGCAGGGCTGAAAAGGTCTCGGCATGGTCATCAAGCAGCCAAGGGTTGTTGATCACGGCTCGGATCAGCAGGGCTTCGCGTTGCGGCAGTCCGACCGACGCCGACATGGCAAGACCGCTGTTCTTGAGGCTCGATGTCACCGCCGCCAGTCCCCCCGCAGTCCCGCCGTTATAACCGCCGCTGTGAGCTCCGCGCGCACCCCGTCCTGCATCTCGACCGCCACCGCGACCAGATGACCCGCCACCGCCTGATGAACGCTGCCCGCTACCCCAGCTGCTGCCAGCCGATGGAAAGCCCTTAGATGGGCCGCCCTGGGCTTGGCCGCCTGCGCGGGCGCTGCCAACGGCCCGCATCAACTGGTACCAGCGGTTGCGGATGTCGCGCTCATAATGACCTCGCACATTGCCGTCGACGATGGTGCGGACGCACTCTCGCAGCCGTTGCTCGACCTTTGCGCGGCGTTCGGGCGTGGCGAGGTCGATGCCGGCCGTTTCGCGTTCAAACAGCATTTCGGCGAGCGGTCGCGGCTCACTCAGGATCGCCGCCATGGCATCCGGGCCGCGTTGGCGGACGAGGTCGTCCGGATCGAGGCCGTCGGGGAGGAACGCGAATGACAAGCTGTAGCCGGGTTTGAGGTGGGGCAGTGCCGTGTCGATGGCGCGGAACGCGGCTTTCTGGCCAGCTTTATCGCCATCGAAACACAGCACCGGCTCCGCCACGAAGCGCCACAGCAGCCCGATTTGCTCTGGCGTCAACGCAGTACCGAGCGGGGCGACGCAATCGCCAAAACCGGCCTCCGACAACGCCACGACGTCCATGTAGCCCTCGACCACGACGATCCGCTGGCTCTCGTGGGCGATCGGCCGCGCGCGGGCGGCGTTGAACAGCACGTTGCCCTTGTGGAACAGCGGCGTCTCGGGCGAATTCAGATACTTTGCCGGAGCGTTGGGGTCGAGCGCGCGGCCACCGAACGCGATCACGCGGCCTTTCATATCCATGATCGGGAACATCACGCGGTTGCGGAAACGATCGTACGGGACGGGGATATCATCGCCACCGATCAGCATGCCCGACGCGACCATGTCGGCAACGGAGAAGCCCTGTTTGGCGAGGTGCTCTTTGAGCACCGACCGGCCGTTCGGCGCAAAACCAAGACCGAATGTGGCCACGGTGTCGCGTTTCAAACCCCGCCGCGCGATATAGCCCCGCGCCTCCGCTCCGTTCGTTCCGGCCAACTGGTCGCGGAAAAACTGCGCCGAGGCCGCCAGCACGGCATAGAGCCGCTCGCGTTCGTCTTGGACCTCGACATAGCGGGCCTGCGCCTGGGGCGAGGCCGGCTGGGGCATCGGCACGCCAGCTTCCTGCGCCAATCGTTCGACGGCTTCGGGGAACGACAGACCCTCGGTCGACATCAAAAACTTGAAGATGTCGCCATGCTCGCCTGATGCGAAGCAATGGTAGAAGCCCTTCGCATCATTGACGAAAAACGACGCCGTCCGCTCTTGTTTGAACGGCGACAGGCCGCTGTATTCGCGCCCCGCCTTTTTGAGCGGCACGCGCCGACCTACGACGTGGCTGACCGACAGCCGCGCACGGATTTCATCGAGGAATCGGTCATCGAATCTCATGTCCGCAGACTACGCGATTCGCCGCCCAACCCTGGGCCGCCCCGTCAGCTGTGGCCTGCCGTGCCCGCTATCCACAGGGTCACGGGATAGGTAGCCGGGACCGTTGTCCACGGGGCGGGCAACAGTCCCTACGAATGTGCCCGCTAAACATCACTTTTTTGTTCGATCCTGCCACGTGCTCCAAACGTCGACTATTTCTAACGTCGCGTCGCTGTGGCGGTACCAGACAACGATGCGGGTGCCGGGGATCCACGTCTCCCAAAGGCCCCGATGTGCCAAAGGCTTGCCGATCGCAGGGAATGTGGCAAGCGTCTCAGTGATAAAAACGCGAACGCGCGACTCGAGGTCGACAGCAGCTTTCGTGGCGCCAATGCTTAGGAGATAGTCGAGTTGCGCCATAAGTCGGCGCTCGGCATCGACGTCGAAAACGACGTCCCTCATTGCTGAGCCGAATTCAAACGCTCTCGCATCCGCAAAAAAACCTCGTCCGCCGCAACGAACTGTTGTTTGTCCAGCCGATCGAGCGCCGCGTCAATCGCAGCTTTTTCGGCTGGAGGAAGGGAAGAATAGACCGACGGCACCGACCACGCCTGGACTATCTCCGCGACCGCGGCGAGCTGCTCCTCGTCGAGGCTCGGCAGCGTGGAGTGAATGACAGCCATGGCTTCCGATCGGGTCATGCCCAGACACTACCATTGCAGAGGCGCTCCCGCTACTCCGCCGCGTCTGCCAAAAACCCGCCGGACTGATGCGACCAGAGGTCGGCGTAGAGGCCACCACGGCGCAATAATTCGCTGTGCGACCCGTCTTCAATGATGCGGCCCTTATCCATCACGATCAGACGGTCGAGCGCGGCAATCGTCGACAGACGGTGCGCAATGGCAATCACGGTTTTGCCCGCCATCAGGTTGGTCAGCTGCTCCTGAATGGCCGCTTCTGCCTCGCTATCGAGCGCGCTGGTGGCTTCGTCGAGCACGAGGATCGGCGCGTTCTTGAGCAGCACCCGGGCGATCGCGATCCGCTGGCGTTGACCACCGGACAGTTTCACCCCGCGCTCGCCGACCTGGGCCTCATAGCCGGTGCGGCCGCGCTGGTCTTCGAGCCCGCCAATGAACGGATGGGCGGACGCGCGCGAGGCTGCCTCGATCGCCGCCTCGCGACCCGCGTCCGGGCGGCCGTAAAGGATGTTGTCCATGACCGACCGGTGCAGCAGCGAGGTATCCTGCGTCACGACACCAATGTTGGCGCGCAGGCTATCCTGGCGCACGTTAGCGATGTCTTGCCCGTCAATCAGGATGCGACCGCCTTCGAGATCATAAAACCTCAGCAGCACGTTAACGAGCGTCGACTTGCCAGCGCCCGAGCGGCCGATGACGCCGATTTTTTCGCCGGGCTTGATGGTCAGCGATAGCCCGTCGATCAATCCGCCGGGGCGGGGATCGTCCTTGGCGCGTGTGCGGCCGTAATCGAAGCGGATCGCCTCGAAGCGGATCTCGCCCTTGGGCACGTGCAGCGCAGGGGCGGCGGGGGCATCGACCACGCTTTGCGGCCGCGCGATCGTCTGCATGCTCTCGTGGACGACGCCGAGGTTTTCGAAAATGCCAGCCAGCGTCCACATCACCCAGCCCGACATGTTGACGATGCGGATCGTCAAACCCGTGATTAGCGTGATGGCGCCAAGCGAGACAAGGCTCTGCTCCCACAGCACGATCGCGAGCGCGGTGGTACCGACCAGCAGCACGCCGTTGATGACAAATAGCGAAAATTCCATCAACGTCGTGACGCGCAGCTGGAGGATCAGCTTGCCGAGCTGCTCGCGCATGGCCGAACGCGCGTATTCGTCCTCGCGCTCGGTGTGGGCGAACAATTTCACCGTCATCATGTTGGTGTAGCTGTCGACGATGCGACCGGTCAGCATCGAACGGGCCTCGGACGTCTCGACCGCACGTTCTTTAAGGCGCGGCACGAAGTACCACATGGTGCCAAAGAACGCGACGAACCAGACGATCAGCGGGATCAGCAGGCGCACGTCGGCCTGGGCAAACAGCACCACCGCCGACAGCCAATAGATCGCGACGAACCACAACGCGTCGATCGACTGCACAACGCTTTCGCGCAATCCCGGGCCAACCTGCATGACCTTGTTGGCGACGCGTCCGGCAAAGTCGTTTTGGAAAAACCCCAGGCTCTGGCGCAGCACGTAGGCGTGCGTTTGCCAGCGGATCAGCGTGGTGAACTGCCCGCCGATGATCTGATGCTTGATCAAATCGTGGACCAGCGACAGTAGCGGCCGCACGATCATGGCGATGAACGCCATGAACATGAGCGACCACCAGTTGTCAGCGATGAAGCGTTGCGGGTTCTCAGCGTCCTTCATGCGGTCGACGATGGTTGCGACGAACGCGAATAGCGAGGCTTCGACCACGGCGCCAAGGAAACCTGCAACCAGCAAGGCTGCGAACGCTGGCCAAGCTTGGCGCACGAAATACCAGTAGAACCCCGCTAATGTCGCGGGCGGTTGCGTGCTGCCGTTGCCTTGAAACGCGTCGATCCGGCTTTCGGTCCAATCAAACACGCGCTCGCCGAACCGCCATAGCCAACCGGGGACATAGGCGCGCTCGGGTGCGTCGGTGGGTTTGGCAACTGTGTCGTCGGGCGCCCCGGGGGCGAGGGGTTTGGCGTCGTGGGGGTTTGTTTCGTCACGGGACATCGGCAGCTCTTCTTCGGTCGGGCAGCACATGCGTGCGCCACAAGGAGGTATAGCGCGTGGGATCGGCCACCAGCATCGCAAGGGCGTGCGGGGCCAAGTGAATTGCGGGATGGCCCAACGGCCCGCTTGACGGACCGCAAAGCGATCCTTCAGGTAGCGGGCGCAAAACGTCACGAGCGCATAACGCGCGAAGTTGCATAAAGGATGACACGTGACCGCCAAAGCCGCCAGCCACGCTTCGCCCGCCACGCCCGCGCAACACGCTGCCCCGTCCATGGCGCTGCCACCGCCTGCCACGCTCGAGGCGTGGAAGGCCGAGGCCCGCGCGTGGTTTGAGCAGTTGCAGTCAGACATTATGGCGTCGTTTGAAAAGCTCGAAGACGGCCTGCCGAAATCGGTCAAGCACGGCACAAAGCCCGCTGGCCGGTTCGAGCGGACACCCTGGGCGCGCCGCGATCATGCTGGCAACGATGGCGGCGGCGGCACGATGGGTATGATGAAGGGCCGCGTGTTCGAAAAGGTCGGGGTTCACACGTCGACCGTGTTTGGCGAGTTCGCGCCCGAGTTTCGCAAGCAAATTCCCGGTGCCGAGGAAAATCCCAATTTCTGGGCGTCGGGCATTTCGCTGATCGCCCACCCGCAGAACCCGAACGTGCCAGCGGTTCACATGAACACGCGCATGGTGGTGACATCGAAATGGTGGTTTGGCGGTGGCGCTGATCTGACGCCGGTTCTAGACCGGCGCCGCACGCAAGAGGACGCGGACACGGTCGCGTTCCACGCCGCGATGGAGCGCGCGTGCTCCGGTCATGCGATCGCCGACTATCCCCGCTTCAAGACCTGGTGCGATGAGTATTTCTATCTGCCCCATCGCAAGGAAATGCGCGGCGTTGGCGGGATATTTTATGATTACGTCGCGCCAGCCGAAACCGACGGCGGCTGGACGGCGGCGCTCGCGCTGACGAAAGACGTCGGCCGACAATTTCTTGGCGTCTATCCAGAACTCGTTCGTCGCAATGTCAAAACCGCCTGGACCGCAGCGGACCGCGATGAGCAACTCATCCGCCGTGGCCGCTATGTCGAGTTCAACCTGCTGTACGATCGCGGCACGATGTTCGGGCTAAAGACCGGCGGCAACGTCGACAGCATCCTGTCGTCCATGCCACCCGAGGTGAAATGGCCGTAAAGTGGACGGTCAATACTACTTCTGTCCTGCAGCCTTCGCTTGCGCCGGATCAATCACGAAATGCAGCGGCGTAGCGGTTTTGGCCTTGCCGAGTTCCGAGTTGAGTTTGGCGATTTCGGCGCTGGTGATCGCGTCCAATCGGGTCCCGGCATAAAACGCAAGACCACCGCCCGCTGCTGCGGCAGCCCCTGCAAGCATCAGCCAAACATTTGACAGCCCCATCGACACGACCCACAGGCCGCACGCTACGGCCGTGAAGGCGGCAGTCTGGAGCAGTCGCAGGTGGAACCGGCGCAACACTTCGCTCGACACCCAGATCAGCACGAACGTCAGGGCAACGGCGATGCCGATTGTCAGGAATACGTGGTCGGCCATCCACGCCTTGATGTCAGCGATACTCATGGGTCCCTCACGATACGCATCGGTGAACGCGGTCAGCTTTCGGTCATGTGCCGCAAGCCCTCACAGGTGTAAACCGACACGACTTCGGCTTGCGCCTATGATCATCAGTCCAGCTTCGCTTCTCGCTTGCGCGTGGCATAAGTAGCCCACAGTAGCCTTGCAGCGACCCCGCGCCACGGTCGCCACCTCTCGGCGAGTGCCACCATCTCGGCCGCCGACGGACGGGCCTCCAACCCGAACAGATCCTGAGCGGCCACCTGAAGCGCAAGGTCACCGCTGGCAAAGGCGTCGCGGTCGCCGCGGCACAGCACGAGCCAGATGTCGGCTGTCCACGGGCCGATCCCGCGCACTGCGGTCAGCGTCTGATGGACGGCCTCGGGCGGGGCGCTATCGAGGGCAGCAAAGTCGATGTCGCCATCCCGCACGGCAATCGAAACGGCGCGCAGCGTTGCGAGCTTCGCCGCCGACAGCCCGGTCGCGCGCAGCGTCTCGTCCGATGCCGCAAGGACGCCCTGAGCATCGAGCGGATCGACGGCCGTCGAGAGACGTTTGAGAATCGCGTTGGCACTGGCGACCGACAGCTGCTGTCCGATGATGATGCGCACAAGGCCGTCAAAGCCTGGGCTCCAGCGGCGCAGCGGCACCGTCCCGACGGCCGTTGCGGCCCGCGCCAAGTGGGGACACAGCTGCGTCAGCGCAGCGATTCCAGCCTCGATATCGCGGCTGGTTTCAAGTATCATCGCGCACGAACGAAGGTTGCGGAAAGCTCGGGGCTGGCCGCTGTGAAGGCACGTTGTGAGGCAGTTTCTTCGGCATTCGACGATCTACCAGTTCCAGATGCCGCAACCTTCGCGCGCGAAACGCGTATCTACGAATATGACGTACTCCGCCCCGCCGTACATCTCTGCTTTTGCCTCACCACTCTCTGTTCGATCGGGCGACGCCCCAGTTAGTTTCGGAGCTGCCGCAAATGCCGACTATCCCCGTGCAAAGACGACCGCCTGCCTGCGGGCGAACGGCAGCAATCATAGCGTTCGCCACGGCTGTGCTGACAGCGGTGCCCGGCGATGCGGCGGCCCAGCGGTCGCCGCGCTTCGACGCTTGGGGCTCGATCAACGACAAGCGCTACGGTTTCCAGCTCGCCTATCCAGCCGACGTGCTGATGCCCATCGATACGCCATCGGGTGCCGAAGGACGCGTTCTCCAGTCGGCCGACGGCAAGGCTAAGCTGCTGGTTGCGACGTTCATCAACGAGCAGAAACTATCGCTCGACGCCTATCGGCAGTTCCTGCTCGACGGCAACTACGCCGGAACGAAGATCGACTACGCGCCACAACGCAACCGGTGGTTTGTTCTATCGGGCGAGCGCGGAGAATTTACGTTCTATGAGCGCGTCACGTTCTCCTGCGGCGGAGAGCTGATCAACAGTTGGGCGATGATCTACCCCACCGCGCAGAAAAAACTTTACGATCGGGTCGTCGACATCGTGCACAAGACATATGCAGCAGGCGCCGGCCCGCGCGGCGACTGTGTCATCCCCGAGCAGCCATCCGATAGCCAGTCCAATGCCCCGGCAGACAGGGATGACGACGGCGACGCGGCGCCAGATGCCGGGCCATCGTCCGCCGCCCCGCAGGTCGACGGCACGCGCTAACAGCCGCCCCGCTCGACTCAGCCCAACATACGACCCATCAAGCCCGATGCATCCCGACCCGGCGCACCCCGTCCCCATCTTCCGGTTCGCGCCGAGCCCCAATGGCGAGCTGCACGTCGGTCATGCCCTGTCGGCGGCGGTCGGATGGCGCATGGCGCAAGCATCGGGCGGCCGCTTTCTCGTTCGGATCGAAGACATCGATCTGGCGCGCTCGAAGCCCGAGCATCTTGCGGGCATCTACCGCGACCTCGCATGGCTCGGCCTCGACTGGGAGCAGCCGGTCCTGATGCAATCGACGCGGTTTGCAGCCTACGACGAAGCCGCCCGCCGCTTGAGCGCGGCCGGACTGCTCTATCCGTGTTTTTCGAGCCGGTCGGAAATCGCCGCCGTGGTCGCCAATGCGCCAAACCCGCGCGATCCCGACGGCGCGCCGCTCTACCCCGTCGCATTGCGGCGGCTAGACGAGGCCACCGCCGCCGCACGCCTCGCCCGTGGCGAGCCGCACGCGCTACGTCTCGATCTCGCGCGCGCTCTATCCGTGGCGCGCACCAAGCTCGGCGGTCGGCCGCTGACATTCACCGAAATCAGCGACGATGGACGTGCGGCGACGATCGAGGCGCGGCCAGAAGTCTGGGGCGACGCCGTCATCATGCGGAAAGAAACGCCAGCAAGCTACACGATCGCGGTCGTGGTCGACGATGCGTTCCAAGGCGTGACGCACGTGACGCGCGGGCGGGACCTTTATGCGGCGACGGGGTTGCAGCGGTTGCTGCAAGTTGTGCTCGACCTGCCCGAACCGGTCTATCACCATCACCGGCTCGTCCTCGACGCGAGCGGGGCCAAACTGTCGAAAAGCCAAGGCTCAGCGTCGATCGCCTCGTTGCGGGCAGCCGGTGCATCGCCCCAAGATATCTGGCGCTTGGCCGGCCTTGATCCGCTGACAATGCGTCGCGCCGAATCGTGAGCAACGCTGGTTGAATGGTTCAACGTTTCTTGTAATGAAGCAACATGGAACAGGATGCCGCCGTCATATCGCTCGCCGCTTTGGCCCACGGGTATCGGCTCGGCATTTTCCGCCTGCTGGTCGTGCGCGGACCGTCAGGTGCTCTGGCTGGCGAAATTGCTGGCGAGATCGGGATCGGCGCAACCTCAGCGTCGTTCCATCTCAAAGAGCTCGACCACGCCGGCCTCATTCATGCGACGCGTCAGGGCCGCAATATTCGCTACGCGCTCCACGTCGAAAACGTTCGCAAACTGTTGGCATTTCTGACCGAGGATTGTTGCCGTGGCCAGCCCGAGTTTGTCGGCCAGTTGCTGCAACATCCGATTGCTGTTTTGAGTAACAGCGTTTGCACGCAGGCCGATTGCGTGCCCCCAGCCGCAGATGCAGGGTCGAAGTCGTCGAAGTCGTCGGGCCGAAAGGCCACGGCTTCGAAACCTGGGAAGCGCACCCAAAATGGGCGCTGACGCCGAACGCCCGGATCTACTGGGCCTGTCGAGACCACACGGGATCGACCCTCCCCCAGCGGGCCCGCAGGCCCGACCATGCTAAGCACGACCAGTCTTTCGCCGAGCCGCCGGACGGTCGTTCTGGCGCTCGGCGCGACGCAGACCTTGGCGTGGGGCTCCAGCTTCTATTTGCCAGCCATTCTCGCTGCCCCGATGGCAGGTGCGACGGGCGTCAGCACGAACACAGTGTTTGCGCTCTTCTCGGTCGCGCTGCTGATCTCGGGCTTGCTCGGACCAAGCGTCGGGCGGCGCATCGACCGCCTCGGCGGCCGCGGCGTGCTGGTCGCCTCGAACGTCGTGCTGGCAGCAGGGCTTGCCGCGCTTGCCGCTGCAACCGACGGGGTGACGCTCGGCCTGGCCTTCGCGCTGCTGGGTGTCGGCATGGGCATCGGGCTCTACGATTCCGCGTTCGCCGCGCTCGGGCGCCTCTATGGCTACGACGCGCGATCGGCGATCACCGGCATTTCGCTGATGGCGGGCTTCGCCAGTACCATCGCTTGGCCGCTCACGTCGCTCGGCCTGGAGACGATCGGTTGGCGCGGCACGTGCCTCAGCTGGGCCGCCGCCCATGTTCTCATCGGTTTGCCGCTGAACTGGTTTCTACTGCCGCTGGCAGCCCCGCTTGAGGCGCAAACTGGAGAAGCCAAGCCACCGCCAGCCATCTCGTTTGACCGCAACATGTGGCTGCTGACGTTTGCATTCGCAGCGATCTGGTTCGTCGCCGGCGCGATGGCCGCGGTCATGCCAGCAATCCTCGTTGCGTCTGGCGCGAGCCAATCTGCGGCAATTTTGGCCGCTTCCTTGATGGGGCCAGCGCAGGTCGCAGCCCGCGTGTTCGAAGCGCGCGTCCTGATGCGCTACCACCCGCTTTTGTCGGCGCGGCTCGCCTGCCTCGGCCATCCGCTCGCCGCCGCCGTGCTATTGACAGCGGGCCCGGTTGCAGCCCCGCTTTTTGGCATCCTGCACGGCCTGGGTAATGGCATCTTGACCATCGCGCGCGGCACCGTTCCGCTCGCGATCTATGGGCCGGCGAACTACGGCTACCGTTTGGGCCTGCTCGGCGCGCCAGCCCGTGTCGCACAGGCATCGGCCCCCTATGTTGTCAGCGTGGCGTTGGACCATGGCGGCGGACACGTCGCGCTGATCCTGACCGCAGCTGCTGGCGTGTTGACCGGACTGGCCTTCCTCGTCATCCGGCAGCAGATCGACCACAATGACCAGCCACCGTTGGAGCAGACGGGCGAGCGGACGTGATCCCCCTAGCGGTCGTTCCGCCATATGGCGGTGCTGACGGTGATCGCCTATGCCGACGATGGCCGTCGGTACACCCAGCGGACGCTGCAGATACGTAAGGAGTTGCCTCGATGTTGCTTGCTGCGCCGACGACTGCCGCACCGTCGCCACGTGGCGCCTACGGGCTCAGCGCATCCGTTTTGATCATCGCGCTGGTGGTGATCGCGACCGCTTTGGCGTTCGAGCACATTGGTGGCTATGCCCCCTGCCCGCTCTGCCTGCAGCAACGCTACGCCTATTACGCTGGCGTCCCGCTGGCAGCTCTTTCCCTCGTTCTGTTCTCGACCGGGCGTTTGACCGTTTCGGCGGTGGTGATGTTCGTTGTGGCGCTTGGTTTTCTGGCCAACGCGGGCCTCGGTGTCTATCACGCCGGTGCCGAATGGAAGTTTTGGCCAGGTCCCGTCTCGTGCGGAACGATCCAAGCGATCGGATCCAGCGGCGGCGGCCTCCTCGGCGCACTCGACAAGGCTCGCGTCATCGCGTGCGACGAGGCGCCCTTGCGCATCGCGGGCCTGTCGTTTGCAGGCTGGAACGTTGTCACGTCGTTCGGCTTGTTCGTGCTGGCACTCAAAGCGGCGTTCTCGGCGCGCGGATGAACACGACCGCAGGCCCGCTTGGCCGCCCGCGCCCAGAATATCCTCCTCGGACCATTTATAGAACATTTTTGGAACAGGTGTTTCTAGCGCGAGCGGTGGATAAGTCGCTCAAGCCACGTGTGTAAAATTTTATCATTGAAAAACAGAGGCTTGATGTCGGCTTCCATCCGTCACCGGGCTTTTGATTGAGCGGATTTAGCTGCGGTCAAGGAAAACAACACCAGTCCGACGAATTCGCGCCTTGGAGTTGCCCTGAAGTCACGATTAATTCTCCCTCATCGGCGGCGGACAAAAGAGTACGGGTCGCGCCGGGGACGAAGCGGGTTCTGTTCGATCATCCGCCGAGCGTCCGAGTTGGGTTGAGTTGGTAGCGTCGGTTTACCCGCCAAGCGTGTGGCGTATCGCAGGGCGCGGGTGAGCCAAGGTAGAGTTGGTTAGAGTTGCATTGGTTAGAGTTGCATTGGTTCGTGTTGCGTTGGTTGCTG
Source organism: Hyphomicrobium aestuarii (assembly GCA_034408685.1). Lineage (GTDB taxonomy): Bacteria > Pseudomonadota > Alphaproteobacteria > Rhizobiales > Hyphomicrobiaceae > JANXVY01. The sequence continues at coordinate 10,130 of JAWXCP010000219.1, read as the reverse complement.
CGTTTGTTCGTTGCGTCGCGTCGGTTGCGTCAACCCTGTCAGAACCAGTTGCGTCCAGTTGAGTGAGTTTCGGCAGCGTCCAGGCCGAGTTTGCGTCCCAGTCAAGCATACGAGTTTGCGTTCCCTACCGTCGATCGGCCACCCAGCAGGGTGGCGGCAGTTTGCGGTCGGCTCTTGCGTCAGTGTGCGTCCGCGTTTGCGTTCAGTAAGAGAGCCGACCGCAACCTCTGATGGAGCGGTGATAGCGTCGGTGTCGGTCCCGGTAGAAGCGTCGAAGAAGCGTCGAGCATGGTGGTGAGCGTGAGCAATCTAGTGACGTCGATCGATAGCGACAACGGTTGGGTCCAATTGAAAGACGTGGCAGCAGGCCTGCTGAGCGGGCTGGACAAGCGGAAAGCCGAGAGCACGGCCCTTTCCAGATCGCGCAAACAGTAAGGCCAAACATAGAATTCGAGCCGCCAGGGCGATCGCCGGCGCGGCTCGCAGACGGACGGCAGGTACCAGCCAGAACGGAGGTCACACCTCCCCAGGTCACGCATAGCAAGGTCTCGCGTAGCGCGGCTCAAACGTTCTGATTGGTGCCTGCCACTTCAATCGCGGCCCCTTAGCGGGCCGATCGCGGGCAAAATGTTCGGGCCCAACGTTGCCCAGGCCCGGAGCGGGCTTAAGTATGAGGCAATGTCGTTGCGTAAATTTGGTCTCTGGTTGTGCGTTGGTGAGCGCGTTCGTTATTCCTAAAGTCATGCAGGATGGTACCCGATGTCTTCAAACCCCCACAATCCGGTTCAGTGGCAGCAGGCGCTCGGTTTCAGCCGCCAGTCGTGTGCACGGGTGTTTCGCGATGGCGGCACGGCCATCGACGCGTTGACCGCATTCGAGGTCGATGTGGACGGGATCGGCACCAACGATTGGTCGCGCGCTGTCGACTTGATAGCGAGCGCGCTGTGCCGCCGCCCACTCGCCCTGGCGGCATAATCCTGCGGCGTGACCGGCTGCAGCCGTCAGATCAACCGCCGACGGGCGGCCCGAGCAACTTTCGTGGGTCGGCTGGCGCACCAAAATGGTAGCCCTGCAGGAAGTCGATCCCGGCAATGCGAAGGTATTCGGCAGTCGCATCATCGCCGACGAATTCCGCAACCGTCTGCATGCCGAAAGCACGTGCGAGTTCAACCATGGCGCGGACGAACGCCTGGTCGCCTGCATCGTGGCAAACGTTTTGAATGAAAGCGCCGTCGATCTTGACCAGATCGGCCTGTAATGCCTTGAGGTTGCGGAAGTTCGTGTACCCGACGCCGAAGTCGTCGATGGCCACTTTGCAGCCCAGTTCCTTGATCGTCTCGACGAACGAAATCGATTGCTGGAGATCGTGGATCGCCGCCGTTTCTGTTATTTCGACGGTCAGACGTTCCAGCACATGGCGCTTGCCCTGAGTCAGGCGGTGAAGAGAGACCAGCCATTCGTTGTCCGCTGCGGTCAGCCCCGACACGTTGAGTGACAAGTGGGCGGTCGGATAACTCTTGAGCAACCCGATCGCCAATTCCTGCGCACGAAAGTCCAGTAGCCGGACGATGCCGAGTTGCTCGGCGACGGGCATGAAGTCGCCAGCTGTGATCATGGTCCCGTCGGGGCGGATCATGCGAAGCAGGCACTCGTAATGATCGGGTGCGCCGCTGCGGGCAGCGACCATCGGCTGAAGTTCGAGCGACATCCGGTTTTCGTCGAGCGCGCTCATCATGGCGTCGGCGAGCGATGCGTTGCGGCGGCGGAGGTTGTCTTCTTCAGGCCGCGGCTCGTAAGCGACGAACGAATCGAGACGCTTTCGACGCGCACGATCGAGTGCCTTCGTCGCGGCGATCATCGCGGCCTCGGGCGTGGTTGCATATTCTGGCAGGCTGACGCCGCCGATGCGAACCGAGGCATTGAGCTTTGAAACCGACGTCTCGATCGCCGTCTTGGCAACGGCATCCATTAGGCGATCGGCAACGATCCGCATCGTGCCAGGGCCGCAATCGTTGAGAACGATCGCGAACTTGTTCGAGCTGTAGCGGCCGATGTGGTCGATGCCGCGAATATGCCGCTTTAAGATCCGTGCAACTGCGACGAGGATTTCATCACCGATCTCGAGGCCGAATGTTTCGTTCGTGGTGCCAAGGCCGCTCACGCCGGCAATGAGCAGCGCGCACGGGCGGCGTGCCTTGCGTGAATGTTCGATCGAATGCGCCAGTCGTTCGTGGAGCGTGGTGCGATTAAAAACACCGGTCAACTGGTCCCGTTCGGCCCGGTCGAGCAGCTTTTGCGCCGCGTGATAACGATCCGTAACGATGCGCATGACGCCGCGTGCAACCGTGCGGCCTTGATGGTCACGCGTCCACGCCGCCTGCTCTTCGATAAAGGGATCCGCAGCCGATGCGGCGCCAGCATGCGATTGGAAACGGTAGATGACCGTATAGTTGCGGTCCGACCCGTCGCTGGCGTGAGACGGGGGGACGACCGCCGAGCGGCGCGCGTCGCGAAACTCCCGGCCAATCCGCATCAAGAACGCGGTGCCTGTGGTGATATCCGCAAGGCTATCGACGCCAAACAGTTCGACGGCGTGGTGGTCGAAACAGAAGATATCGCGTGCTGGTTCGAAGGTGAAAGCCACTTCCCCGACGCCAGCCATGATCGTGCTGGCATCGGCGGCAGCCAAGCCATCGCTGACGCTTCGCAGGATCGCCCGGCCCACCATGCGGTCTTGCGGCCATTCTTTCACGACGGGCTCGGACACGGGGTACCCCGGCAAATCATCCTGTGATCACCCTTAAGGTTAGCCCCGGTCCGTCGACAAACAGTTAACAGGCGCACGCTGGTTGGGCGCGCCGTAAACGAGCGGTAAACCATCCGTGGGCGGTCCTAACGCGTCCCCGCCCGTAAACCGGACGGGCTTATTCGCCCATGCCGGGCGTGAAGCCGATGTCGCGTTTGGCAACGCGAATTCCGATCGTGAAGCCAGCGATCACGTCAATCACGCATGCAACGAGAATGAAAAAGAATACCGAGGTCGCAGCCTGCTTGACCACGAGAAACTCGATCAGGACCGCCATCAAGACCAGCATAGATAGGGCATGGTCGACGAGCGAAGAGGTCGATGTCAGCGTCGACTTCAACAACTCGATGAACAGCAAAATCATCGTCAGCAGGATGAGAAGGTCAGCGACCGTGAACTTCCACCGGCCACCGCTGATCATTTGAGGCGATAGCAACTCTTGTGTCAAAATGGTAGGCGCGCCCGTGACGGGATCAGCTGAGCTGACCAGCACGACCACGTTGTACAAAATGAAGGCCAGTGCGAGCAGCGGGATGGCGCGAAGCGACATGCGGACGGTCTCCGGGGGTAGCAGGCCAACGCCGTAGCGGTCAGCCAGTTGCGCTGCGTCTATACACAGCCCGAGACGACAACGCAAAGACAGCGCGTTGATCGTCTCCGCAGCGTTTGGGCGGACGGGCGCTAAGTGATGGATGGGGCAAAGAAAAGGCCCAACCCCGGGGGGAGGGGTTGGGCCACTGCGCTTCATAGCGCAAGGCGTCGGGAGGGAAGCCGACGCTGCGACCGACGCGGCTGGCGAGACGGGGGACCCAACCAGCACTCAAAGGCGTCGACGCTGACATAAATATAGAGCAGTCCCGGACGATTTAAATACCCCATCGTCATGGGATCACGCATTTGTTACCGATTATGTCGGGGTTATCCCCAGGCCGCGCTTGCGCGCGGCCAATTGGCAACGATTCGCTTGGCCTTGCATTGGTCCCGCTGACGCATTGGATCCCGTGTTTATTGAGGCGTGCTCAGGCTCGACCCCATCTGCGGGATTTTGAACAAACCCAAATCGATCGGGTCGGTTTTGTTGAGATTGGACACCTCGATTTGGGTCACGAGGCCCTGAGCGTCGAGGGTCTCCCATTCTTTCAGTTCCAAGTCGGGCTTGGCCGTGAAGAACAGACGGATTGCCCCCGGCGTATCTGGACTTTTGTCCCGGAGCGCGATGATGACGAGGTCATTGTCGCTTTGAAGTTCGGTGATCTTGGCGTCGCGGAGGAGATCGACGTCCTTGCGCAACAACAGCCGGAACGCGGTCTGGTCGAGAGACACCCGGTCCTCGGTATTGATGTCGTGGTCTTGAACCGCAAGGTTCTGGCCGTCGGACACGATCACCTGCTTAGACGGGGGAGAATAGTCAAACCGGAAACGGCCCGGGCGCTTGACATAGAATTTGCCCCTCATCTTTTTCTTGTCGGCCCCAGTCTGGACGAACGAGCCTTTGAGGTTTTCTAAGGTGGAGAAATAGGCGGTGACCTTTTTCACCACTGCCACCTGCTTGTCATCGAGCGTTATGCCGTCCGATCCGCTGGCAACCTCAGCATTCCACCCCGATCCGGTGACCGCTGGCGTTCCTGCGGCCGGAGCTGGCTGAGGGGGGGCAGGCTGGGCGGGAGCAGGCTGGGCTGTCGCTGGCTTCTTGCCCGCGTCCTGCGCCGAAGCATCAAAAGCAAGTCCTAGTCCGGCCAAGAGTGCCGCGGCAGTGGCCAGTCGCCTGGAAACCGGTGTCATAATGCGCCCCATGTCGTCGCGTTGATGTCGTGGAAACAAGAGTGTCCGATCACGATTGCCATGCGCGCGCGAACCGCTTCAACCTGCCTCGAAAAGTCCAGGCGCAGGCCATCGAAACGATCGCGTGGAACGGCTCACAGACGTACCGGCGACGTGGGATACGATTAAGACCTCATCGCGGCAAGTTGCAGGTGAGGCTATCAACACCGGCAACTGTGTCATTCCTCGGCAAGAGTGCCATCAGCAACGGTGGTCGGGCGCAGCTTGGCGCGCAGCGCTTCGACTTTGACCGCAGCGGCTACTTCCGCAAGCGCCGTGATCGAGCGTACGGTCTCGACCAAGTCTTTACCGAATGCCGTCAACACAGCGCCCCCGCCCGCCTTGCCGCCGGTCTGCGATGCGACAACGGGCTCGTCGAACGCGGAGTTGAGTTGGTCGACGAGATCCCAAGCCTGACGGTAGCTCATGTTCATCGAGCGGGCGGCAGCCGAAATCGAACCGCTTTGTTCGATCCGCTGGAGCAGCAGGACCTTACCAGGGCCGAGCCGCCCATGGGGGCCGAGGTCGATCCGGACGATCAGCGAGACCTCAGGTGTGCCGACCGTCAAAGGGCTTACGCTTTCAGAAGCTCCGGCAATGCCGGTGATGCCTGGGTTATGGCGTGGAGGTGGCGCGAGTCCCGCATCCAGACGAGCTGCCCGGACCGCAGTCTTCCCGCTCGCTTTTCCAGTCTTGGCTTTGTCCGCCACGAAACCTTCGCCTCGCACATCGTTGCTGATGACACCGTCGCGGTGCGATTTCCACGATAGGGCTTTTCGCCGACCTGCCGCAACTGTCGAGGTATTCATGCGTTCCACCATCGTCCATCGTCCAGCGTCGGTTTACGAGCTGATATGCCGTCGATCCGGGACAACCGCCGTTGTCCCATCGAAATGTCGTCCGTGCCACGTTCCGCGCAGGTCCGAAACGGTAAACCGCGCAAACAGGCTTTCCGAAAAATGGTCGCTCGCCATGGCGTTGCGGATCGCGGCGAGATGGGCACCCTGGCGCGAAAAACGCTCCATCGCGGTCTCGCTTTCCCACACTGTGAATGTCGCCTGTCGCAACAACGGCATTTCGCCGAGGCCTGCGGCCACCAGACACCCCTCGCTGGCGTGAAGCGAGTCCTGCGAGGCCGGAGCGTGGCGCCAGAACTCGACCGCCTTCGATGGCCGGATCGACGCGCGGGTCAACGAGGCGATCGGGCCGCTGTCGGGGGCCGGCCGTGGCGCGGTGACAAGCAGCGGCGACCGTCCCGACCACTGGCCGCGTGATGCATAGGCGTGGAGTTTGGCCGTCAGGAACTCGCGGGTGTTCGAGGCCAAGCTGTCGAGCAGCCCGGACCGGCGTGCGAGAAACGCGTCAGCCGCGGCCTCGTTGTCGAAGGCGAGGAACAGCCCCTGATGGGTCGCGCTCGGCGAGGGTCGAAAACCGCCGTCGCGGCCGCTGCCCAGCACCTTGGCAAACGTCAGTCCCGGCGTGCCTTGAAGCCGATACCAGCCGACAGCAAGATGTCCGAACGCGCGCAATCGGGCATCCGCCGCGAGGTTTGCCAGCACGACCACGCCGACCGTGCCGGATCGCTTGTTCCCGCCAGCCAGCCCAGCCGCCAGTACCGCCGCATGACCGCCGTCGGCCATCTCACGCGCCTCGCCGTTTGAGCAGGAAAACCGCTTTCTCGCCGAACAGGTTTTGCATCGTCAGGTTCGACCGGATCGGCAGGCGGCGGCCGACCGAGTTGAACGCCACGGCCTCGACCACATCGGCGTTGGTCTGCCGCGTCAGGTCGACGAAATCCTTGATCGTGCACAGGTGCGCGTCGGGCGAAAGATACCACGGCTCGGGCAGGTTGCGCGTCTGTGGCATCCGCCCGTCGACGAGCAGATCGTAGCGGATACGCCAATGGCCGAAGTTGGGGAACGAGACGATCGCGTACTTGCCGATCCGCAGGAGGTTCTCCAGCACCTTTTGGGGATAGCGCGTGGCCTGGATGGTCAGCGACAGGATCGCATAGTCGAAGGCGTTGGTGGGATAATCGGCAAGGTCGCTGTCGGCATCGCCCTGGATCACCGACAGTCCGCGCGCAACGCACGCGTTGACGCCCTCGCGCGAGATCTCGATCCCGCGGCCGTCGACCGTCTTGGTTTGCGCCAGCAGTTCCAGCAGCGCCCCATCACCACAGCCGACGTCGAGCACGCGCGAGCCCGGCGCAACCATCTCGGCGATGAACAAATGGTCGGCGCGCTGGGTCGCAGGTGGCAACTCCGTCGGCACCGATGGCGTCGGCTGTGAGATGTCAGCGCGGCTCGTCATGAAGGGGACCTTCAACTCCTGTGCAGTCGTTTAGCCTAGGGCGTGTCGTCAGTTATGGTTTGGAGCTGGATGAGGTCCCCCAAGCGCCTGCCCCTCGATCAAATTCCCCAGCGTCCAGCCCGAATCCATAACTGACGACACGCCCTAGGCGTCATCGTCCCACCAATTGAGCATCACGGCGGCGCTGACCCATACACTGATGATAAACGTTGAAAAGCCAGTTGCGAGCAAGACGGTCGGGACGATCGGCTCATTGGACGCCATCAACAAGTCACGCAGGCCACTGACGTTCGCCGATACGAGCGTTGCCGCCATCGCCAATCCAATCAGAGCACCAACAAGAGCGTGAGACAGCATAAAGCGAACGAGCTTGGGCAGCTGCTCACCTTCGTTACGGCGGTTAGGCCCGTTCGTCATGTCCATCTCCTGCAGAGCAAGACAGTAATAATCGGCGTCAAGGACTGTTGAACCGGGCACCAGCGCCAACCACGAAGTTGTGGCTCGTAAGGCGGGTTGCGGCATGTCCGCCTGGCGGCACGACCCCCGTCCACCAATCGCGCATTTGCCGCCAGAGATCAGTCACCAGCAGGTCGCCGTCGCGGAACGTCACCGGCACGCGATAGTCGGCGAGCGTGAACTTGTACTCGATGAATAAGCTCGATCCGCGTAGGCGGAATTCCAGCCCGACGAGGCCCTGCCCGACCGGTCCAGCGTACTGATATTCATAGGTGCGATTGGGCTCGACGTGCCGTTTGATTTCGGTATGCGGCAGGCTGACGCCACCACCGATGCCAACGTAGGGCGCGATGCGCGGCGCCAACGCCGCAAATCGGAACAGCCCGGTGACCATCACCATGTTGTGGCCGTGGCTGAATTCGAGCGTGCGGAACAGGCTCTCGACCTTGGCTTCTTTCGGCGCCGGCTGGCCGTCGATCGTGCCTTCGATACGCAGCATCTCACCGGGCCGCGAAATCGCCTTGGAGTGCAGGAAGTCGACCATTACGCCGCTGCGGTTACCGGGCGCCCAGCGGGCAACGCGGGCCCCATAATAAAGCGGATGGCGGAACGGTTTGCCATCCCAGCCGACATCTTTGAGCGTGTAATCGCTCTTGCGCACCGGGTCGGTAAATCTGACATCGCTCGGATAAGTGTACGGCACGCCAACGTAAGCGCCAACGAACGTCTCCGCGGACGTCGTGTCGAACGAGCGTGCCGCCCCGCCAGCACCAGTGCCACCCGTCGTCGCCGCCGCTTGCTCGCGGTCCACGGCCTGCTGCTCGACGGTCGTGATGGCTGCGACCATGGCCAGTGCCGCCAACGCCAGCAGCGCCGACGCGCGATCGAAAGCAACAGTCAAACGGCTCCGTCGACCATGTCCCCATATTCCGAAGGTGCCCCCGGCAGCCCTTCGGCCGGTACCGTTTTGGGTTGCCCCGGCGATGTTACGTGTCTGGGGGAACGTTTCGGGCGTTGCCGCGCGACGATCCATGGACGATGTCATCGAAAACCCCGCTCGCCATTCCGGCGCGATCGCAATCTCGCTCAACGGCGCGATGCAAGATGCTGAACCATCCGCCGGACGGCCGTGATTTGCGGCGCATCGCGCGTCATGAACTCGAATCCCGTATACCCCCACCAGTCCCAACAACCGAGGGGATTAACAGCCCGATCGACCGCGACATCGGGAAACAGGTGGATGATGCGGTTGCGGTCTGCCCAGTTGCGATATCCGGTCCCGATGACGAACGCGTCCTTGACCGCATCGTAATTTTGCTTGCACCGTGGAACGCCACGTGAATGCGGCACCCGGCCGCCTCAGCGCACGCCTTCGGTATAAACACCCGGCCAAGGACGGACATCAGTGCCGCTGGCAGATCGCGCGTGAACGGCCGCTGGTCGAAAGCAATCAGCGCGCCCTCTGGCGTTTCAGTTCGCCCGCCGGTCAGGTCGTAAAACTGGCCAAGCACACTGTGCGCCTGATCATAGTCGCCGCAACTGACGACGTAGGGCGGTTTCGACAGCCCGCACGCCTGGGCGCCGGGATGCACCGTCACGAAACCGTGCCCGGCATCGTCGATCTGGGCAGTTTTAATGCTGTCGCGCGGCACGCCGAGCCGGAGATAGAGCTCAGCCGTCAGCACCACGATGCGCTGTTTGACGAGCGTGTCTCTGCCACCGGAGAACAAATACATCCGGTGACGGGCGAGCCCTTCGATCGGGTCTATTTTGCCACTGGCGGAAAGGTCGCGCGCTTCCTCGGCAAGGCGCGGCACGTTGGGGATGCCGTAGAGTTGCAACGTGTCGAGCATGCAGCCGTAAATTGACTGCGACGCATTCATCGCAAGCCGCATTGGGCCCAGCATAAAGCCACCGTAGCGCGCCTCCGCGCAGCCGTAGGGACCACCGGCGATGATTGCTGCGCCAACGACGTTCGCCGAGTGGGCGATCTGGTATTGCCCGGCCATGTAGGCACCAGACGATGTACCCGAAACCGAGGTGGCTTTGGGATCAGCGCTTAGCGCCGGAAGCGGCAACGGCGCGAGTGGTGCTGGGGATTGAGCCTTAACGTCCGCCGTTGACGCCCAAACAGCCACCACGGCCGTGCAGAGGCTGATGCACCATTCCGAGGCTCGAAACTCTCGCATGCACCCCGTCCTCACCAACCGCGTCCTCACTTCGAAAGCAGCCGCAAGCCGCGAAAGCAACCGTCTCGAACTGCAATCGACGGCCGCATAGGCAAGTTTTTTACCAATGTCGGCGAGTATTCCGACAATCCTTTTGGAGCGAGGCGGAATGCTGGAAGCCTTGAAAAGCGGTTGTTGCGTCACGCCAGAGCGCCTGCGGAACTATCCGTTAATCATCGGCGTGATGGGGATAATAACGCTGGTCGTACTGTGGTCGACCGGACAGACCGCCATGACCGATCTTCTCGGCCGCCCTATCGGCACAGATTTTTCGGGCTTCTGGACGGCCGGCCGCATGATCCTCGAAGGTCGCCCTGCGGAGATTTTCGATCCAGTTGCGCACGTCACTTACCAACGCGAATTCTACCAACGAGCCGATATCCAAGTCTACGGTTGGCTATCCGCCGTTCAGGGCGATTGCATGAATCTGAGGGTGACAGGCTGAGAGAATGCTGAATCTATACGGGTCCTTTGATTCGTTTGGAGGACCGCATGGCCGAGGCTCT
>JAWXCP010000218.1:0-15458 GCA_034408685.1 Hyphomicrobium aestuarii | reverse complement strand
GGCCGCAGAATAGATCGGCCAGGAGGCCGCAGAATAGATCGGCCAGGAGGCCGCAGAATAGATCGGCCAGGAGGCCGCAGAATAGATCGGCCAGGAGGCGGCACTGACGTGCGGGCAAAAAAAAGGCCGCCCGTGCGGCGGCCAAGTCTAGGGAGGAAACGCCCAAGGAGGGCAGCGACGACGGGCAAGCCCGTTGATGTCGCACTGCACAAATTAATTGAATGCAGCGTTTTCTCAACCTACATTTTTGCATAGCTGCTGCGCTGCAATGCCGCTGCGCTGCATCGCACCAAAAACTCGGTTCGCGATGTTGGTCAAACGCGCCAACGTTGATGCCGTCGGCGGCCGTGTTTCGCTCTCTGCCACGAAAAAAGGCCGTCGCGAGGACGGCCAAGTCTAGGGAGGAAACGCCCAAGGAGGGCAAGCGCGGCTAAAGATGACGTATCCTTCACCGCAACTTGGGTTTGCGCGTGTTCGCGGCCGCAGACAACACTCCGTATGCTGCAAGCTCGTTTCATTTAGTCAGTTGATGCTATGACGCCACAACCGAACACAGTGATTGTCGATCGTGGACGCCATTGTTGCAAATTCGAGGCTAACGCCGTGCCGAGACCCCCGTCAAACGCAGCCCTTATGGCGTGCGCCCATGAACTCGCCGATGTCGCAGGCGAGACGATCCGGCCCTACTTCCGCAAAACGCTCTCCGTCGACAACAAAGCGGGTGATCGCGCGTTCGATCCCGTTACGGCTGCAGACCGCGACGCGGAAAAAGCCATCGCGCGCAAAATCGCTGGCATTTTCCCCGACCACGGAATGATCGGCGAGGAATTCGGCGAGACCCAGTCCGACGCTCGCTATCGCTGGATTGTCGACCCGATCGACGGCACGCGGGCGTTCATCATGGGGCTGCCGACGTGGGGCACGCTGATCGGCCTGCTCGACACGGGTGCGGCGATCCCGGGTTATCCCATACTCGGCATGATGGACCAACCGTTCACCGGCGAGCGCTACTACGCTTCGGTGAAAGGCAGTTTCCTGCGCCACGGCGGCAAGACGCGTCGGCTTGTGACCCGTGCCTGCCCTGACCTCAAACACGCCATCCTTTCGAGCACGCATCCCGATCTATTCGAGTCGCGCCAGCAGAAGCGCGTTCTCGCAGCCCTGAAGGAGCAAGCGCGCATGACGCGCTATGGCGGCGATTGCTACGCCTATTGCCTATTGGCGGCGGGCCATATCGACCTGATCGTGGAGCCCGGTCTCCAATCCTACGACATTGCGCCGTTGATCCCGATCATCGAGGGTGCCGGTGGCCGCGTCACGACATGGTCTGGAGAACCGGCAGCGGGCGGCGGCAACATCGTCGCTGCGGGAGATCCCGCCTTGCATGAGGCGGTGCTGCGCCTCGTGAGTGCGGCTTGACGGTGAACTGCCTGGATCACGCAGCGGCTTGGTCGACTCCCAGATAGGCATCGAATGTCGCCCAGAACCGACGCCGGACCATGTCCGTTTCCTGCAAAATCTCGTGGCGCGCGTTGGGCATCATCACGTGCGTGCCAACCTTGAGGCCAACCGCAAAGCGCTCGATGGCAGCAGTCGATACGATCGTGTCGTCGGCGGCAGCAAACAGCAGCGACGGGATCGTCACCCGCTGGGGGTAGTCGCTGGCCTCGAGCTTTGCGCAACTGCGAAGTGCCGCCCGCAGCCATCCAATCGTCGGCGAGCCAAGTCCGAGCGCTGGCATGGCGCGAATGACGGCCGCGTTGCGTGCATACCGCTCGCGGTCATACGTCAGCAGATTATCTTCAAAAGGCGCCTCTTCGATCGGCCGGTCCGACCCGCCGCGCACGTAGCGTGTCGAAAGACCCAACGTGCTCGCCGTGACCGCATATGACCGGGCTGCCCAAACGGGCACGCGCAACCGCTCGGGCGCGATGGCAAGCATTGGTGCGCACAGTACGAGCCGCTCGAACCACGACTGCGGTTCACTGGCGTGGCGCAGCAGGATGTTCCCGCCCATCGAATGCGCTAGTGCCACGTAGGGCGGTGGGCAATCCGGCAGAACGATCTCTTTCATGAAGCGCACGAGATCGCGATCGTAGCTGGAGAACGAGATGATGTGGCCGCGCGCCTTGTCAGCGAGCGCGCGATACGAGCCGCCTTGCCCGCGCCAGTCCATGGTTGCGACCGCATAGCCGCGGCGACGCAATTCGGCGATGACTTCGAAATATTTCTCGATGAATTCGCCACGTCCGTGAAACAGGCAGACCGTCCCGCGCCGGGGACCCCGCGTTGCGTCCCAGCGGGCAAACCGCAGCGGCGCGTGATCATGGCCTGGAAATGTCCCCGTGACAGCACCGTTGGGCACGGGATTTGTGGCGACCGACACCAGCTTCATACGACCCCCGCAAACGCCATGGCGTTCAGCATGCGGCGCTCCCCAATCCGGCGCCTGAGCGGGAATGATACGTCACCGGGTCGGAAGCAACAATATGCTGTTCGAGACGAGATGCGACCCGAGTTGCCGTGCAATCCGTGAAGCAACCGCCCCCCTGCCATAAGGACGGGAGCGGTTCTGACGGGCGAAGACACCGGTGAGGCGAGCAACCCGGATCGCGACCGGTCAGCGCCGATGATCCCAACGGCGATGGGCGTGGACGCCCACGAACGGCCGCGGACCAAAGTGCCGATAGCCATAATTGCGGTATCCGTCGTTGCGGTACCCGTGTTCTCGATATCCATGGTCGCGGTAAAAGCGCGGGCGCTCGTAGTAGCGGACCACCGGCGGCGGAGGCAGCGGCGCCTCCACATGAACCGCGAGCGGGCGAGCGCCGACCACATCGCCCGAGCACGCATCGAACTCGACCTCGAACCGGCGGCCACGATCGTTGTCGGCCGTCATAATGGAGCTGCGGTCGCGATATTCGACCGCATCAAAATTATGCCAGCCCTGTTCCTTCAGGGCGAGACGCAGCGCAGGCTTGGTCAGGCAGTCCGCCGTTTGCCGATACCGGCGCACTGGCGGAAGCGGCGGCTCGTCATCTTTGGATGAGCCGCGCAAAGGCTCGCGGTCGTCGTCACCCGGTGGCTGCACCGGCTCGGGATAGCCGTCGCGGATAAGCCCGGCGCCGTCGTTGGGATAGCGATCCTGGGCGGCAGCGGGACTAGATAGCGAGAAAACCACCGCGACGGCCGTGAGGGCGGACGTCAGTGAGGCGAAAAGATGATGCGTTGTCATGGCGTTAACCTGGTTTATTCGATTGCGATACTGCAGCTGGCGCGGTCCCGTCACCCCGTCTGCAGCTTTACGATCCCAACCCGTCACCTAGCCCAACCGTTCCTGAGGCCCCAAGGCAACCGCTCAAACGGCACCATGACGGCGGCGAAATGAATGTGGCCTGAAACGTTTGATTCTACTCGACGCTTTCAGCACAGCTCGTTGCGCGCGCGCATCACCAGCTACCCCTTTGCCCTCAATGCCGCCCGCAATGCCAATAGGCTTCGAACGCCGCATCTCCATTTTGTCGAACGTCGCATCGCCGTCTTGAAGGCCCGCGCCTCCCGCCTACATTTTAAGCGCGCTGCTCAAACGAGGGCGCAACACGACGCCTGGCCCTGTGAGGGGCGGGCCTGCAATCTGTCGCTTAACGCATGAGGACATGACCATGAGACCGATCGACTTTACGCCGCTGTTCCGTTCCACCGTAGGTTTCGACCGCCTGATCCAGCTGCTCGACGCCGCCGGGGAGATCGATCGCGACAGCGGATATCCGCCCTACAACATCGAGCGCACCGGCGAGCAGGAATACCGCATCTCGATGGCGGTGGCGGGCTTCTCGGAGTCCGATCTTAAAATCGAGATCAAAGAGCACGCATTGTCTGTGCGCGGCGAAAAAGTGCCCGATGGGACTGAGCGCCACTATCTCCACCGCGGCATCGGCCAGCGCGCCTTCGAGCGCCGCTTCCAGCTTGCCGACTACGTCGAGGTCACGGGTGCCAACCTTGTCGACGGCATGCTCCACATCACGTTGGTGCGCAATCTGCCCGATCGGATGAAGCCGCGCACCGTTGCAATCACGACGAATGATGCAAGCCCTGCCGAACTCAAGCGGATCGAAGCCAAGGTCGGCTGACGAGGTCCGCGTTCGACCTCAGTGTATGCTTTGAAGCCGGGAAGCCGGTCACGCGCGCCGGGCGGAGATCTGTCTCCGTCCGGTGTTTGCGCGTGGCCGATCGACAGCGGCGTATTTACCGCATTCAGACGACTGAGCCGGTGCACAAATGTCACCGTAGCGTTGCACTCATGAATGGCATAAGCTTTGCGACCATACCGATACGTGCATCGTAAAATGGCCCTGGCCATCGCAGGGACACGCATGCGCGCAGATAACAACCGTCGACCGTCCCGCTATCGTGGGGCCCGATCAGGTGAGGCGAGACGATGAGCAAGCAAATCGAGACACCAGCGGCCCTCATTGCGGGATCGCCCGCCAAACCGGTGGCCGGTTCAAGACCGGCGGTCGTGCGCCGCAACCGTCCGCTTGGCGGTCCGCCCAAGGCTCAGGGTCTCTACAACCCGGCTCATGAAAAGGACGCCTGCGGTGTCGGCTTCATTGCTCACATGAAGGGCACAAAGTCACACGGCATCGTCGAAGATGCATTGCGCATTCTCGAAAACCTCGAGCACCGTGGCGCGGTTGGTGCCGACCCGTTGAGCGGCGACGGCGCTGGTATTTTGATCCAGATCCCGCATGCGTTCCTCGTCGAAGAGTGCGCGGCGCTGGGCTTCGCGCTGCCCAGCCCCGGCAATTATGCCGTCGGTCATGTCTTCATGCCGCAAGACCAACGCCTCTCGGCCCATTGCGAGCGTGTCTGGGCGCGCATCTTGCGCGAAGAAAACCTGCCCCTTATCGGCTGGCGCACGGTTCCCGTCGACAATTCGAAGCTGTCGCAGCTCGTCACGGAAACCGAGCCGCAACACCGACAGGTGTTCATCGGCCGTCCCGACGGCATGGCCGACGACGAGTTCGAGCGCCGCCTGTACATCGCGCGAAAAGTCGTCTCGAACGCGATATATCAGGCCTATAAGCGCCGCGACATCGGCCACTACACCGTCAGCCTATCGAGCCGGACCGTGGTCTATAAGGGCATGTTCCTGTCGTTTCAGGTCAAGCAGTATTACCGCGACCTGTCCGATCCGCGCGTCGTGTCCGCGATGGCTCTCGTGCATCAGCGCTTCTCGACCAACACGTTCCCGTCGTGGAAGCTGGCCCACCCCTACCGGATGGTCGCCCACAACGGCGAGATCAACACGCTGCGCGGCAACAACAACTGGATGGCGGCGCGGCAAGCGTCGGTGTCGTCTCCGTTCTACGGCGACAAGATCAGCAAGCTGTGGCCGATCTCCTACGACGGCCAGTCCGACACGGCGTGTTTCGATAACGCCCTCGAATTTCTGGTCACGGGCGGCTACTCGCTGACGCATGCCGCCATGATGCTGATCCCCGAGGCGTGGGCTGGCAATCCGACGATGGATGGCAACCGCCGCGCATTTTATGAATACCACGCCGCGTTGATGGAGCCGTGGGATGGCCCCGCCGCGATGGCGTTCACCGATGGCCGCCAGATCGGCGCGACGCTGGACCGTAACGGCCTCCGTCCGGCCCGCTACCTGATCACCAAAGATGACGTTGTCATCATGAGTTCGGAGTCGGGCGTGCTGCCCGTCGCCGAAGAGGATATCGTTCGCAAGTGGCGCCTTCAGCCCGGTAAGATGCTGTTGATCGACCTCGACAAGGGCCGCATCATCTCCGACGAGGAACTCAAGGCCGACATCGCGGCGAGCCACCCCTACGAGGCCTGGCTCAAGGCCACGCAAATCCGCGTTTCGGACCTGCCACTGCCCGTCGCCGCCAACCACAACGCGATGCTGCGCGCGCCCCTGCTCGATCTGCAACAGGCGTTCGGCTACACCGAAGAGAGCCTCAAGTTCCTGATGGCGCCGATGGCGATATCGAGCAACGAGGCGATCGGCTCGATGGGCACGGATACGCCGATTTCGGCGCTGTCGCAAAAGTCCAAACTGCTCCACACCTACTTCAAGCAGAACTTCGCGCAGGTCACGAACCCGCCGATCGATTCGATCCGCGAGGAGCTCGTCATGAGCCTCGTGTCATTCATCGGCCCGCGGCCGAACATCCTCGATCTCGAAGGCACCTCGAAAGAAAAGCGTCTCGAGGTCGACCAGCCGATCCTGACCAACGAGGACCTCGAGCGCATCCGCGCGATCGGCGCGGTCAAGACAAACAATTTCTCGTCGATCACCCTCGACATTACCTATCCAGCCGAGCAGGGTTCGTCCGGCATGGGTTCGGCGCTCGACTGCCTATGTGCCGAGGCTGAAGAGGCCGTGCGCTCGCGCGACACCAACATCATCATCTTGTCGGATCGCCAGACCGGCGCGGATCGGATCGCGATCCCGTCGCTGCTGGCGACGTCGGCCGTCCACCATCACCTGATCAAGCAGGGCCTGCGCACCTCGGTCGGCCTTGTCGTCGAGACCGCCGAGGCCCACGAGGTCCATCAGTTCGCAACGCTTGCAGGTTATGGCGCCGAGGCGATCAACCCTTATCTCGCGTTCGAGACCCTCGACGCCATGCTGCCCGAACTCGGCTCTGGCATGACGCCCTATGAAGCGCGCAAGCGCTACATCAAGGCCGTCGGCAAGGCGCTGCTCAAGGTCATGGCCAAGATGGGCATCTCGACCTACCAGAGCTATTGCGGCGCGCAGATCTTCGACGCCGTCGGCTTGCGCACCGCGTTTGTGCGCAAATACTTCACCGGCACCCACACCCAAATCGAGGGTGCTGGCCTGCGTGAAATTGCGCGCGAAACCGTCGAGCGCCACGAGAAGGCCTTCGGTGACGTGCCGATCCTCGCCGAAGCGCTTGAAGTTGGCGGCGATTATGCGTTCCGTATTCGTGGCGAAGCCCACGTCTGGCGTCCCGGCACGGTCGCTGACCTGCAGCACGCGGTGCGCGGCAACCTGCCCGACAAGTATCGCGACTATGCCCGTCAGGTAAACGACCAGTCCGAGCAACTCTACACCATCCGCGGATTATTCCGGCTCAAGACGGCTGAAGAAGTCGGCCGAGCGCCGGTCCCCCTCGATGAGGTCGAACCGGCGGCCCAAATCGTCCGGCGTTTCGCCACGGGCGCCATGAGCCTCGGCTCGATCAGCCCGGAGGCACACGCAACGCTCGCCGTGGCAATGAACCGGATCGGCGGCAAGTCGAACACCGGCGAAGGCGGCGAAGAGGCGGAGCGCTATGTGCGGCTGCCCAACGGTGACAGCCAGCGCAGCGCGATCAAGCAGGTCGCGTCCGGCCGCTTCGGCGTCACGACGGAGTACCTCGCCAACTCCGACATGATGCAAATCAAGATGGCGCAGGGCGCAAAGCCCGGCGAAGGCGGACAGTTGCCCGGCCACAAGGTCGATGCACGCATCGCCAAGGTGCGCCACTCGACGCAAGGCGTCGGTTTGATCTCACCACCGCCGCACCACGACATCTACTCGATCGAAGATCTTGCCCAGCTGATCTACGACCTGAAGAACGTCAACCCCGCGGCCGATGTGTCGGTCAAGCTCGTGTCCGAGGTTGGCGTCGGCACGGTTGCGGCCGGCGTCGCCAAGGCGCGCGCCGACCACGTCACGATCTCAGGCTTTGAGGGCGGCACGGGTGCGTCTCCGCTGACGTCGATCAAGCACGCTGGTTCCCCGTGGGAAATCGGCCTCGCCGAGACCCACCAGACGCTTGTGCTTAACCGCCTACGCGGACGCATTGCCGTCCAGGTCGACGGCGGCCTGCGGACGGGCCGCGACGTGGTCATCGGCGCTATCCTCGGCGCCGACGAGTTCGGCTTTGCGACAGCACCGCTGATTGCGGCTGGCTGCATCATGATGCGCAAGTGCCATCTCAACACCTGCCCCGTCGGCGTCGCGACGCAAGACCCCGTCCTGCGGGCGAAGTTCAAAGGCAAGCCCGAGCACGTCATCAACTTCTTCTTCTTCGTTGCCGAAGAAGTCCGCGAGATCATGGCCGCGCTCGGCGTCCGCAAACTCGACGAATTGATCGGCAACACCGGCCTCCTCGACCAGACCCGCGTCATCGCTCACTGGAAGTCGCGCGGGCTCGACGTATCGAAATTGTTCCACAGGCCGAACGTCCCGGCTTCGGTTGCAACGCGCCACGTCGAACGCCAGAACCATGGCTTGGAAGCCGTGCTCGACCGTGAGCTGATCGAGATCGCAAAACCAGCGATCGAGACCAAGACGCCGGTCAAGGCCGAACTCAAGATCGGTAACTCCAACCGCTCGACTGGCGCCATGCTGTCGGGCATCATCGCCAAGCGTTACGGCCACGCCGGTCTGCCCGAGGACACCATCTGGCTGACCCTTAAGGGCACGGCTGGTCAGGCGTTCGGCGCCTGGGTTGCGCGCGGTGTGACGCTCGATCTCGTCGGCGAGGCAAACGACTACGTTGGCAAGGGGCTATCGGGCGGCAAGCTCATCGTGCGCCCCAATGCGTTGTCGGGCATCGTTCCCGAGGACAGCATTATCGTCGGCAACACGGTGCTGTATGGTGCGATCGCTGGCGAATGCTACTTCCGCGGTGTCGCCGGTGAGCGGTTTGCCGTGCGCAACTCCGGCGCCGTCGCCGTCGTCGAAGGCACCGGCGACCACGGCTGCGAATACATGACCGGCGGTTGCGTCGTCGTGCTCGGACCGACGGGACGCAACTTCGCCGCCGGCATGTCGGGCGGTATCGCGTACGTGCTCGACGACGCCGGTGACTTCGAAAAGCGCGTCAACCCCGAGATGGTCCGCCTCGACGCTGTCGAAGCCGATGCCAAGGCTCTTGCGCGGTTGTCGTTCCATCAGGGCACAGTGGCAGTCCCGCTCGCCGATGTAATGGGCGACATGCGCTTCGACGACGACGTTCGGCTGCACACGCTGATCGCGCGCCACGCGCATTACACCAATTCGGCCAAGGCACAGGCGATCCTTGCAAACTTCGCAGCCTACCTGCCGAAGTTCCGCAAGGTCATGCCAACCGAGTACGAACGCGCACTCGCCGACCTCGCGAAAGCGGCGGCTCGAACGGCGGCGGAGTGAAGTGGCTCGCGCGAGGGGACCAATCGGCTGGATCGGCCTCTCGGTAGCCGTTCTGTTGGCGGTGCCAAATGCGGCAGAGGCCTGCAGCCCGCAGATTTACGACTTTTGGACTTTCTTGAGTGTGGACGACCCGCGCATGAGGCCGGACGACATCGTGGTCCGGGTCAAACTTCTGCAGCATATCGCGGCCAAATCGCCCGAAGCGTCCTCAGTTGACGGCGGCGAATTCGACTATGTCTATCGGGTGAGCGTTCAAGATGTGATTCGAGCACCACGCCAACAACATGTTGTAAAAGATCGCGAATTACTGGTTTTCTCGCCGGAGACAGGATGCGGATCTATGATGCCCGGATATCGATCGGCTCTTGAGATCGGATTGGTTTTGCGTCCGATGCCCGACACGGCAACGGGCGAGAATTCAGTTTTCGCGATGTACCGTTTGTTTGGTTTTGCTGGTTGGCTTGACGTGAAACCTCGCTAGTCAGTCGGCATCGTCTGTGCCCCGACTGTTGGCTTCTTCCCGGTCGAATTTGAAGTCGGCGGGAAGCTTGTTGGGCATATCACGCACGCGCTGGAACAGCCGATCGACGCTAGCCTGACGCTCCGCTAAGCTCACTTCACGCTCCACCTCTAATGCGCCCTCCTTCTCGACGACGGCGATTTCGTCGCCTTCCTTGAGGCCGAGGCGCGCCACCAGTTCGGCAGGTAAGCGGACCACGAGGCTATCGCCCCACTTCGCGACTTTCACGGATGACTCATTAGATGACGCGTCCTGCGGCGCGGACGAAACCTACCGCCGCCGAGGTTTGGGATTACAGGGCGGTTGTGCGCCAAGATCAGGGCTGCGGCGTTCCATCGTCGTGGCCGAATGTGTCGTCGCCAGCTTCGGCGTTATCCTCAGCCCCGTCGATGGCACCGTCCTCGCCGTCTTCAACGGGCAGTTCGTCGTCCTCGCCCGTTGGCTCGTCGTCGGCGGTCAACTGCTTGAGGCGGGCCATCATTGCGGCCTCTTCATCACGCTCGCTGGGCATGGGCAGGTCGATGTCGGGTTGATCGGCGCCGGGAAGGGCGACACCGGTCAGGCTGCGCGGCGTTCCCAACGCACCAGCGGTCTCGGATGCCGGCAGCAATGTGCCACCGCGATCGGCCTCGGGCTGGACGGCCTTGCCCGAACGCTTGGCCGCCTTCATGACCTCAGCGTCGAGGTCGACCTGGCTGCACAGGGCAAGCGCGACAGGGTCCTGCGGTGTCAAGTTCGGCGAGTTCCAGTGCGAGCGTTCGCGGATCTGCTGGATCGTCGGCTTTGTCGTGCCGACGAGGCGCATGATCTGGCTGTCTTTCAGCTCGGGGTGATTGCGGATCAGCCACAATACGCCGTTGGGCCGGTCCTGGCGGCGGGACACGGGAGTGTAGCGCGGCCCTTTGCGGGCTGACGACGGCGTGACAGGTACTTTCAGCGCGGCGATCTCGAGTTGGCGGTCGGGGTCGTTGGCAGCGCGCGCGATCTCTTCGCTGGTCAACTGGCCGGTTGCGATCGGATCAAGGCCCTTGATGCCGACCGCGACGTCGCCATCGGCGATGCCCTTGACCTCCAGGGGATGAAGGCCGCAAAAATCGGCGACTTGCTGGAACGAGAGTGCCGTATTCTCGACCAGCCAAACAGCGGTCGCCTTCGGCATCAATGGTTTACGATTGCTCATTGGGCACTCCATTCGGCAAACAGGCTTCCGCCGGGGCGCCAGTTCGGTGAACTGAGGCCGGACCTCTTGCGAAAGTCGGGGATGGGACGTCCATACTTGAATTATGACAGCGCCGCAACGCTTTGGTGGTTGGCATCTCGAAACACTGAAGCGGCGTGCGCGAGGTTGCATGAACGAACCGGCGTCAACTCAGCGCGCTGTGCTCGGGCCGAGGAGCGTCGTAAGATATGTGGAGCGGCGGCCGCTCCATCGGTTCGGGTGGCAAGCGCGACTTCAACAAGCGGGAACTCGGGTATGTCAGGCACGGATGGTGCGACGGGATGGTATTTCGAAGACCTAACGGTTGGCCAGACGGCCAGCCGGGCCAATACCGTTACGGCGGCTACGATTGCGGCCTTCGCCGACGTGTCGGGTGACCGCAATCCGGTTCACCTCGACGCAGCGTATGCCGCGACGACGATGTTCAAAGAGCCGATTGCCCACGGCATGCTCGCAGCGGCCTACATTTCGGCGGTCGTCGGCATGGACTTACCCGGACCGGGCGCGATCTACGTTTCGCAGTCGCTCGCGTTCAAGGCTCCGGTCAAAGCAGGCGACACCGTCACCGCCACCGCGCGCATTGTCGAATTGATGCCAAAGCGCCGCGTCCGGATCGAAACGCTGTGCACGGTCGGCGGCAAGACGGTTGTCGAAGGCGAAGCCGTTCTGATGGTTCCGGCGCGGCCGGCATGAGACGTTCAGCATGATAAGTTCGGGAACTGGCCAATGCGGGTAATCGCTGATGGCGGGTCGCTGCCGCCCGCGCTTCGCGGTGGGGTCGTGGCGATCGGCAATTTCGACGGCGTGCACTGCGGCCATCAGGCGCTGATCGCTCGGGCGCTGGATCTTGCGCAGGGCAATGAGGTTGCATCGCCGGTCGGCGTTGTCGTGTTCGAGCCTCATCCGCGCGAGTTCTTCGTGCCGGAGGCTCCGCATTTTCGCATCACGCCGTTGCCCGAAAAACTGCGGCTGCTTGAAAAGCTGGGGCTCGATTTCGCGCGCGTGCTGACATTCGACGCCGCCCTCAGCCAGATGAGCCCTGCCGCGTTTATCGATCACGTGCTGGTGGCCGACCTTGGGATCAAGGGCGCGGTGGCTGGCTACGATTTCTTTTTTGGTCATCGGCGGCAGGGTACGCCCGAGATGCTCATCGAGGCCGGGGCCGAACGCGGGTTTTCGGTCGAGATCGTCGCGCCGGTTGCTGATCGTGGCGAGGTTTTTTCGTCGAGCGCGGTACGATTGAAGCTAGCGGAAGGCGACATTGCGGGCGCCAACGCCATCCTCGGCCGCCCCTGGCGCGTGACCGGCACCGTCGTTGGTGGCGCCAAGCGCGGGACGGGCATGGGCTATCCGACCGCCAACGTACCGATGCCCAAAGGCACGACGTTAGCGCACGGTATTTTCGCGGTACGGCTGCAGGTCGGTGGCGGGGGCCCGTTGGTCGACGGGGAACCGGTTGACAAGAAATGGCACGACAGGAAATCGCACGACGGGGAATGGCACGACGGGGCGGCTTACCTCGGCACGCGGCCCACGTTCGATGATGGCAAGCCGGTGCTCGAGGTGTTCGTGCTCGATTTTGACGGCGATCTCTACGGCCGCCAGATCGCGGTCGAATTCGCTGGCTTCATCCGCCCCGACCGAAAGTTCGACAACGTTGAAGCGCTGGTCGCGCAAATGGACCTCGACGTGGCGGCTGTGCGGACGGTGCTGGCTGCGACGGGGTGATCGGAGTGAAGAGCGCGCCGGTGATTAGTAAGCCGCCCGTAATCGCTTGAACATCGGGAAGTGTTCGATGTTGAGGGTCAATAATTCAAGGCCATGAACCTCCGCCGTTGCGGCGATGATGGCGTCGGCTGTGCCGATTGCGTGGCTCGATCCGTAGTGGCGGAGGTTGTGTCCGGCCACCCGCCAGACAAGGTCGCTCGTCTCGGCTTTTCGGAACGCTGCCAACAGCCGCTCGGCCATAATCTCGTCTTTCTGCGATCTGACGCCGGCAAATAGTTCCGTGACGCTCACACCGGAAACGTATGCGGGAACACGCAATGCATTGAGAGTTTGCGATGCCTGCTCCGAACCGCGCAGGAGATCAATCAGTACGCAGGTGTCAATCAATGACGCCATCACATGCCATCACATGTCACTGAGTTTGCGCCGTGTCTCCTCCGCACGCCGAGCCCAGAGTTCCCGCTGCCTCTGCCGTTCTTCGGCAACGCGAGTTGCGAGCCCCTCGAAATCTCCACCCTTGCAGTCTTCAACAATGCGCAGCAGCTGCGATTTCCATTCCTCCGTCGCGTCCGTAAACCCAAATTCTCGGTCAAGTGCACTGCGGATCAACTCCGCCTCGGCCTGCCCGGTCGCACGAGCGTGGGCCTTCAATTGCCGGTTCTGTTCGGCGGTGATGAACACCTGCTTGCGGACCATGCTCATGAGGCTGCCTCCAACACACATGACTAGCCGCAACCTGTGGCCAAGTCAAAATCAGGCTGTGCGATCCGGAGATGGGATCGTTGATCCGTAGCAGTAGGTTGCCGTATAGTGCACTACTGCTGATATCATGGTGCGTGTGCTCTTCACATCGCCAACGGTGCAGCGGCCGTGAACGGCAAGCGTGTTTTTTAGGAATGTCGGTTTGACACCGGGATGAACTTGCTTGCGTCGTCGCGGCGACGACCAGAAGCCCGCACCAATGCGGCAACAGGGAGGAAACGCAAGATGAATTACCGTTCTAGTTTGGTATTTTCTTCAGCAATCATCGCCACGAGCACATTCGCCGGTTCGGTGGCGGCCCAGGCCCCTTCGGATGTCCCCATCCTCACGCATACCGTCGTGTTGACCAAACTCGAAAATCCGTGGGACATGGCGTTCCTGCCTGATGGCACCATGTTCTTCACTGAGAAGTGTAAGGGACTTTCGGTGCGAACGGCCGACGGCAAGGTCAATGCACTTCTCGGAATGATCGACAGCAAGGGTTATGCCGAAACCGCTGCTGATCTTTTTTGCGAAGGCCAAGCGGGCATGCAGGGCGTAGCGGTCGATCCCGACTTCGCGAAGAACCGCTCGATCTATGTTTATTCGACGTCTTCGATGACGAGTCCCGGCACCAATCGCGTCATGCGCTTTACGGTCGCCGACGACTTTAAGAAAGTCGCGAACCGGACCGATATCGTCGCCGATATCGCCTACAAGCCCAAAGCCAGCAATCATCCCTTCGGCGGTCCCGGCGCGCACAATGGCGGCAGGGTGCGGTTCAATCCCGGCGACGGTTTCTTGTATGTAACCACAGGAGACACGCACAACGGCGAAGTGCCCGTCAGCCCGAAACTGATCGGCGGCAAGGTGTTGCGCATCGACCGCGACGGCAAAGCGGCGCCCGACAATAAGGCACCGGAGGGTTTCGATAAGCGGACCTACACCTACGGCCATCGTAACCCGCAGGGCATCGCGTTCCGGCCTGGCACCAACCAGCCCTACACCGCGGAAAATGGTCCCTGGCACTCCGACGAAGTGACGGCGCTGGTCAATGGTGGCAACGCCGGCTGGGATCCGCGTCCCAACCGGGCGGGTCGCGGCGACTGCCCGGACGCTTACTGCGGCTACTCGCCCAATCAGATGGGCGCGATGGATCCCAAAGAACGCGTCAAGTTCATGCCGATGACCGACCTCGCGACATATCCCAACGCCATGAAGCCCGCTTGGAACAACGGTGGGCTGTCGCAGGGCACGTCATCTGGCGTTTTCCTGAGTGGCAAGCAGTGGAAGTCCTGGGACGGTCGCATGGTCGTCGGATTGATGGGCATCGGAGTTCACGGGACAGCTGTCGGCAACAGGTTGGATGTACTCGATATCGCAGCTGACGGCTCGTCTGCGAAATCGATAACGGCGAGCATGTCGATGCCCGCCGGTCGCTTCCGTTCTGTCGTGCAAGGTCCAGATGGCAATCTTTATGTCGCGACCGACGAAGGCAACATTGCACTGCTGAAACCGAACTAATGCTTGCATCGGCCGCATCACAAAACCGGCGGTGCGGCCGATAATCGACACTTTGGGCGGCGCCTAACACGCCGTCCTGGAACCGCAGACCGCGTCGCGCCGACGGCAATTCTTGTGAGTGCAATGAGCGACCTTCATATCTGCAAGCTGTTCCAGAGCATCGGGAAACTCAGGATGACGAAACTGGAAATCATCATCACTGTGGTGATCGCAAGTTTATGCGTGCTCTCATCGCCTGCGGCAGCGGCCGACCCGGCGGCAACCAACAGCCCAGCCGTAGCCAACAGCCAAATGATTGCACCTCTCGATCGCGTCGCAACGACTGACAAAGGCAAACTCACAAACCCACTCGTTGCGACACCTGAGATTGTCGCCGAGGGGCGAGAACTGTATCAGGCAAACACATGCGGTGCTTGCCACGGCGGCAATGGCAAGGGCGCTCACGGTCCATCGCTCGCCAACGGCGTTTGGGTTTACGGCAACGACGACGATACGATTTTCAGGCTCGTTACCCTTGGCAGTGAAGAGCTGTTGAGCCGCGGCTATAGCCGCGG
>JAWXCP010000217.1:0-26166 GCA_034408685.1 Hyphomicrobium aestuarii | reverse complement strand
GCTTCTCCGGCTCCATCGGATGGAGGCTCGACAGCGAGATCGAGCGGATTGCAGCGTCGTGGCGAAGCCGCGCGGGGAAATCGTGGCGAAGCCGCGCGGGGAAATCGTGGCGAAGCCGCGCGGGGAAATCGTGGCGGGGTGGTGTGTGCCCATCAGCTGCGTGGCCATGATCATGGCCGTGATCGTGCGCGTGATGGTGGTGGTCATGCCCGCAGTCCGGGCTGCACTCCGGCCCATGCTCATGCTCACCGTGGCCATGATCATGGCCGTGATCATGGCTGCGATCGACCTCGATCGTCTCGAGCCGCTTGATGTCGAACGCGTTGCGGTCGAACACCTCGGCGAGGCCGATCTCGCTGCGCGTCGTCCGGTGCAGCTTGGCGTACGGGTTGATCGCGCGGATCATCGCCTCGACCTTGGCCAGCTCGTCCTTCGGCACGAGGTCGATCTTGTTGAGCAGGATCACGTCGGCAAACGCGATCTGCTCCTCGGCCTCGCGGCTATCCTCGAGCCGCAACGCCAAGTGCTTAGCGTCGACCACGGTCACGATCGCGTCGAGCCGCGTCTTGGCCTTGACGTCGTCGTCGGCAAAAAACGTCTGCGCAACAGGGGCCGGGTCGGCAAGGCCGGTCGTTTCGACCAGGATGCCGTCGAATTTGCCCTTGCGCTTCAACAGGCCCGACAGCACCCGGATCAGGTCGCCGCGTACGGTGCAACAGATGCAGCCGTTGTTCATCTCGTAGATTTCTTCGTCGGACGCGACCACGAGGTCGTTGTCGATGCCGATCTCGCCGAACTCGTTGACGATCACGGCGTAGCGCTTGCCGTGCGTCTCGGAGAGAATGCGGTTGAGCAGCGTCGTCTTGCCGGCGCCGAGATAGCCGGTCAGCACGGTGACGGGAATCTGGCGTTCGGGTGTCGGGCCCGCAGGCTCGGGCGTCGATGGGAACTGCGGCGCGGTCATGGGCGAACTCCGGTGGACAAGCGGCATACATAGTCGCGCGCGGTGCCCTGGGCTAGGGGCGTGCGGCGGAGATGCGCGCTCTTAACTGGACACGGCTCGAGCGCCAGCGGATCGCGGGAAGGGTCTAGGAATGTCGTGGGTCGCGAACGGAATGCTGCGGCACACGGCTCCGCCTCGTCCCAATTGCGAACGTCGAGAGCGATCCGGTTGGCGACAGAATAAGAGCTACCGACGTCGTCGGGATACGGAGCATGGCGAATCAGGAGAACACCTACGGATTCAGCATTTCCCGCCCTCTCACCACCAGATCCACCCAATCGCCCTGCAGTGCAGATGTAGAAGGCTTGCAACGGCCTTTGTGCACTAGCCGGTCAGTTCGCAAAATCAACCGCTTATGAATTCTTCACGGCTGACTAACGATGGTGCCGGAGCGTGGGCTGGGCTGCCGTAGATCGTGCGTGCGCGCGTTTCGAAGGCTTCGGAAAACTTGCGGAACGCACGGTCGAACATCGCGCCCATCAGCAATCCGAGAAACGGCGACTTGAACTCGTAATCGAGCCAAAACACGATATCGCAGGATTGGCCGCCATTAACGGGCACGAACCGCCAACGGTTCTCGAGATGATGAAACGGGCCGTCGAGATAGGTCACGCGCACGGCCGGGGCCTCTGGCGTCAGCTCGACCTTCGTGGTGAACCGTTCGCGGATAGCCTTGTAGCCGACGTCCATGGTCGCGACGATCACCGGCAACCCGTTCGCATCCATTGATCGCGACCGCACGGAAAGCGCCTCGCAAAGCGGCAGGAACTGCGGGTAGCTGTCGACGTCGGCGACCAGCGCGTACATCTGCTGGGGTGTGAACGCCACACGTCGGGTCGTCTCGAAGGTCGGCACGGGTTTCTCCTGGCTGCTGCAGTCGATCATCGCGCGACCCGCATGAACGCTGGCGCGATAGTGTTGAGATATTGTGCAACAGCCTACGGTGCTGCGCGCGTTGCGTAAGGTTGCGCCATGACGCTGCGATTGCGTGCCGCACGCAGGGCGGCGAAGTCCTCGTCGGCATGGTAGGACGACCGCGTGAGGGGCGACGCCGCAACCAGTAGAAAGCCTTTGGCTTCAGCCACGCGTTTCAGGTCGGCGAACTCGTCGGGCGGAACGAAGCGCGCCACGGCCGCATGCTTGGGTGTTGGCTGCAAGTATTGGCCAAGCGTCAGGAAATCGACCCGGGCCGAGCGCAGATCGTCCATCACCTGGAGTAGTTGCTCGCGCGTTTCACCGAGCCCGACCATCAGCCCTGACTTGGTAAAGGCCGTCTGGTCGAGGTCTTTAACGCGATCGAGCAGCCGCAACGAGTGGTAATAGCGCGCGCCAGGACGGATCGTCAGATAGAGCCCCGGCACCGTCTCGAGGTTGTGATTGAAGACGTCGGGTTGTGCCGCCGCCACCGTCTCGAGCGCGCCGTCCTTGCGCAGGAAATCCGGCGTCAGAATTTCGACTGTGGTCGCTGGCATGGCGGCCCGGATTGCGCCGATTGTGCTGGCAAAATGGGCAGCGCCACCGTCGGCCAGATCGTCGCGATCGACCGACGTGACGACGACGTGTTGCAGGCCGAGCTTGGCGACGGCATCGGCAACCCGCTGCGGCTCGCTATTATCGACGGCGGATGGCATGCCCGTGGCGACGTTACAGAACGCGCACGCTCTGGTGCATACCTCGCCGAGGATCATGAACGTGGCGTGTCGCTTGGACCAGCACTCGCCGATGTTCGGGCACGCGGCCTCGCGGCAAACGGTGACGAGGCCGTGTTCGCGAACGATGGCAACGGTCGCATCATACTCGGCCGACGAAGGTGCGCGGATCTTGAGCCACGACGGCTTTTCGAGCCGGGGGGTATCGGGGCGGCGAGCTTTCTCGGGATGGCGCACGCGGTCGGGTTGCCGGTTTGATTGCCTGTCAGCGGCCGTTTGACGCTCGATCGGTGCGGCTGGATGCGCCGCCAGCTCACCGTCGAGACCGCCGCCCAAACCACCGTCATAGACCCGAACCATGCCGCGCACCTTTTCACGTTCATCGTTGGCGTAAGGCCGTCGTAGCAAACGGAGATTCGCCAACCTACCTTAACCTGCGATGCCGGAGGCGGCGCGGCAAGCCCTGCCTCCGGCGTGGCAGCTCACCGCTCAGCGCCGTCCGGAGAGAACGCGCGCGATCACCGTGACGATGATGGCGCCGATGGTCGCCACGACGATCTCACGAATGAACGGCACCGGCAGCGGGATCGCCGGGATCGGAAGCAAATTCAGGTTGACCAGAATGCCACCGACCAGAGCGCCGAGCAGGCCGACAACGAGGTTTCGGATCAATCCACCGCCGCCGAGCAGAACGCCAGACAGCCAGCCGGCGATCAGCCCGATCAGTGCGAGAATGATGTAGAGTTTATAAGGTTCGAATGCGCCAAGGTTTGGCATGTCGCGTACTCCGTAAGTGACCTGCGCCGGGTGGCGCCAAGATGCCTCTAGCGCAGCATTCACGCAGGTTTACGACAAATCGCGAGGTGTGCCGTCGGGCTACAATAGTCGGGCTACATTAGTCGGGCAACATTAGTCGGGCTACATTAAACGTGGCAACGGGCGCCCAGATACTGGTTCAGCATGGTGTTATACCGATCCGCGTCGGCTTTTTGCTGCGCCGATTGCTTGCGGCCTGAAGCCTCTGCCTCGACGGCATTCTGAACACCGCGGCCAACCATCCGGTCGAGATCCGTCTTCAGAGATTGACAGGTTGCGCCGAGAGGAAGCGGCCGCGCCCCGGGGTCACCATTGCCGCTCGGCCCGCCACCACAGCCGGTGAGCGACATCAGCAGCAATCCAGCCAAGACCACGCTTGTGCGGTATGCGGCGAAACGCACGTCAGTTCTAGCCACCCTCTGCCCTCCTAAACCGGCGTTCCCCGTCGTCGTACGGCTCGTGCTGCTCTGCATGCGGCCTTGAAGCCCCACCGTCAACCATACTGCAATGGCACTATTCGACGTCCGGCCAGCCAAGCACGATTTGCAACAGTGATAATCTTGGATCGCCGTCTTTCCCGACGGCGTGCGGCCAAATTCAAGCTGGACGTAAGCCAACAGATTGAAGCTGCGCTGGTCAGTCCGCAGCACGTCAGCGTTGTACTGGCCAGAACGACGCAGTTCCGACCAGCTCGACCGCGTTACTGCCTCGCGGCTGTCGTTGCTGTCTTGGCAGCGACCTTGGCTTGGCCAGCCGTGTCGGTTGCCGCTTTGGCGGTCGCTGTGACATTCGTTGCCGTTGCAGGTACCGTTGCGACGGGGCTCGGCGCGGCGGTTGCCACGGATGGTTTGAAGTTCGAACACTTCGCCTGGAATTCGAAATTCGCTTTGTTGAGCTGGTCAGCCTTGGCCGTTTCAGTGGCCGTCAGCGACACCTTGGTCTTTTTCTGCGTTGCCTTGTCCATCTTATCGGCGATCCCATCCTTGCGGAGGGCATCGATTTGAGACGCCAGACCCGAACAAGCCGGATCGATTTTCGGCGTTGCGGGCACGGCTGCGGTGGTCAGATTTGACGACGAATTTCCAAGCAGCGACTGGTTGTCGGCGCAGCCCGAGACGAGAATCGGGAGCGTGGCAAGGCTGGCGATGGCAATGGAGCGGAACGACATCGGATTTTTCCTTTGAATCATTATTCTACGCCCAAACCAAACCCCGGCGTAGTTCTGTCCTGGGGTCACGACAAGCCCGGCACACCCTCTGCCCACCGCCATTGCTTGTATCCGAGGCATAAGACTGTGGATACCCGTTCAACTGAGTGATCTTGATCACAATCTGTAACACTCCGCACATCGATGCCGCGCGTTCGGCGGGACGACAACGGTCCGAGTGTCGGCCGCACCGATGACAATCAGTGGCCCTGAGTGGGCACACGGCAACGTCAACAGGCCGACTTTAAACCGTTCAAACAGCTATCTTATTCTCAGTCTCACCAGTGGCCGACTTGGCCTCCATGGTGCTCGGCTTGACCTGTGGCCGCTTCGGCACTGGTGATGCCTTACCTTCGGCCACAGCAGCATCGGCGGCATCTTCAGCAAACAGTTTTTCCAAACGCGCGGCATCCGAACGCGCCTTGTCCTGGATCCTCTCGATGTCGGAGGCGTACTTGGCATCTTCCACAAGGCGCTTCTCATCGTGCTCCTTGAAGGTGCGGATCGCCATTTGCACCTCGCGTTCGGGCAGCCCGAGGCCCTTCAAGACACGTCCTGTCATGGCCAGTGAGGTATCGAACGTCTCGCGGTGTACTTCCGCCACACCGGCTTCGATCAACCGGTGCGCGTGGGCCCGATTGCGCGCGCGCGCATAGATCGGCAGTTCCGGGTAGCGTTGTTGGACGATGGTGACCGTGCGCAGCGAGGCTTCGACGTCGTCGATTGTGATGACGATCGCCCGCGCCCGGTTGGCTCTCGCCGCTTCGAGGATGTCGGGACGGCTGGCGTCGCCGAAGAACGCTTCCGCGCCAAATCGCTTTACCACCTCGACTTGCTCTGAAGAAATGTCGAGCGCGGTGAATGGGATCTTTTTGGCGCGCAGGATGCGGCCGACGATACCGCCCATGCGGCCGAAGCCTGCGATGATCACGTGCCCGTCGCGTTCCGGCGGCGCATCGAAGTCGGCCAGCGACGTCTTGGGAGCGAGCCGCGCGGTCAGCCAGCGGTCGGCACCCAATAAGATCGGTGTCGCGACCATCGTCAGCGTCACGACGACGTTCAAAAGCTCCGACGTCGACCGCGTCAGGACCGATGCCGTTGCCCCGACAGCCAGCAACAGGAATGCGAACTCCCCGCCTTGGCTCAAGGCCAGACCGAGCCGCCGCGCCAGCCGGGGGCTGAGATCCTCACGATAGACGCCGAGCGCGAACAAAACCCCCGATTTGACCAGCACCAGTGCGGCAACGAGGCCTAGGATCAGCAGCGGCTGCTTTATCAGCAATTGCAGGTTCAGCGACATGCCGATCGCTGTGAAAAACAGCCCGAGGAGCAGTCCCTCGAACGGCTTGAGGTCTGCCTCGATCTGGTGGCGGTAGCTGCTCTCCGCAAGGAGGGCACCGGCTATGAACGCGCCGAGTGAGGCCGACAGCCCCGCCGACTGCATCAGCATGGTGACAACGACGACGACGAGGAGCGCGAACGCGGTCATTGCGTCCTGAACCTTGGCGCTCGCAATCAGGCGCATGGCGGGATCGATGACGAACCTGCCGACGACGAAGACAGTGCCGATCGTAGCGAGGCCGATCAGCGCGGTGCGAACATCCATCGGCGCCGAAACGGCCGCGACGGCAAACAACGGGGCAAGCGCAATAAGCGGGATCGCCGTGAGATCTTGAAAGAGCAGTACAGAAAACGCCAGCCGCCCATGACGTTGCTTCAGCTCGCCGGTCTCGTCCAATACCTGCAGCGCGAACGCGGTCGACGACAATGCCAGCACCAGTCCGACAAACACGGCGGCCTGCCACGCAAAGCCCAGCGCGACGGCCGCGACCGCAATCAAAACGGCCGTCACGCCGACTTGCGCGCCACCGAGGCCAAAGATCGAAGACCGCATCGACCAGAGCCGTTTGGGCCGGAGTTCGAGGCCGATCAGGAACAGCAGCAGCACGATGCCGAATTCGGCGAAGTGTAAAAGCTCCTTGGCCTCGTTGACCGAAAACATCCGCTGAACGCCGTACGGGCCAACCAGCACGCCCGCGCCGAGATAACCCAGTACCGAACCAAGCCGCAGGAACTTTGCCAACGTCGGACCAAGGGCCAAGGCGGCAAGCAGGACCGAGATATCGAGCAAAGTGACCTGCGGCACGGATGTTCCTTTCAAAGCTGGTCGCCGGCTGGGCCGGTTTTTTTGGCAGATAGTGACAGCGTTCAAATTACAGATCGCGCGGGCGGCAACGTGGCGCGCGCATCGCACCGCCGCAACCGGGTTCTTCATTGAAACTGGGACAATTCACCGGTGCGCCAAAGAGGCATGGCGCAATGCTGGCAACCGAACGCTGGCTGGTCTATTGTGTCGGCAATCAAAGCCGTGAGGCCGATGCGCCACGGCGACCACGCTATCCCCGGGAATTCCATGCCAGATCTGCTGCAGCAGGTGGCGATACACCGCGATGTCGATGCATTTCGACAGTTGTATCAGGCCTACGCGCCACGCGTGAAGTCGTACATGATCCGCCAGGGGGCCGACGCTAACACGGCCGAGGAGCTTGCGCAGGAGACGCTTCTCACCGTATGGCGCAAGGCCGCGCTGTATTCTGGCGAAAAAGGCAGTGCGACGACGTGGATTTTCACGATCGCTCGAAATCTGCGGATCGACCGGTTGCGTAGGGAAGTTCCGTGGCAGGAGTTGCCGGAAGGGCATAACGAAACGGCGTCCAGCGATATATTGCCGGACGAAGTCGTTTCGGAAGCCGAGCGAAGGGGACGCGTGCAACTTGCAATGTCGACGCTGCCGGAAGATCAGCTCGAGGTTGTAAATTTATCGTACATCGACGGTCTGTCTCACAGCGAGATAGCCGAAAAACTCGACTTGCCACTCGGCACCGTCAAATCAAGGATGCGCCTTGCTTATCAAAAGATAAGAGAGGCGGTAGAGGACCTGAAATAATGAAGATCGCGCACCACGTCGACCACTCCACACTGATGAGTTTCGCAGCTGGCAGCCTGCCGGAAGCGCTCGGAGCCGTTGTGGCTACGCACATCTCGGTCTGCAGCCAGTGCCGCGGGGAATTGCGCGCCCTGGAATGCGTCGGAAGCGCCATTCTCGGTAGCCTGCCCCCAGCTTCCATGAAGAAAATCGCGCCGAGCGTTCCCGACGCGGGCGGAAGCATTCGAATCGACGAGGGCGACCACGTGCTCGCCGCCATCGAACGCAGCGGCGATGTTCCAGCCCCCCTGTCTCGGTTCGTTGGCAGCGACCTCTCCGGCGTGCGCTGGAAGCGGCTCGGCCTTGGCGTATGGCATCACCCGATCGAATTATCACACGCGTCCAGAGGCGACTTGCGTTTGCTCAAGATTTCGCCCGGTCAGGTCATGCCCGAACATGGCCATGGCGGTACCGAGCTGACGATGGTGCTGGCGGGCAGTTACCAGGACGAATGCGGCGTGTTTGGCATCGGCGATGTGGCCGACCTCGACGACCAGGTGCACAAACCGGTCGCCGATCGCAACACGGGGTGCATCTGTCTCATCGCCAGCGAGCAAAAGGCCCGCTTCAAGGGTACCTTCGCGCGGTTGTTCCAGCCGCTGACGGGCATGTAACCGCAGTTCGTTTTCGACGGAGCCAAATTCCGTCGTCACATGTTATTGAGGCTGCGGAGCGGTTGCAATGGCAGCCAGCGCGGCACCCGGCCGTGAGCTAGCCAATACGGCCGCCACAAATCGCGCCATACCTTCGGGTCGAACGGCGCACAGCAGTCGTTGCAAGTGCTTCGGGGCTGTGCATGGGTGACCAGCCAACGGTGGGCGGCCTGCCAAACCCCTGTTGTGACCGGCAAGTTGCGCGCCCCCCGCAATTGACCGATGCGCGGGTAGGGATCGTCCTGCCACATGCCAAGTTCGAGCGTTGCAACCCGCCGCCCATCACAGCGCATGCTGAACAGCCGACTTGTGCCTTCCGCAAGGTCCAGGCCATAAGTACGCACGCAATTCCCCATGGCTGCGGCCTCTTCGATGATGTCACCCGTCGTTACCAATGGGACGAATTCGTAGCCGAGTACGCGCTGTGGCCCGATCCACGGGTCGACCAGCGGCTGGTTTTGCAGGCGCAACGCCAGCATGATCGCTTCGAACCAGTTGTAGGTCTCCATGCAAGCCGCATCCCATGACATCGCCGGATGCCATGCCTTGCTGATGTAGCCACCAGCCGACGTCGACCGACCGGCGTTGGAGTACCAGGCGAGGAGGGCGAGGCGGTGCACCATGCCATCGGGATACCTCTGGCGCGGGGATTTTCGCGCCACCCACAGCACGAAATTGGCGTTGCCCGCCTCGTGAGCTTGAGCCACCGCCGCCAGCCAAGCGGCCGAAAAGCGGGCCTCGCCGGGGACGAAGTTTGCGACCTGCAGCCGGAACTGTGGGCCGTCGGGTAACTCTGCGAGCGGCTCCAGAAACGACTCTGGCGGCAAAGCCTTCAACCAGATCGGCACGCGGGCGAGCCCGGCGACGACCCTGAGTGGCGCGCCGTCTAACACCAGAGCGCGCGCCCGTGCGACGTCAACGCTCCGTCGCGCAATGGCGAGCGCAACGAGGAGTGCTGGAAAACTCAGCGCGAGGTCGGCGAAGCGGCCGTCACGCGAGGCAAGCGCAGACACGGCCGGGCGTACCCGGCGCGGGAAGCGCGATAGGCGGGCCAACGCGCGCCGCGTAGGTGCGCGTACGCCAGCCGGGATGGCAGACATGGCAACTTGGGTCATGGCGATGATGAAAACGGGTACGGCCGAAGCCGTCAGGTCGGGTGCCGGGTTGTTGCTAGAGCGCTGAGCGAGCAGGATAATCTGTCGCGATCAGGCGAACGGGAATGGCCCGGCGGCGGAGGTCGATTGAATAATGGCAAACGGCATGGCGGACCTCCCTGGTAAGAATTGGCTGGAGACGAAACGCGATCGAATTTTAATTGACAGTGCGCGCGTCGTTATAAAACGCCAATGGCAATTTCATGGCGCCGAACGGTGCTGAAGCCGTCAGGGCACCGGAGTCAGGTTGGTCAGCGGCTCGCCGATCAGTTCCCAGCCGTCTGTACCGTCGGGAAACCAGTGGACGGCCGTATAGCCCATCTCCATCGCGCGCTTGGCGGCGTTCCACGACATCCAGCAATCGCTGAGACAGAAGAACACCATCGGCATGTCCTTCCGGCCAGCCGACAACCGTTCGAGCGCGCGCGCAAAATAGCCCGCCATCTCCTCCGAAATGTTGCCGTAGCCGACATTAGGCAGCCAATAGGCTCCCGGGATCGAGCGGTGAGGCGGTTCCCGCCAAACGGTGGCAGTGGGCAAGTTCGGCGGCTTGGGCGCGCGCGGATAGACGTCGATAAACACAGCGCCAGCATCGCGCAGCGACTTGGCCGCGTCCGGCATCGGAACCGATACGGCCCCTTTCAGCGTCCTTGGCACAGCCGAGCGATAGTTATCGGTACGGTAGCCGTCCGGCTCCGCAACGGCGTCCCCCGCAAAGGCTTGGGTAACGCCATTCGCGAGAACCGATGATACACCAGCGGCGATAAGCACGAAAGCCGCCATTATTGGCAGCGCGCGCGCCAACCGCTGTTTCGACAGACCCGTTCGTTTCGGCCGCATAATCGATTCCATGGTCGCAAACTTGGGCCTGAATCGGATTTGAGCGCAATGGTTGGTAGCTTTGAAAAGCCGCCCGCTCGGGATAATCCGTTATGCCGCGCAACAGGCAAAACGGATTTGCTGGTTCGTCACTCAGCTCAACGGGACTCAGCTCGACGGGGCTCAGCTCGACGGGGCGTCGAGGCGACGAGTCAGGTTCTCGAACTCGCGGCGCAATTCTTCGTTTCGAAACAACTGGTCGAAGGTCGGCGCTTCGAGCTTTTGCAGCGCGTCGAACGATTGGATGCTGTCGCGCATCAGGTTGCGCAGTTGCACGCTGGCTTCGACCGTCTCGTACGTGTTGTCGGCGATCCGGAGGTCGTGCGCGGCCTTGATGCGGGCTTTGGCGATCTGCTCGCGCTGCTGGGTCAGATAGCGCTTGTAGTTCTTGGCCGCCTCGTCTGCGATCTTTTGCGCGTCGCGGTTGCCTTCGAGCGCGCGCTTCTGGTCGGGACGGTTTTCTTCCTTCATCAGCTGGGCAGTCCGAACGCGCGCGGCGCTGACGTCGGCGGCAATCGCGGCCAGACGCGGCAGGTAGTTCGTGTCGATTTTGGCAATCGTCTGGTCTTGCGTATGCACCAGCAGGGCGAACAGGGCGGCGTGCATGGCGAAATACTTGCGGGCAGCGTTGAGGTTTTCCCCGCTCGCCGCCATCAACTTGGCGAGCTGCTGGTCGATCACCTTTGCGGCGTTGAACACGGCCATCAATCGCACGAGATCGCCCGACAGCACGCTATCGAGCAGCAGGTCGATCTGCTCGGGCGTCATCTTGAGGCCAGCACTCGACAAACCCGAAGCGATGTCCGCCTTGGCCGTTTTGATCTCGGCGCGGTTCAATTCGATCCTTTTCGTGTAGTCGGCGATCCGGGTCTGCAGGCTGTCGACGGTATCGGTCAAAACCCCAGCGAGCATGGCCTCCTTTGGGGCACTGAGCTGCTTTTCCCGGGCCTTGGCGATCTGGTCGTCGAGGTCGCTGATATTGCGGCGCAGGGCTTCGACCCGCTTTTGCGTTGCGACGACGGGAACATCGGTGACCACCTCGAGCGCGGCATCGAGCAGCGCCTGGACCTTGCGATCGCGGTCTTCGCGCGTCTCGGCGAAAATCGGCGGCAACGTGAACTCTTCGCGCGCGGGTAGTTTGCGGCCTTCGGCGCGGTTCTTCGCCGTGTCCTCGAGCATGGCTTGGATGGCCGACATCAGGCGCTTGGCCTGCTCGTAGCCGGGTTCACCGTCGCGCGGGTCGGCCGGTAGCACATCGGCTGGAGCCATTGGCGCGGCCGCTGGCGGCGCGCCTGCTTTGGAGGATGCGGCTGGGCCAGCGACGTTGGGCGGAATTCCCGTCGGCGGCGGCTGGTCGGACCGTTTGAGCCATTCACCGATGGCGTCGCGGTGCGCGGCCTGGGCAAGCGCCTCTGTCGGCGCCACGAAACTGCACGTGGCCAAAGTCAGCCCAAATGCGAGCCCCAGCCCCAGTCGGAGCGCCCGCCGGAGCCCCGGTCGGAGCCCCAGTCGGAGCGCCCGCCGGAGCCCCAGCCCAAGCGCAAGTGCGGGCCGACCCGTCTGTTGCCCTTGGCACGCTGTCGTAGCGCGCCTGAACGTCGAGCGCTTGATCATTCGTCCGCCTCCAGCCGTACGACGACGGCACCCTGACAAGCCCATGAATTCGCGGCGATTCCGTGATGTCGTTCCAGCCGCGCCGTTGAACACATGTGCGCCACACAACGCGACATAAACAAAGCGACGCACACGGCCTGATTGCTCGTCATCCGTCAAACGCAAAAACCGTCAAATGCTTGCCGGGTTCAATCTGTTCTCCGCGCAGCATCTGCGATGGCCTTGAGCAGCCTGTCGTCGATCTGGCGCGCGTCGGTCAACAGCGCCGACGCTGTGAGACCCGCCACGGCTACCGATCGCGAGGCCTGGAACAGCGGCGATGGTCCGCACCCGGCGGGCATATCAAGGCGAACCCCCTTTGGCCCCGGTGCCATGGCGCAAAACGGCACGGACATTTCAAACACGATGACGCCGTCAGCCAGACGCAGGTCGGTTCCCGGCAAGGCCGCAAGGATCTCGCGCAGCAGCACCTGGGCCAGCGGGCGGTAGGCTTTGCCTTGCGCCAGTATAGCCTCAAAGCCGACATCGGGGTGAGACGCTGCGGATTGTGCAGCCGTTGGTGGCGCGGCGCGTATGACCTGAGGCGCTGGCGTTATGGCCCGCGCGACCGGTTGCGTTTGTACCGGCGCTGGAACCTCGATCGGCGAGGCAGGTGCTGATGTCGATCGTGCCGGTGCGATCTGACCCGGCAATGCTTGCCCCGCGGCAGCCGCGCCATTGGCAAATCGAGCGGAGAATGCGGTCGGCGCGACGGTCGGCGCAACACCAGCATAGATGAGCGCCCCGCCGTTATGGTGGATCCGCTCCAGCCACGAGGCTTTGGCGAACGTAAACCCGCGCTGGCGCAACCAATCTATGATGTCGTTGCGCGCGGTCAGGCCGCTCGCCTCGATTTCGATCATCCACACGCCGAGGCTGCGACCGGTCTCGACCTCGAGGCCATCGACGAATGCTCGCTCCTTGTCGACGAAGTGCGACGTCATCGGCCGCTACGTGCTCCCTCGAGCGCTGATGTCTCGCGCTTCGATTTAACAATAGCTGATTTCCAGCCATTGTGCTGCCGCTGTCCTGAACAAGCGCAGGCGGAATAAACGTGGGTCAGCGCAAGGGTGATGCTGGCGTCGAGGGGACAGCAGGTGGTTTGGCTGTCGTCGGTGGCTTTGCCGGCTTCACGGCTTTCGGCTGCGCGGTATTTCCAGGCGCGAACTCGGCCTCGAGGTTATAGGCCGGGCATTTTTT
Organism: Hyphomicrobium aestuarii; assembly: GCA_034408685.1. GTDB lineage: Bacteria > Pseudomonadota > Alphaproteobacteria > Rhizobiales > Hyphomicrobiaceae > JANXVY01. The sequence goes on along the minus strand of JAWXCP010000217.1, from coordinate 12,966 downwards.
TTCGATCAGACGCTGATTGTACGCGACGACAATGCCGAGATCGCGCGCGTTGTCGGCGTCGGGATTGATCCCGCGCGACGTTCCGCCAAAAATCGGGCTGGCGACGGACTGGAGACTACGGGCCACCTCCGTCGTCCGCTCGTCGGACAGTGCGCCCCTGAGCTGGCGGATGCGAACCTGAATTCGTCCGGTCAATCTTGGACAGTCGAGCGCCAAGTCGTCCGGCGTCATGGTGTGCGGGGTAGCTGGTGGCAACGCGGCGCGGGTTGGCTGAGCTGGAGCAACGGTCTGCGCGCGAGGAGTGGCAGAAGGCGTTTGGGCGGCTGCCGTTCCAAGCCAAGCGACCAGCGCAGTGCAGGCTATCAACGGTGCGAGCCGACGCAACGGGTTGACCAGGAAATGTCGATATGTCTTCACGCGACCGCCTCGAAACCATGCCCTTCAACGGCCAATCCCGAGCCGGAATTAAGCAATGCCAGGAATCACCGGCCGAACTGTGGCAGGGCCGCACTGCATGGTTTCGTGACCGAGCGGCTGCGAGGGGGGCCGCAGCCGCTCGAAGTACAAAAACGCTACTCAATTACAACTTGGTTTCGGATCGCCACACCACATCATCTGGAGCGGCGGCTACGCGGGCGACGGGCTACTTCAACAGCCCCAATGCGATCGCCGCGACAAGCCCGAATGAGAGGGCCGCAACAAACACCTGCAAACGCGTCGCATTCGTCATGACAACAGTCCTCCGTCCGTCGGCCGTGTGCTCTGTAGATAGTGGGTAAACGCTACCCAGAGAGCACCGGGTCTGTTCCGAGTCGCTTTGAACCATCTGGCATCATTCAAGCCAGATCGTTGCGAAACGTTAAGATTAGGACGGCAAAGTTCAAGAATAAAAGTGCAAGTTATCGCGGTGCAGCAACGAATTGTTAGGTTCTCACGGCGTCGCAAGAGACACTGCTTGCACGGGCGCCACAATTGCGATGCCGGGATGTCACAATCGCGACTGGGAGTGCGCAACAATCCGGCGATACCAGATTGTTGCTCGCCAAAGCAATCGCACTCGACAACCGCAGTAAGACCGGCGCACATCTCAGCCGTCACACCTTTGGGGACCGCTGCCATGCCCGCCGCCACGACCAACCAATTCAATGGCTTCCTGATCAGCAAGGATGCCAACCAAGCCGGTACCCCGGGTGGTGCCCAGCAGATTGCTTGGACCGCGCTGACAGACGCAGACCTCATGCCGGGCGATGTCGACGTTGCCGTCACACACTCGACGATCAACTACAAAGACGGGCTCGCCATCACTGGCAAAGGCCCTGTGGTTCGCCGGTTTCCGCTCATTCCGGGCATCGATTTCACCGGCACGGTGATCACGTCCGGGTCGTCTGAATTTTCAGTCGGCGACCGGGTGATCCTCAATGGCTGGGGCGTCGGCGAGACCCACCACGGCGGCTACGCGCAGATCGCGCGGGTCAAGTCCGACTGGTTGATAAAGGCGCCAGCCGCATTTACGCCCGCTCAGACCATGGCGATCGGCACGGCTGGCTACACCGCCATGCTGTGCGTTCTGGCGCTGGAAGCCCATGGTGTTGCGCCAGGTGCCGGCCCGGTGCTGGTGACGGGGGCCGCCGGTGGCGTCGGCAGCGTCGCCGTCACACTGCTGTCGCGGCTGGGGCATGACGTTCACGCTGCGACCGGACGGCCTGAAGAAACCGAGTTCCTCAAGAGCCTCGGCGCGTCCGTTGTTCTCGACCGTGCGGAATTCGCCGGGACGCCGCGACCGCTGGCCAAGGAACGCTTCGCCGGTGTCGTCGACGTCGCTGGTTCAACCACGCTTGCCAACGCGATCTCGATGACGCGCTATGGCGGCTGCGTTGCCGCCTGCGGGCTTGCTGCGGGCATGGACCTTCCGAGCTCCGTGGCACCGTTCATTTTGCGCGGGATCACGCTGGCGGGTGTCGATAGCGTCATGGTGCCCAAGCCGCGCCGCATCGCCGCCTACGACCGTCTTGCGCGCGATCTCGACGTTGCCAAACTTGACGCACTCACCGTGACGCATCCCCTCGCCGACGTCATCGAACTCGCGCCGCAGATACTAGCTGGCAAGGTGCGCGGCCGCGTCGTGCTGGAAGTTGGGTGAGGCGCGCGCCGCAGCGTTTCCGGCAGATGGCGCGCCGCGCCTGGCATCGCGACGAAATGTAATCTTATTTCGCCTTGGCGATTTTCAGCGTGAATTCGTTTTTGTCATACGACCGCAAGGCCGCGAGACATTTGTCACCGTCAAAATCAAACGCGAAAACATGAATACTGTCGCCGTTCGCCGAGCCGCGGCAGAACCGGTCCTTGCCGGCCACTTCGGCGGGGCAGTCGTCAACATCGATATGCGGGATCGCGGCCTCGAATTGCTTGTAGGTCATCGGACACGCTGACGCGGTCTGGGCGAGCGCCGGGGCGGCAATCGCACCCGCCAAGAGTGTGGCTGCGAGCGCCGATATAAGCCGTATCATGGGTCTGCTCCGTTTCAGTTTAAGGACACCCATCCCAGGCGTGGCGCAACAGTGCCGTTGGCAAAAAAACCTGGCTGGTTCGACAAACGCCGCAGCAATGGTCACGGCCCGGTGATGTCTAACCGCTAGGCGCAATTGACGACAGACGACGTCAGCCCATAAGGACGCGACACATGCGCCTTACCAGCAGCAAAATGCCCTCGTTTTTCGCGCCGCTCGTGTCCGGTCTGGCCGCTTTGATCGCCGCTGGAAGAAGCGTCGCCGCCCAAACCATCTACCCGTTAGACCGCGCGGAAATTCTCGCCGGATCGCGGTTCGACCTCAAAGTCGAGTTCGACGCCATCCTCGAGCGCGGTGAGATCACCGTTCTACTCAACGGCGAGGACGCGGTCGGCGCACTCGGCGGGACCGCCGCAGTCATCGACCGGGAAGATGGCACCGACCTCACCGCTTACTGGGTCCGCGGAGCGGCCGTCGAAAAACCCGGCACGTATACGCTCGAAGCGCGAGCGGCGACCGGCATATCGGCCAAAGTCACGTGGGACGTTTACGCCACGCCCGAGGGCCGCAAAGCGCGCAACGTAATCTTGATGATCGGCGATGGCATGTCGATGGCCCACCGCAACGCCGCGCGGATGATGTCGAAGGGCATCAAGGAAGGCCGCTACGGCGCCGACCTCGCCATGGACGATATGCCCCACATGGCGCTGGTCTCGACGGCAGGTAGCGACAGCATCATCACCGACAGCGCGAATTCGGCGTCGGCCTATGCGACGGGCCACAAAACCTGCGTCAACGCGATGGGGGTCTACTGCGCGAGCAACCGGCGGACATCCGCGCATCCCAGGGTCGAAAACATCGGCGAACTGGTCAAGCGCCGCCACGGTCTTGCCGTGGGGCTCGTGACCGACGCCGAGATCGAAGATGCGACGCCAGCAGCCATGGTCGCCCACACCCGCAACCGCCGCGACTACGACGACATTGTCGCCGCCTACTATCAACTTGAACCAGAGGTGATCCTGGGGGGCGGCTGGCCGAATTTTTTGCCAGCAAGTCACCCAGACGGCAAGCGCGCCGATGGCCAGGACTACCGCGCGCGCTTCATGGGCCTTGGCTACACCTACGTACAGACCAATGCCACGCTCGCCATCGAAGCCGAGCGGGCTGATACGACGCGTCTGCTCGGACTGTTCAACCGCTCGAATATCGATGGCGCGCTCGATCGCCGGCTGCTCAAGAAGGGTACCGTTCCGCGCTATCCCGATCAGCCCGACCTCACCGATCAGACCCGCGCCGCGCTTAAGGTGCTATCGCGCAATGACAACAGCTTCTTCCTGATGGTCGAGGCAGGCTGGATCGACAAGTATTCCCATTCGCTGGACTGGGAACGGGCCGTATTCGATACGATCATGTTCGACAATGCGGTCACAATCGCCAAGGAATACGCCGCCAAATCGAACGACACGTTGGTCTTGGTGATCGCCGACCATACCCATCCAGCCTCGATCATCGGCACGTATGTCGAAGCCGCCGACGGGTCGGGTGCTGCCCAGCCGCCGCGCGAACGGATCCGGCTTTATGACGCCGCCGGGTTTCCCGCCTATGGCCCCGCCGACGCTGACGGCTACCCGACGTCGATCGACGTCTGGCGCCGACTTGCGTTCGTGTTTGCCGCCTACCCCGAGCATTGCTAGTGTTCCTCTTGTCTCAGACATTTGCTCTCAACCTCGCCGCTGGGGGGAGGCAAATGTCTGAGACGGAACACTAGCTTGATCGCAAAACCTCAGCTGTCCAAGGAAACGGGGTAGGTCCGATAGGTGATTTGCGTTTTCGAGACGCGACACTTGGTGGAGAACATATGTCTCTAGAAGCGTTGGGCTGGAACGGGCAGTGGCAAGCGAAGTTCGATGCCCTTGCCATCACGGGTCTCGTGCCGGCACGCGTGGTCGGCGAGCATCGAAGTCATTATCGGGTGGCCACGGAAGCGACCGAGGTTTCCGCAGGCACGACGGGGCGCATGCGCAATACTCCGGCCCGAAGTTCGCGGGCGCAGCGGTCGGACCTGCCGGGCGTCGGAGACTTCGTGGCCCTGAACTTGGCCGAGGGTGACGGCCCATCGACGATTGCAGTGGTCTTGCCACGAACGAGCGCGTTGATCCGCAAAGCGTCGGGGACAACCGACCCGCAACTGCTGGCAGCCAACATCGATGTCGCCTTCATTGTGACCGCGTTCGGCGGCGACTTCAATCTGCTGCGCACGAAGCGCTATCTGGCCTTAGTGCAGCAAAGCGGCGCTACGCCAGTTATCGTGGTCAACAAGGCAGATCTCACGAATGATGTCGTCGGACCGGCCGGCCAGATCGAGGGAATTGATCCTGATATTCGGGTCCATGTGATCAGCGCCCGCGAGCCCGCAAGCATCCAAGTCCTTGAACAGTATTTCAAGGGCAACTGCACTGTCGCCCTGATCGGCTCGTCGGGGGTCGGCAAGTCGACCTTGACGAACCGGCTTCTCGGCCGCGACGCGCAAGCCACACAAGACGTTCGCGGCTACGATGGGCGCGGCCGCCATACGACAACGCATCGGCAACTGCTCGTCCGATTGCAGGGTGGGGCTATTGTCGATACGCCCGGGTTGCGGGGGTTAGAACTCTGGAACACTGCCGATGCCGATGCCGATACCGATCCCGATGCCGACGCAAAAGACTTCGAGGACATCGAACGCCTAGCATTGCAGTGTCGGTTCAGGAATTGTCTGCACAACACCGAGCCGGGTTGCGCTGTTCGCTCCGCCGTCGAGCGCGGCGACGTCGACGGGGAACATTTCGCCGCGTTCATCAAAACGGCGAGAAGAGGCCGACACAATGCGGGCTGATGCTCCGGCAGATAGGCACGTGATCGGTCCCGAAACGGCACCAACACCCAAAGTGCAAGCTATCAACTTGATTTCAGATTGGCGGAGAGGGTGGCATGCCTTTAACGTTGAAATTGTTAGAAATTCCGTCCTCATCTTGAGTCGACCCACCAATTAACCCTCCAATTTTGTCTGACTGATCAACCCAAAGTCCCGGCGTAAATGAGCGCCACGGCCAGTGGGATGATCTTGCTGATCACGGGCTCGGATTTTCGAGCACCGTTAAGATGGCAAAGCCGCCGGATAAGCGGTCGATGGCGAATTGCCCGACCGATGCCGGTGGCATTGTATGATCAAGTCAGTCCGTCCATCACGCATGCAGGTCTTTCTTCTCGAGCTTAAACGGGATCATGCGGCCTTTGCTCAACTCGGCGCGGCCATACACCCGGTCAGCATCCCCCGTGACAGCGAGAAGTTTTTCGGCAAGCAACTTCTGGGCAGCGGCACCGGCGGCGCACCAATGCTCCACGACAATGGCATCCGCATCCTTCGAGGTCACCATTTCTTCAGCGAACGGTTTCGCTCCGGCGGCCCAGGCGGCGCCTTGCTCCGACGTGGTGCGGATCCAACTGGTGAAGCCAACGATATGGCCGGCGTCGATAATGAAGAGGTACTGGCCGGCCTTGACCTGACGCGCCATACGCTTGGCGAGTTCTGGCCGTTTGGCGAACCGCGTATCCGCTTTGAACAGCTGGTAGCAGAAGGCGAAGGCGCGGGCCGGATTGCGGAAGCGCGTTGCCTTCATTGTCGCGGGAATTACGACTGCTTGGGCGGCCGTGGAGGTCTTGGGAGTTGCCGTGGTCATTGGTTTGTCCTCAATATTGCTTTGGTGCGGGGCTTTCGGGATCGCCGTTTGGCTTCCAACACGATCACCATGCGAATTTTGGCATCAGCGCTCAGTTCCGCAGGGAACACGGGTTTGATTGTTTGCATCCGCCGAACGCCCTGCCACCGTCTCGATCGGGGGCACGTGATAAGTCAGGCAAACGGCGCACGAAAAATCGGCGTTTGGATTACCGTCCCACACGCCGATAGGGTTGCTGCAACTTTGCAAAGCTCATCCGACAGCAGTCCGCGCTGGCTTGTTGTCAACCGATGCCACTCGGTTGCCTCGCACTTTACTGATCACTTCATCGCGCGGCCCAAACGCGACGACCGCGCCAAGAGACATGACCATCAGCTTGTCGACGTGCGACAGGATTTGCGGCCGGTGGGTGACGATGATGACGGTGCGACCATCGGCTTTCATGCGCGCAATTGCTTGGGCGAGAGCCTTGTCTCCGTCATCGTCGAGGTTCGAATTGGGCTCGTCGAGCAACACGATCTTGGGGTTTCCATAAAGCGCCCGGGCAAGGCCGACGCGCTGGCGGACACCGCCAGCCAATGTCACGCCGGTCGACCCGATCGGCGTGTCGTAGCCAAGCGGCAGCCGCAGGATGAGCTCGTGGATACCGACCGATTTGGCCGCCGTCAGAACTTTTTCCTCGTCGACGGTATCCAGGCGCGCGATGTTTTCAGCGATCGTGCCGTCGAACAATTCAACGTCCTGGGGCAGATAGCCGACGTGTTTGCCAAGCTTATTGGGGTCCCAGTTGGTGATCGAAGCGCCATCGACCCGGATCACACCACTTCGGACCGGCCAGACGCCGGCTAAAGCACGGCAAAGGCTTGATTTTCCACTCGCCGATGCACCGATGATCGCAAGGCTCTCGCCAGCGGCGAGCTGGAAACTGACACCTTTGACCGACGGACGGTTAGAGCCGATGGGGGCGATGACGACATTTTCGACATCGAGGCACCCGGTCGGGGCCGGCAGTGGCATCTTCTCAGCCTGGGCTGGCGACGTCTCGAACAGTTTGTGCAGGCGGCGGTAAGCACTACGCGCGCCCAGGATGCGCTTCCACTGCCCCACGATCTGCTCGACGGGAGCCAGCGCACGTCCCATGATGATCGACGCGGCCATCATAATGCCGGGCGAAATTTCCCGGTCGACCGCAAGCCAGGCTCCAGCGCACAGCGCCGCAGTTTGAACGGCGATCCGCGCGAACTTCGATAAGGCAACAAGGGCTGCACTCCGCTCGTGAGCCAAGGCATGGGCGTTGGACGCAGCCGACTGGTGACCGTTCCAACGGTTGAGCACGGTATCGCCCATACCTAGGCCGCGAACGGCTTCGCCGTTGCGCAGCGCTGCAGCTGCAAAGCTCGACGCCTCGTTCGACAGTTTGTTGGTCTTTTCAAACTCCGTTTTGTTGGCGAATTCCGCGAGCAGCGCGATCGAAAACAGGACGATCGCACCGCCGACCGCAACCCAACCAAGCACGGGATGCATGGCAAAGCATAGGATGATGAAGAGCGGTGTCCAGGGCAGGTCGAAGACCGTGGTTGCGACACCTGACGACAGGCTGTCGCGGATCATTTCAACATCGCGAATGACTTGTTGACCCTGGCGCGCGTTGGGATCGAGTTCCGCGCGCATCATCGAGTCAAAAAGAGGCCGCCGCAGCGACGCTTCAAAATTCAAACCGCAGCGCACCAAAATGCCTGAGCGAGCATACTCCAGCACGCCGTAAAGCACCAGAAATACGAGAACAATTCCCGTCAAGAACAGCAGCGTCGTGATGTTCCGGCTGGACAGCACACGGTCATATACCTGCATCGAGTAGAGCGGTGAAACCAGCAGGGCGAGGTTGATAAAGAAGCTGATCGCGAAGCTCATCGCCAAAGCCGGATAGCAACTCCGGACGGTGCATTCGAGCGGGGTCTTGTTCTTTGCATTGGCTGAGATGCTGGCTCTGGCGGACATGGCGGTCGCTCCCTGGAGGTATCCAAACGGCGTCGATGTCCCAAGTTTTAAGCGAGTGCCACTTTGACTGCTGTTACCGGCGTGACAAGCCGACCGAGCCGATGCCGTTGATTTTCCAATGCTTGTTCCGCCCGTGACAGCCGCACTGCGCCAGTGGGCCTAAACCAAACGAGGCCGGTGGCTAAACAGGCTCCGGAAAAACGGATTGAGCATCACAAACCCTCGAAAAGGAACGCAACATGGCTCTGTTCTCCAAATCTCTCCTGTCATCGACGGCTCTCTACGCGGCCCCGGCAAAGAGCAGCGTCCTCTTTGCAGCCCCCTCGAACATGCCGCTGCTGGTGCCTGAGCCGGTAGCTGTAACGCCGATGCCAGCGGCCTATTTTGCGCCGAGCATCTCGGCTGTCCCACTTGCGCAGCAGTCGGTCGTCGGATCGGCGATGGCGGCGCTCAGCCCCGTTCAGAAAGATGTCATCACGCTCGGACCCTCCCTGGGCTTGACCCCCGTCACTGCGGCGGCCGCTGCCGCCCTGCGCCCGATCAACATCGGCGAGCTTCTCAATCCAGACACGACGCCAGCTGAGCCGTTTGCGCCATCATCGGGCGTGTACGCACATTATGGGATCAACCTTGCCAATGCAGATGCCGGCAAGACGGTCGTCCTGCGCGACGAGACCAAGCCGGACATGAAGTCGGCCTATGATGTTACCGATCCAAACAAGCCGGTTGCACTCGCGGACGCCCCCCACGTTTTGGGCAGTCGACACAACGACACCATCATCGGCAACGGCCAGGAAAACGTTATCAACGCTTACGACGGCAACGACATGATCGCTGCCAAAGGCGGAAATGATCTCGTCTATGGCGGCGGAGGCGACGATCAGATCTTGGGTGAAGCCGGTGACGACGCTCTCTACGGTGGCGTCGGCAATGACAAACTTGATGGTGGCGAGGACAACGACATGCTCGCTGGCGAGGCGGGCGACGATCTGCTGGTGGGGGGAAGCGGAAATGACAAGCTTTACGGTGGTGCCGGCGCGGACCAGTTGCAGGGAGGCACAGGCGACGATCTCCTTTCGGGGAACGAAGGTGACGACATTCTCGTCGGCGAACAGGGGAACGACACGATCTTTGGCGGCGAGGGCAATGACGCCCTGAAAGGCGGAGACGGCGCCGATACGCTGTACGGCGGGGACGGCTCGGATCAGCTCCAAGGCGGCGCGGGCCGCGATGTCCTCAACGGCGGAAAAGGAGAGGACACTGCGAGCTATGCCGACGCCCGAGGCGGCGTGAAAGTGGACTTAGAGGGTCCGCAGAAGGTGTTGAGCGCGGTCACGGACATTGGTTCGATGCGCGTCGACTCGGTTTGGATGAAAACGGTCAACATCGGTCAACAGCTTGGAACCGTGACGCCCGCCCAGACCTCACTGGCGGCCAACGATGCCACCGGTGATACCTACGTCAGCATCGAGAACGTCACGGGCAGCAAATACAACGACACCATCTCCGGCAACAGTGCAGACAACAAACTTTTCGGCGGAGACGGGAACGATACGTTGAACGGTCGGGCCGGCAACGATGTGCTGGTCGGCGGCAACGGCAACGACACACTGAACGGCGGCATCGGCAACGACGTGCTCATTGGCGGCGCAGGCGCCGATCACTTCGATGGTGGAGAAGGCAACGATGCCGTCTCTTACGCGGATGCTACAGGCGGCGTCACGATCGACATGGATGGTGGGAAATTTTTCAACCATTCTGACGTCATAAATCTTGCCCAGGTCGCGCGCCCAATCTCGGCATCATTTGCGGGTACTGGAGGGCTTCCGGGACTGCCCGACTTCGACCGGCTGCCATTAGTGCCAACGATACCAGAAACGGTCATTTCATCGCGCTCGTCCGATGGCCGTGGGGACACCTTTACCAATATCGAAACGATTGTTGGCAGCAAATATGACGATAAGATCAGCGGCAATGGCGATAACAACCAGTTCATCGGCGGCGATGGAAACGATCAGATCCACGGTCGCGGTGGCAACGACGTTCTAATCGGTGGGAATGGTAACGACACCCTCGACGGCGGCATCGGCAACGACACGCTCGTGGGCGGCGCGGGTGCCGACCATTTCGAAGGCGGCGAGGGTCTGGATACAGTCAGCTATGACGCTGCAAAGGGTGGCGTCACGGTGGACATGGAGACGGTTAACGGTCGGACGGCGTTGATGCGTTCCGCTCTTCACGAGTTCAACGGCGTGTCCAACGCGCTCCATAACGCCAACCGTCTGGTCGCTGAGATAGCGATCCATCCCCTAGTCCCAGAAGCATACTCGGCGGATGGCGCGGGTGATACTTTTGCCGGTATTGAGGCGGTCTCCGGCAGCAAGTTCGCTGACAAAATCAGCGGCAATGCCGAGGCTAATATCCTCATCGGTGGCGACGGCAACGATGAACTGTACGGCCGCGCTGGCAGCGACACATTAATCGGGGGCCAGGGTGCCGACACCATCGACGGTGGCGATGGCACTGACACCGCGTCCTATGGAAAGTCGGCAGCCGGAGTTCAGGTATCGTTGCAAACCGGCATTATCGGCAAGGGCGGCGACGCAGAAGGCGACACGCTGATGGGGATCGAGCGCCTGATCGGCAGCGACTATGACGACGTCCTGACCGGCAGCGACAGCGCCGACACACTGTCCGGCGGCAGTGGCAACGATACTGTCAACGGCGGGGTCGGCAACGACAAGATCGACGGCGGCGAAGGTGCAGACCTGATCGACGGCGGCGAAGGCATCGATGAGGTTAGCTATGGGACGTCCAAGGCTGGCGTCGAGGTCTCGCTGGCTGCCGGGGTCACCGGTAAGGGCGGCGATGCCGAAGGCGATACGCTCACGGCCGTCGAAATTGTCACTGGCAGCGACCATGCCGACACATTGACCGGGGACGGCGCAATCAACGTGCTCGAAGGCGGTAAAGGCGACGACAGGATTGACGGTGATGCCGGCAACGACGTCCTCAACGGCGGCGATGGCAACGATACGATCTCGGGCGGCGAAGGATCCGACAAAATCGATGGTGGGATCGGCGACGACCGGATTGACGGTGACGCCGGCAACGATGCCCTTAACGGCGGCGATGGCAACGATACGATCACAGGCGGCGAAGGAGCCGATAAGATTGATGGCGGCAACGGTGCCGATGCAATTGACGGCGGGGTCGGGGTCGACGAGGTCAGCTACGCCACGTCGAGCGCAAGTGTCCAAGCCACGCTGGTCGTTGGGGCGGTGAGCACGGGCGGTAGCGCTGAGGGAGACACGCTCGTCAGCATCGAAAAGCTGATCGGCAGTTCCTTCGACGATAAGTTGACGGGCAATGGCCGCTCGAACATTCTCGACGGCGGCGCTGGCAATGATGTCCTGGACGGTGGCTTGGGCGTCGACATCCTTTTGGGTGGGGCGGGCAACGACACGCTGATCGGAGGTGCTGGAAATGATGTGATGTCCGGCGGCGACGGTAGCGACATCTTCGCCCTGATCGGCAAGTTCGGCGTCGATCAGATCACCGACTTCAATGTCGATGAAGACAAGCTCGACATGACCAGTTTCGACGGGCTCGACAGCTTTGACCAGCTCAGGTTGCTTCAGATCGGCAACGACACTGCCGTGGTCTATGACGGCCAGGCCGTCATCCTGAGAGGAGTTGAGCAGGGTGACATCACGCAAGAGATGTTCATGCTGTAATGCGCTGACGATAAAATGGGCACACGGTCTGAGAAAATAGGCGTTGAGACTTTAAGTAAGACGACCCATTCCAAAAAAGGTGACGAAGCCAAGCGACAGCCGAGTGGAATCGCCATCTAGGTCCTTGCCCGTGAAAGCCCGTGCGATATACCGCGCGGGCTTTTTTGCGCCTGCGCTCTGGCATTATATTAGAGCGTGGGACAGCCGCACCATTCGTAAAAAAGTGTCATTCATCTCAGGTCGATATATCGCGCGCAATTCAAGCGCCAGCGGCGTCGATCGAGCAGACCACCAACATCAATTCTCGAAGCAAATCAGATACTAAGTGCACTTCGACGCCATAGCCGGCAAGAACTACCACCCCAAAGCGGCATTAATACCGGCTGAAATTCTGGACGTGTCACCTTCGGGACAGCGCCCAGAGTCGAGCTCCTGCACAGTGGACCGGTATTCTCGTTATATCCAAAAATAGCGGATCAATTGCGAGATACGCGTCTCCATGCCGCGATTGTGCGGCCGAACTCAACAGGAGAATAAAATGAGCTTTCTTGGCGATATTGGCGATGCCTTCTCGGACGGCTGGGATGCCGTCAAGGGAGTTGCCGGAGACGTTATAGACGGCGTCGGTGACGTCATTGATGCAGTTGGAGATGTCGCCACGGACATATACGAAGCGTTTAAAAGTGCTGCAGAAGCCGCATTTGAATTCGCTGGCGACTTCATATCGGATCCTTTCGGTACAATTGAAAATGTTTGGGATACAGCAGTCGATGTCGCTAGTGACGCGATCGACTGGATTGAGGAACACCAGCAAGAAATCATAATGGGGCTCGTCATCGTCGGCGGTGTCGCGCTGACCGCTGTCGGCGCCGGTCCCCTGGTACTTGCCGCATACGGTGCCGCCGCCGGCTTTGCCAGCAGCCTCGCCAGCGGTGCTGATCTTGACGACGCGCTGCTCAGTGGGCTCATTGGCGGGCTCGGTGGCGCAGCTGGCATCGGTGGGCT
>JAWXCP010000216.1:0-10966 GCA_034408685.1 Hyphomicrobium aestuarii | reverse complement strand
CGGTATCGAAGGGACCGAGCTGCCTCAAAACGGGGTTGTCCGGCGCTTGCCGACGCGTAACGGGTGGGCAGCGCGGTGGGAGCGCACCATGGCGCGTCCACCCGCCGAGCCGCCGCGGGCTCTGGAGCGTGTTGGCGACCATCATATCCTAGATTTACCATCGGCGGCCGACCTCGGGCTCGCTCCCGACCCGTGCCCTGGCCGTCAGCGCGGCGGGCGGGAGGCCGCGATTGCCGACCTCGACAGCTTTCTGCTGCGTCGCGGGCAGAACTACCGCTTCGAGATGTCGAGCCCGCTGACCGCCGAAGCGTCGTGCTCACGGTTGTCGACGCACCTTGCATTCGGCACCCTGTCGATGCGCGAGGTCGCACAAGCCACGCGGGCGCGTTATGGGGACCTCCAGGCCGAACGTCAGATTGCGCCGCACTCGCCCGACGGGGCGGCGTGGGCAAAGTCGCTGATCTCGTTCACTGGCCGACTGCACTGGCATTGCCATTTCATGCAGAAGCTCGAAAGCGAACCTGCGATCGAGGTTCGCAACTTGCATCGCGCGTACGATGGATTGCGCCCCGAGACAATCGCTCCCGGTTCGGTCGAGGCGGCGCGATTGCAGGCGTGGGCCACGGGTACCACCGGTTTCCCGTTCGTCGATGCGTGCATGCGGTCGCTGATCCATACCGGTTGGATCAACTTTCGTATGCGCGCCATGCTGGTCGCGTTCGCAAGCTATCAGTTGTGGCTGCCGTGGCGGCCGACGGGGCTCCATCTCGCTCGGTTGTTCACCGACTATGAGCCGGGTATCCATTGGCCACAGGTGCAAATGCAGTCGGGAACGACGGGCATTAATACGATCAGAATGTATAATCCGGTCAAGCAGGGCTACGACCAGGACCCGACTGGCGTGTTCGTTCGGCGCTGGCTGCCCGAGCTTGCCGAGCTGCCCGACCACGCGATCCACGAGCCGTGGCGGTTTTCAGACCTGCGCAGCATCGCGAGCGAAGGCTACCCCGACCGGATCGTCGACCACGAGGCGGCGGCGCGGGCAGCCCGCGACAAGGTGTGGGGCGTGCGGCGGGGGCAATCGTTCCGACGGGCAGCCGATGCAATCCAGGACGAGCACGGTAGCCGCAAGAGCGGCATGCCGATCACAGGTCAGCGAGGTGCCGGGCAGAAAGGCACGGCCCAAAAAAGCACGGGAAAGCGTGCCAAGTCGGCGCCGACCAGCCAAATGAAACTCGATCTATAGGTTCTTATCGCGCGCGACGTGGAAGCGGAAATCTTTGCCAGCGAGCGCCCGCAATCGCCATGGCAACGCCCGTCCCGCGCGGATCAGCCAGACGAGCTGCCACGGGAAAGCGATGAACGTCGCCTTCGCATCGAGCTTGCGTTTGATGTGCTGGGCGGCGCGCTCTGCCGTCCACAGGTGCGGTAGAGCCCCGACGTGGTCGGCGACCTGGGCCGTCTCGATGTGGCCTGGATAGACCAGAGATACCGTGATCTTATCCGGCAACAGGTATTCGCGCAGCGCCTCGCCGTAGGCCATCACGCCAGCTTTCGACGCGCTGTAGCCCGGCGCATCGGCGAGCGGCTGCAATGCAGCCAGCGAGCCGATGATGGCGATATGGCCGTTGCGACGGGTTCGCATGGCGGCGACCAAGGGCTGAACGACGTTGGCGACACCCTCGAGGTTGACGCGCATCATCCAGGCGATGTCGTCGGTCGTCTCGATGCGGTCGGCGCCGTGACCGGTGAACACGCCAGCGTTGGCGATGACCAGTTCTGTTCGGTGGTTGGCATCGAACGCCGCTAGCCATGTCGCGACGGCGGCGGCGTCGCGCACGTCGACCGATCCTGTGACGGTTTTCGCGCCTTTGGCCGTGCAGGCGCTCGCAACGTCATCCAGGCGGGCCGTGTCGCGGGCGAGCAGGCCGAGCGTCCGCCCCGGAGCGGCATACGCCAACGCCAGCGCCCGGCCGAGCCCGGCGCTCGCTCCGGTGATGACGATGGTGGACGGGGTCGAGGGCATCAGAGGTTGTTTACGCCTTGCGATCGCGTGCGCCGAGCGTGCGGAGGCGGAGCGCGGTGAGCTTGATGAAGCCCTGTGCGTCCTTCTGGTCGTAGGCGCCGCGGTCGTCTTCGAACGTCACGAGGGTGGAGGAATAGAGCGACTTGGCGCTGGTGCGGCCCACGACGATGACGTTGCCTTTGTAGAGTTCGAGCGTGACCTCGCCCTCGACGTGTTCCTGGCTCTTGTCGATCAGTGCTTGCAGCATCTCGCGCTCGGGGCTGAACCAGAAGCCGTTATAAATCAGCTCGGCGTAGCGCGGCATCAGTTCGTCCTTGAGGTGGCCAGCGCCTCGGTCGAGCGTGATGCTCTCCATGGCGCGGTGGGCCGCCAACAGGATCGTTCCGCCTGGCGTTTCGTACACGCCGCGCGATTTCATGCCGACGAAACGGTTTTCAACGAGATCGAGGCGGCCGATGCCGTTGTCGCGGCCGAGGTCATTAAGGGCTGCGAGCAATGTCGCTGGCGACAGTGGCATGCCGTCGATCGAGACCGCATCGCCCTTCATAAAGCCGATTTTGACGGCCGTTACCTTATCGGGCGCGGCCATTGGCGAGATCGTGCGCTGATAGACGACCTCGGGAGCTTTGACCGCCGGATCTTCCAGCACCTTGCCCTCGGATGAGGAGTGCAACAGGTTGGCGTCAACCGAGAACGGGCTCTCGCCCTCCTTGTCCTTGGCGATGGGGATTTGATGGTTGCGGGCGAACTCGAGTAGGTCCTCGCGACCCTTGAACGCCCACTCGCGCCACGGCGCGACGATCTTGATCGACGGTTCGAGTGCATAATAGGTCAACTCGAAACGGACTTGGTCGTTGCCCTTGCCGGTGGCGCCGTGACAGACCGCGTCCGCGCCGGTTGCCCGCGCAATTTCGATTTGCTTCTTGCCGATCAGTGGACGGGCGATCGACGTACCCAGCAGGTAGACGCCCTCGTAGACCGCGTTGGCGCGGAACATCGGAAACACGAAATCGCGGACAAATTCTTCGCGCAGGTCTTCAATGTAGATGTTTTCGGGCTTGATGCCCATCATCTCGGCCTTGCGGCGGGCGGGGCCCAACTCCTCGCCCTGGCCGAGATCGGCGGTGAAGGTCACGATTTCGCAGCCGTATGTCTCCTGCAGCCATTTCAAGATGATCGAGGTGTCGAGGCCGCCGGAATAGGCGAGGACGACCTTCTTGATAGACTTCGCGTTGGACGTTGCCATGTCGATCCCGTTCGAAGAGTGTCTCGGCTGAGCCGGGGGCGCAACCATCAGTGCCGAACTATCGGATGACGGTGCCGTCAACAAGAGGGCGGCCAAACAGGGGCCGATTGATCAGCGTGGTTTGTGGCTGGCGATTCGGGGGCGCTTTAAGCGGGCACAGCCTTAAAGCTGGCCCCAAAGACGCGCAGGTCTGCTTATCCACCACGACACAACAGTTTTTTGTTGCTGTCGCGGTTGGGGCTGCGTTCAGGACTTTAGGCGACGTGAGTGCGACCCGCGTTTTTCTGTCCGTGGGCGGCTAATTCGCGTGCTGAAGCAACCTCTTCGTAGTCCCTTACCAACTCTAGGAACCGTCAAGAAAACGACCATCAGCAGGTATTCCGAAGCTGCTTATCCCCTCGCCAGTCGGTCAGCGCCCGGCGACTATTCACACCTCGTTCACGCCGTTGCCGTGTTTTTGGGCATGGAGTTAAGCTAGACTGCCACTGGGACCAACTGATGGAGACGGTGTTGCAATGAATATACGAGCATTTGGATTGGGTGCGGTCGCGACGGCTGCAGCATTGAGCTTCGTCACCGTGACCGTAAGCGCGCAGCAGCTACCGCCAGCGGCACCAGCTCCGGCTGTGAAAGCTGCGACACCGCCCGCAGTAAAGCCAGCGACTGCCGCGCCAGCCACAACTGCGCCAGCTGCGGTCAAGCCAACGTCAGCCGCACCGGCCGTGGCCAAGGCTGCGGCTCCGAAAAAGGCAGCGTCGGTTTGCGAAGGTCTCGACGAGACCACGTGTAAGGCAAACCCGGTTTGCGGCTTCGTCGTACCGAAGGATGCCAACAACAAGACAGGTAAAGTTCAAAAGTCCTATTGCCGGACGGTTGCTGGCGTTGCCAAAAAGGCCGCCGATGCAAAGGCCGCAGCGGCCGCCAAACCTGCCACTGTGACGAAGCCTGCCGCTGTGACGACGCCTGCCGTTGTAACTAAGCCTGCAGCTGCCACCGGCACAACGGTGAAGGCTGCAGCTCCAGCTGTCGTAAAGCCTGCTGTGACGGCTCCAACAGCACCGGCCGTAAAGCCAGCTACGACGGCGCCGGTACGCTAAACGCGCCGCGTTCTCGCACATAGGCGAGATATTTGCTTAAGCTAGCCGCACAAGCCAAAGCCCGCTTCCGTTTCACCGGGGCGGGCTTTTTTAACATCGTCATGCACGGCTGTCGGTTGGCTTCGTTAGACAAACGGAGATCGGGCGCCTGCCATGGCAAAGCCGAGATCGGACATGCAGCTGTAAGCAAACATCAGGCACGGCACGACCGCTTTGGGCACAAACGGCGACGACGCAAAGCCGCTATCGCCATGGGCCGTGGCGAACACCTTGCGCATGGGTTCGACAGCGGCGGCGGCAGCATCGAGCGCTGCCGCATTGGCCTCAGCGGCAGGCCACGCGACCGAACGCGGAATACCCGCGTCGATCATCGACATCGCCCCTGGCCATGATGCCGGCGTTCCCCGCAGTGGCACACCGCTGCCCCACCCGTTCAAGAAATCCAGCGGAGAGATCGGGGATGCCATCCGCATCCAGCACGACACCTTGTTAGGGTCCAGCCATGGCAGGCCGGCCCAATCCTCGTGGGATTGGCCGAAGCTTGCAGTAGGCTTGGCGTGGCGTGCGGGGGGCACGGGGTCGCCGGTGAAGCCAGACAGTGCGGCCGACCACAAGTCCAAGCCGAACATCATCATTTCCGAACACGCTGCCGTCATCGCTTCCGCATACGATGTGGTTGCGGCCATGGCGCTTTCGGTTGCGCGGTGGGCTGCCCGGCCAGCCATTTCGGGATCGAACATCGTGGTTCCCTGTACGAATGCGTCTGCATCGTCGCAGAAGTATTATGCTGTTCAGCTTAACACTTTGCTGCGCTGCCGCAATGGACTTTTGCAACGCAATGGCAGGACGTTCGCACTATGTCGTGGATGATCGGCCAGCTGATGGCACGCTTCCCGACGATTGCTTCGGGGCAGGCGATACAGCGGCGGCCGGTCCAGCGGCGGCGGCCGGTGGTTTAAGCGGCACGACCTGTTGGGCCTGCAACAGGGCGGGCACCATGGTCGGCTCCACCGCATCGCAGACCAACAGCTTTGGACGCGCGATTGGGATCGGATCGGCCCTCAACGGCCCACCGCCGCTGCGCCAACCGGCGAAACGGCCGGCAACGAACCAGTAAGCCAACCCGCCGGCCAAACCCTGCAAAGCAAAAACTTGAGCCGCAAACATGTTGACGACGGTGCGCCATTCGCCTTCGGACTGGTACTGGAGCACATATCCTGCCGCCGAAAGCATAAGGCCGAGGACCGCATAAAGTATCGCCGATCGCCAGCGGTTCATCTCTGCGACAGGCGCCAAAATGACACCGAACGGCACAATGAACATCGCGATTTGCGTCGCGCACAATGCGGTCAGTTGGGCAAACGCCACCAGCCTCGGCAATAGGATGTCGATCGGGAGACCGCCAAGTTCCAGCGGCCGAAGTAAATGAACGACGAGGACCGAGGCCGCCGTGATGCTGGCCGCGAGAAGTCCCAATAGAATGCGTAGCGCGCGGAGCATGGCAGCGGCCTCCCAGGTTGCCTTTTAGACTGGACCCCGGCTCCGCCTCAACCTGAAATCGCCCGTCAGATGTTTCGCGTCGGCGACATCGCGACATGGACTGCCGGGGTGGTGCAGACGACTCGTGCGGGATAACGTTGGGCAACGCCTGGGCGGAGCTGTAGCCAGCGGTGGCGAAGCCGGGGACTGGAAACTGAGGGGACGAGGCGTGCACACCAAACTCGAGCTCGGGCGGATCGCTGGTATCCCGATCTTCCTCGATATGTTTTTTGTGCTCGTGCTGCTGTTCTTTTCGCACCGCTATTTCACGGCCGGTGACACGATGCAGCTGTCGGCTGGCATTTTGATCATCGCCGGGATCATCGCTTCGGTCTTGCTGCACGAGTTGGCGCACGCCTTCGTCGCCCGGCTGTTTCGCGTCAAAATTGCTGAGATCACACTGACGGGTCTTGGCGGCGTTATCGCGTTCGCGTCGTCGCTACCACCAGCTGCCTTGCCGCGCATCGCGATCGCGCTCGCAGGGCCCTTGATGAACTACCTGCTATATCTGGGCGCGCTCGAAATCATGCCGGTTGCTGCAAGTGCGGCGGTCGACGGCCGGGTCATTGCGTTCGTTCTGGGCGAATTCGCGATCATCAATTTGTACTTCTGCCTGTTCAACCTGCTGCCGGCGTTCCCGTTGGATGGCGGAAATGCTCTCGACGCCCTGCTCAGCAAATTGGCTGGACCAACGTGGAGCCGACGCATTGTCGGTGGGATCGGCGTCGTTGTCGCGCTGTTGCTGGCGCTTTGGGCCATCCAAACGCTCCCAGGATCGCTGTTTTTATTGTTGCTGGCTTTCTTCATCGCAGAGCAAAATTGGAACGCTATGCAGGACAGCGGACGTGGCTGGCGGCCGTAACGCCGTCGTTGGCATTCAAGTTTTGCTGTTCCCTCTATTTGGTTGACCCCTCATGACGCGCCATCGGCTGAACAGGACTTTGCGATGGGCCACCGCGATCCTCGGATGCGTTCTGGCCATAACGCTGGCAGCGAAGCTCGCCCCTCATGTTCCGCTGGTGGCGAAAACGCCGATCGAGGCGATTGCGCGGGATGTCTACGACTTTGGGAAAGATATGGCGCTGGTGTTCATAACACTGGTCGCCGTTTATCTCGCCAACGCCTTTCAGCGACGGGCAACTTTTGTCGCCAATCTGGAACGGCAGTGGCGCGACATCGTGCATGCCAAGTCATTAATGGTAACCTATTTCGACAAACCGTATGCCACGGCGGATGATTGGCTTGCCGCCAGTGCGACGCTGTCGGAGGCCATCGATACGATGCGGACGGTCTATCGCAATGCGGGAGAGACAGCCACGCTCGTCGGTATCTACCCGTATGCCGCGCTGCACGATATGCGCCGCGTGCTGGAGGCGGCCGATCCCCGGGTGCGCAACTCGATTCCGGTGGCGGAGCGGAAACTCTCGCGCGACAGCATCGTTCAGTCGTTCAACGCCCTGCGTGAGACGTTTCTCGACGAGCTCGATCTCGAGGAGCCGCGTTATCCGCTGCTGATCGCCGGCGCGCGCCGGACCAAATCACCCGGTACGGCGGCGACGGCAAAAACCCAGCAGATGCACATGCGCGAGGCCTTGGCACGCACGGTTTCGCCTGCGCCCGAGGTCGACGCCTACCTCGGTCGGCTTTATGCGCGAGAGCTTACGAGCGGGTCCGGCGATCATAGTGGCGCGGAAACTGAAAACGGCAACGGCGCGGCGAAGACAGGCACGGGGACAGGTACGGGGACGAGGTCGGGACCTGCTGGGACAGCCGATCAGCCCACGGCCAACGCGCGTCCGGTCAATGGCGGCCGGCCACAGGCACCACAGGACCCAGCCGTTGCATCTGGTGCGTTGCGGCCGGGACAAAAGGCCTGACAGCCGGTCCGGTCAGGCACGCGGGCGAGACGTATAGACCGGCTCAACGCGCGTGTTGACGCGCTTTTGCTGCATGCGAGGGGCTTCGAGCAAGGCGTACGCCGTGTTGACGCGGGCCGACATGTCTTTGAGGTAGGTGCGGACTTCGTTGGGCAGTTCAACGCTGGCGTAGCGGTCGTTGTGGTAGGTCTTGGTCAACTTGATGTAGGCCTCACGGATCTCCTCCCACTCGGCGTCGCGCTTGACGCCAAGCGCTTGATACGGGTCGAATTCGCCTTGCATGGAGCGGTTAGCGTCAAGCGCGCGGCCACCCGGCACCTCCATCAACTTGACCGTGCGGATCGCGGACTTGGCGATGTATCGCCGGTCGCGCTGAAACGGGGCAAATTCCAGGAACGGGCTTTCGCCGTTGAGCACCTCACCGAAGGCCCGTGACGATGCAATGATGAAATGGCCGACGATCACTTCGCCGTCGGACATGGTCACTTCGGCAGGAACGGCCAACTGGTTGGCGGTGGCGTTATCCACGCGGTTGCGGTCAAACATCGTTGCCTCCGAGCCATAATCGATTTGGGGCCAAGATCGGCCGCGCACATGCGACGGGCTCTGCAAGGGATGTGCTAACGCGCGTTTACCTTGAAAGCACCGCAGTTGTGCCGATGTCCCGGGGCTCGAGCCCGTCGAGGCGTACGGCGATCCCGGCGTCGGCCATGCGCCGCTTGGCCTGGGCGATGGTGAATGTCCCGAAATGGAAAATCGACGCCGCCAAAACGGCACTCGCGTGCCCGTCCCGGACGCCTTCGACCAGATGATCGAGCGTGCCGACGCCGCCTGAGGCGATGACCGGGATCGGCACCGCATCGGCGACCGCGCGGGTCAAGTCGAGGTCGAACCCGGCTTTGGTGCCGTCCCGGTCCATCGACGTCAGCAGGATTTCGCCAGCACCAAGGGCTGCCACCTCGCGGGCGTAGGCGACCGCGTCGAGGCCGGTTGGGTTGCGACCGCCGTGGGTGAACAGCTCCCAGCGCGGCGCCTCGCCGTCCGCAGACACCTGCTTGGCGTCGATCGCGACCACGATGCACTGCGAGCCGAATTTCTCGGCGCCCTCGGCAACGAACGCGCGGCGCAGGATCGCGGCGGTGTTGATCGAAACCTTGTCGGCGCCCGCCGTCAGCAACCGTCGGATATCGTCGGTTGTCCTGACGCCGCCGCCGACGGTCAGCGGCATAAAACAGCGCGAGGCCGTGCGTTCGACGATGTCGAAAATCGTCTCGCGGTTCTCGTGGCTTGCGGTGATGTCGAGGAAGCACAATTCGTCGGCGCCAGCCGCATCGTAGGCGCTGGCGGCTTCGACCGGGTCACCGGCATCGATCAGGTCAACGAAGTTGACGCCCTTGACGACGCGGCCGTCCTTGACGTCGAGGCAGGGGATGATGCGGGTTTTGAGGGTCATGCGGGCCGAGTTAACAGGCGCGAGGGGGGCCGGCAACGGGCGGGCCGGGGAAGCGCCGAACAATCACCTCGCCGCTTCCGTTGCGGTCGGATTTTCAAGGTATTCCGCGACACAATGGCAAAACGTAGGATAATTCGCGAAGGCATTTACTTCCTCCGGTTCGAACCCAATACCCTCTGCGATTAGCGGTAACTTCCGCCCAAAGTCATTATAGGCCGTGGCATATCTCTTCGGTCCCGCCAGGATCACGCCATCCGGCGACTTCTGAAGATAGGTGCAAACGATACCGATGACTTTTTCCGGTTCGTTGTGATGAGCAACCGGATCGTTGCCTCCAAGGTCAGAGAGGTAAGCGGGGAGCTTGTAGGGTTCGGCGACCATTATCTTTACGCCGTGCCCCCGTAGTGATTTTGCGCCAAAGCGCTTCAGGCCGATCACCATACCAAGCTCGAACGGCATGTTGAAACGAGGTAGTTCGCCGAGCTTGACGTCGGTTCGGGACAGATCGTGCAGTGAGTGACCGCTGTCTTTAATCAACCGATGCAGCTTATCCATTCGGATATCGCTATTGTCCTCTTCAAGTGCGCACCGGGGACGGTAGCCACAGGCCGATATCGTAAAAACCATCGCTTCAAATATTGGCCGGTACTGTTCGTCAAACGGGGCGTTTATGAACACGCTGAATGGATCACGAGCCACGATCAAGTCGGCGAATTTTGACCATTCGCGGCACGGACGGCGGCCCGAATTTTCTTCACCGTGGTGCCGTTTGGCTTGAAGTGAGGCTTAAGAATCGTGACGCCAAGGAAGGTCGAGCCCGGCACCTTGGTGCGTGACTCGCCCTTTACGGTGGTTTTTCCTGCAGCAATGGACCGCTTCTGTTTCATACCGACAGCATTAGCACAGCCGCTCTTCACGCTCAACAAGCGTCGTCTGCTGGCAACCCCGAAATCGATCCTCGAATCCGATAATCCTACACCGCCTCCTGGAACCGGACCGCCGTTTGAAGATCGACGGAGACGAGCTGGCTGATACCTTTTTCGGCCATGGTGACGCCGAACAGGCGGCTCATGCGCGCCATGGTCATCGGGTGGTGGGTGATGACGAGGAACCGCGTGTCAGTTTCAGCCGCCATCTGTTCCATCAGCAGGCAAAAGCGGTCGACGTTGCTGTCATCGAGCGGCGCATCGACCTCGTCGAGCACGCAAATTGGCGACGGATTGGTCAAGAACACGGCAAAGATGAGCGACAGCGCCGTGAGTGTCTGCTCGCCGCCCGACAGCAGCGACAGCGTGGCGGGCTTCTTGCCGGGTGGTTTGGCGATAATCTCGAGCCCGCCCAGCAGCGGGTCGTCGTTTTCGATCAACTCCAACCGGGCTTCGCCGCCGCCAAACAGCGTCGCGAACAATCGCTGGAAGTGACCATTGACGATCTGGAACGCCTCATTCAGCCGCTGACGGGCTTCGCGATTGAGTTGGCCGATCGCGCCGCGCAGTTTCGCGATCGCCTGTTCGACGTCGTCGATTTCGGCGGCCATCGAACCGAGCTGGGTTTCGAGCGCGTCGAGATCGCCTTCGGCTTCGAGGTTAACGCCGCCGAGTTTCTCCCGGTCGAGCTTCAGGGATGCGACGCGGCGCTCGATGTCCTCGCGTGGCGGTAGCTTTTCGCCATCCTCGCCGGGGTCGAACACGGCCACCACGAGGCAGGCTTGCGGATCGAGGTCGAGGG
>JAWXCP010000027.1:0-12006 GCA_034408685.1 Hyphomicrobium aestuarii | reverse complement strand
CCCGGGGCCGCTTCGCCCGGTTTAGCTTGACCTGTCGCGGCCAAGCCAACTTCCTGACGCGCTCAACGTCAATTCTCGGCGGCGCGTTTTTTCTAACCAGCATCCTGCTGACGATACTGGCGCAGGGCGGCGGCAACAACAGTGGCGGAT
Organism: Hyphomicrobium aestuarii; assembly: GCA_034408685.1. Taxonomy (GTDB): domain Bacteria; phylum Pseudomonadota; class Alphaproteobacteria; order Rhizobiales; family Hyphomicrobiaceae; genus JANXVY01. Next base: position 11,856 of record JAWXCP010000027.1, on the reverse strand, counting down.
CGCTGCTCGAGAAGCTCGGGCAGAAACCCGGGGCGGCCGCGACAGGTCAAGCTAAACCGGGCGAAGCGGCCCCGGGCGAAGCCAAACCGGGCGAGCCAGCCAAACCGTCGGATGGCAGGTCGCTGCTCGACAAGCTCAAAGACGGTAACGCCCCACTCGATCGCTAAAATGATTTGGTTCTGCAGGGCGCCGATCGCCGGGCTCCGCCCGCATCCGGTGCAGCAAAACTGCCATCTGTTCGCAAATTCTGGCAGTTTACGTAGCTTTATCCGTGGATGAGACGCAAAAGCGCTTTTGATCCGCTCGCCCCCGTGTCAGACGCGCGGTCCATGCAGCGCTACATCTTCATCACTGGCGGCGTGGTTTCGTCCCTCGGCAAAGGCTTGGCATCCGCCGCACTCGGCGCGTTGCTCCAGGCGCGTGGGTACACCGTCCGCCTCAAAAAACTCGACCCGTATCTGAACGTCGATCCGGGCACGATGAGCCCCTACCAGCACGGCGAGGTGTTCGTCACCGACGATGGGGCCGAGACCGACCTCGACCTTGGCCACTACGAGCGCTTCACCGGCGTCGCCGCGCGCAAGGCCGACAACATCACAACGGGCCGCATCTACCAGGAAATCATTGCGCGAGAGCGGCGCGGCGATTTTCTCGGCGGCACGGTGCAGGTGATCCCGCACGTCACCGACGCGATCAAGGCATTCGTGCTCGCCGACAACGGTGACGTCGACTTCGTGCTCGTCGAGATCGGCGGCACGGTTGGCGACATCGAGGGTCTGCCGTTCATGGAGGCGATCCGCCAGCTCGGTAACGACCTGCCGCGCGGGGCATCGGTCTACATCCACCTGACGCTGGTGCCCTATATCCCGAGCGCGGGCGAGATCAAAACCAAGCCGACGCAGCATTCGGTCAAAGAGCTGCGCTCGATCGGTATCCAGCCCGATATCCTGCTGTGCCGCTCGGACCGTGAGGTACCAGCGACCGAGCGGCGCAAGATCGCGCTGTTCTGTAACGTGCGCGAATCGGCCGTCATCCAGGCACTCGACGTCGCCTCGATCTACGACGTGCCGCTAGCATACCACAACGAGGGTCTCGACCGGGAAGTGCTGGCCGCATTCGGGATCACCGGCGCGCCGCAGCCCAACCTCGAGCGCTGGCAGGGCATCAGCCGTGGCATCGCGAACCCCGAGGGCGAAGTCACGATCGCCATCGTCGGCAAATATACAGGCCTCAAGGACGCCTATAAATCGCTCATCGAAGCCCTGACGCATGGCGGCATCGCCAACCGCGTCAAGGTCAACCTCGACTGGATCGACAGCGAGGTGTTCGAGCGCGAGGACCCGGCGGCGCACTTGCACGGCGTACACGGCATCCTCGTCCCCGGTGGCTTCGGCGAGCGCGGGGCCGAGGGCAAAATCCTCGCTGCACGGTTCGCCCGCGTGCGCCGCGTGCCGTATTTTGGCATCTGTTTCGGCATGCAGATGGCGACCATCGAGATGGCCCGCACCATCGGCCTAACCGCTGCGAGTTCGACCGAATTCGGCACCACGTGCGAGCCCGTCGTAGGCCTGATGACCGAGTGGATGCGCGGCAACGAGCTTGAACGGCGCGCGGCGTCCGGTGACCTCGGCGGCACCATGCGGTTAGGGTCCTATGCCGCGTCACTGCAACCCGGCAGCCGCGTCGCCGAGATATACGCTACCACCGAGATCGCCGAACGCCATCGCCACCGGTTCGAGGTCAATACCGCCTACCGCGCGCGGCTTGAGGACGCCGGGCTGGTGTTCTCCGGCCTGTCGCCGGATGGATTGTTGCCAGAGATCGTCGAGATCCCGTCGCACCCGTGGTTCGTCGGCGTGCAGTTCCACCCGGAATTGCGATCACGTCCGTTCGAACCCCATCCGCTGTTTGCCAGCTTCATCGCCGCCGCCCTGACGCACAGCCGTTTGGTGTAGCGGGAGTTCGCCATTCAGGCGCGCCAGAGATCTGGCCATCGCCGCGTCGATCGCGAGCGCGAGGTTTGCTTGGTCGCGCCCGACTGGTTCGCCGATCACGACGCGCGTGCGTGTGTCGCGCAACTTGGGCCGAAGCACCTGCAACGTCGCCGCCGCCCAATCGCGCTCTTGTCGGTCGGTAAAGCATCTCGCGACGGGGTGTCGAAGCGCAGTCGTCGATATCACGCCCGACACGGCGATCGGCAACACGTTTGTTTCTGGAACGGCGCGCACGAACAGGCCCGAGCTGTCCGACCAGCCGACAGTCGCAGTGACCCGCCGCACCGCAGGGTCGGGTTCGATGCGTCCTGCCGGAAACGTCAGCAAGGCATGGCCCTGCCGCAAATGGCGGATCGCCTCACGCAGCATTCCCGATCCGCAGCCAACCTGGGGATTTATGATCAACAGCCGTCTGCGCATGTTCGGCAGCAGCTGGAAGATGTCGCGGTCGGCTGCGATGATTTTAAGGTCTGGCCGGGCCTCCAGCGCAACCCAGATCGCCATGGCGTCGACGAGCCCCGGATGATTTGCCACGACGAGCAACGGCCCATGGCGCGGGACATGCTGCGTGCCGTCGATGTCGACCCCTTGCGTGAATTCGTCGAGGAGATAGCGCCCGGCGTCGGCCAGCCCGTGTTGGCCGACAAGATCGTCAAAGTGCAGGATTTTGCGAGACAGCCGCCGCGCCGGTACACCTGCTAGCCAGTTCACCATGGGCTGGAGTGTACCCAGATGAACGAGTTTGAGTGCTGCCAGTATCTCCTGGGCGTTGGTTCGGGTTAGGGTTGTTAGGCTGTCGACCATCAGACCGTGCAGCCTCAAAATGGTGTCGTGAACGTCGCGGCCAAACAGCAAACCAGCGTCGCTCGAAGTCCGCAACGAGTTACCCACACCGCATTCAAGCCGTCTTCCCGCTCGTCGCTTGCTCGTCTAAAACGCCTTCATGACCCAGATGGATCCCATGAAACCTGCTTCCCGCGTCATCGTCGGCAGTGGACCCGTAACGCCCGTGACGTTCGCGCAAGGTGCGCCCATTTCGATCTTTGCTGGCCCCTGCCAGATGGAAAGCCGCGATCACGCCTTGATGATGGCGACGCGCCTGAAAGAGATCGCAGGTCGCCTCGGCATCGGTTTGGTCTATAAAACCAGCTTTGATAAGGCCAACCGGACCTCGCTCACGGGCAAGCGCGGGATCGGGCTCGAGGCGGCGATGGCGGTTTTCGCCGAAATCCGCGAGACGCTCGGCCTCCCTATCGTCACGGACGTGCACGAGATCGAGCAGTGTGCGGCGGTGGCGCCCGTTGTCGACGTGCTCCAGATCCCGGCCTTTTTGTGCCGCCAGACCGACCTGCTGATTGCGGCGGCCAAAACCGGCAAAGTCGTCAAGATCAAAAAGGGCCAGTTCCTGGCTCCATGGGACATGGCGAATGTCGTCGCCAAGGTCGTCGGGTCCGGCAACCCCAACGTGCTGATCACCGAGCGCGGCACGTCTTTTGGCTACAACACGCTGGTGGTCGATATGCGCGGGCTGCCGCAGATGGCCGAGACCGGGGCGCCGGTGATCTTCGACGCGACGCATTCGGTCCAGCAGCCGGGCGGGCAGGGGACATCGTCGGGCGGGGACCGCCGGTTCGTGCCGGTCCTGGCGCGGGCAGCCGTCGCGGTCGGCGTGGCAGGCTTGTTCATCGAGACACACGAGGCGCCAGATCGTGCGCCGTCGGACGGTCCAAACATGGTTGCGCTTGAAAATTTCGAAGAACTCGTTCGAAATTTGATGAAAATCGACGAAGTATCTAAAAACCAAAGATTAATTCCAACTCCTAGTTAGTAATCGCAAGGTACCGTCGGTTCCCGTGTTCTATGTTCTGGGAGCGTAACGATGGCCCCGCCCAAGGCTGGATTTGGTAAACGCGAAGACCGGCCGATGCCACCGTGGTTGCTGCCGGACGGCGACGGCGTGGCACCGCCGCGTCGCCGCTGGGTAAAGAAGCGCGAGACGCCGCCGGTGAGTTCCGATTTGCCGTCGCGCAAAACCGACGCGAGCGAGACCGTGCGAGCTGCGCTGGTCGCAGTTCGGCCGGCGACGCCGAGGCCGTCTCAGAAAGCTCCGACAGCCGCCCCGCGCGGACCAACGCCAGCACGCCAGCGGCCATCAACAGTGGCAAAGCCGGTGGCGGGTTTTGACCAGGCCGCAGACCGAACCGCTGATCACGTTGCAAACAGCGCAAGCTTGAGACCCGTGCAGTCGCACGCGATTAGACCCGTGCAGTCGCACGAGATGAGCCCCGTGCAGTCGCACGAGATGAGCCTCGTGCAGTCGCACGAGTTGAGACCCGTGCAGTCGCACGAGATGAGCCCCGTGCAGTCGCACGAGTTGAGACCCGTGCAGTCGCACGAGATGAGGAACGAGCCGACCTACGAGCCCTCACCCCTGCAACACCCAGCCGAAGAGCCGTTCGACGACGAGCGACCGGATGAGCCATTGGCGCGGGCGCGCGATGACGAGCCACAATTCACGAAATCGAGTGACGAACCCGTAACGGCGGTTGGCTACGACGAACGCGACCCCGTCGAACCGCGCCCTGGAAACCTGGACAACACAGGCGGCGGCCAGCCGACATATGATGAACTGGCTTACGACCAGCCAGCCTACGATGAGTTGCCACCTGTCGAGGAGCCGCGTCGGGCACGCAATAAGCCGCTGCGGGTGAAACGTTCCAAACCGAGAGCCCATCGCCAAGCTCGCGTCGACTACGATCCGGGTTACGATCCGAACGACGAATATTTCGACGAGGCGAACAGCCAATCCGCATACGCCGATGGCTATGCGCCAGAGACTGCGATCGCACCGGCCGCCGAACCTGTAGCGGACTTTGCGCAACAGGAGGAACTGTTCAACGGCAGTCCGCATGGCGAAGCCGCAGCGCAAGGGCAGCGGCGTTTTGCAATACCCGGTTGGGCGCTCGCTGCTCTCGTAGGTGTCCTGGCAATCCCACTGCTAATGATGACCGGGGCGAGCAGCGCGCTGACCGGACAAGGCAGACCATCCACGGGCGGCTTTTTTAGCGAATTTCAGAAGCTGTTCGAAACCCCGCCGTTGCCCCCCTGTCCTGCCGGGCTCGTGCGCGCGCCGGACAAAAAGTGCTGGCCGGTGGTCAATAAGGCAGAGCCGGTGGCGATCGTACCGGCCGTCACAACTCCGGCAGCGGTCGGGTCGCTTCCCGTCGATTCCGCACCAACTGGGTCACCAACGCCGCAAGCGAGGCCCTCGGTACCCAATAGTGGTCCCGCTCGAGGTGACGCAAATTCGGGCGGCGCAAATTCGGGCGGCGTCAACTCGGGCGACATCAAATCGGGCGACATCAAGCCAAGCCGTGGCACGCCCGGCAGTGTGAAGGCATCCGAACGGAAATCGGGTGCTTCGAATTCGGGTGCCGCCAAGAAGGTCCAGACCACGTCGGCTCGCCAAGAAGGGCCCCGTTCGACGACCGCAACCCGTTCGACGACCGCATCGCGTTCGGCGGAAGTCCGGCCGCCCCGGTAAACAGTCGGCCCTCATCTCGACTGAAACCTTGACAGGCGATGTGCCGTAACTCCACCTGTAATTTGACGGGGCGATGGCCCGCGAGAGCTTGCGCGGCTCAGGTCGAAGCAGTGGGGATATACCCTGGCTTCGCACCGCGACCGGACAGGCTCTAAAGTCAAAATTTAGAGCGGAATTCAAGGATGAGCGGGAGTGGATCGCCAGTGCCGATCCGATCTGGTTTAACCGGTCGAGCTCTAGGGGGCGCGAGTTGCGGAGCGGGTTTTGCGAATAGCCGTAGTGGGGGCAGGAATTACGGGGCTTTGCGCCGCGTGGCTGATCGGGGAGCGTCACGAGGTGACGTTGTTCGAGGCAGAACCGCGTCTTGGCGGGCACTCCAACACGGTCGATGTCACGCTGCCCGAGGGGCAGATCCCGGTCGATACCGGGTTCATCGTCTATAATCCGCCAGCCTATCCTAATCTTGTCGCGCTGTTCGACCACCTCGGCGTCGAGACCGCCAGCAGCAACATGAGCTTTTCCGTATCGCTAGACGGCGGAGCCTATGAGTATTGCGGCACCGGCCTCAGTGGCTATTTCGGCCAGCGGTCGAACCTCGTCAGCCTCGCGCATTGGCGGATGGCGGTCGAAATCCTCCGCTTCCATCGCGAAGCTGCGGCCCTCGACCGGGCAGGCGGGGACCCGTCGTACACACTCGGCGCATTCCTCCGCGAACGCCGATACGGCTCAGTGTTCATCGAGCGCCACATTCTGCCCATGGCGGCGGCCATTTGGTCGGCACCAGCGGCTGCCATGCTCGACTACCCGGCAGCATCGTTCGCGCGGTTTTTTGGCAATCACCAGCTGTTGCAGGCGTCCGGCTTCCCGATCTGGCGCACGGTCGTCGGCGGAAGCCGGGCCTACGTCGCGCGATTGAAACAGGACCTTCGCGCAACGGTGCGGACCAATGAACCCGTCGTCGGCCTGAAACCGGCGGCGGGTAACGGCGTTGAGGTCACGACGGCATCGGGCGCTTGCGAGCGGTTCGACCGGGTTGCCGTATGCTGCCATGCCGATGCCGCGCTCGCGATGATCGATGGTCCGACCGCTCAGGAGAGGTCGATCCTCGGCGCGTTCCGGTACGCGAAAAATCGCGCGGTACTCCATACCGACCCCGCGTTCATGCCGCGCCGCCGCGCCGTCTGGTCGGCATGGAATAACGTGTCCCGCGATCCGTCGGCTGCCGTCAGTGTCACCTACTGGATGAACGCGCTGCAGCCTCTTGCCACCAAGACCAACTGTTTCGTCACGCTCAATCCCCACGGCGAGGTCGCGCCCGGCGCCATGATCGCCGCATTCGATTATGACCACCCGCTGTTCGACACGGCCGCGATCCGCGCGCAGGCCGACATCTGGGCGCTTCAGGGGCGCCGCGGCATGTGGTTTGGCGGGGCGTACCTGGGTTCTGGCTTCCACGAAGACGGTCTGCAGGCCGGACTCGCTATTGCTGAAGACATGACACGGGATAGGGATGCGGTCGTCCGGCCTTGGGGCGTTGCCGACCATAACGGGCGGCTGGCGCTGCCAGCGGGCTACCATCGCCGTCCAGCGGCAGACGCCGTCGGCCCGGTCGCGGAGGCCGTATGATGCTGCAACCGTCGTGCGTTTACACCGGCACGGTGATACACAAGCGGTTGCGGCCCAAGCCGCACGCCATGTCTTACCGCGTGTTCTGGCTGTATCTCGATCTCGACCAACTCGCAAAAACCGCGCGCGATCTGCGGCTGTTTTCGGCCAACCGCTGGAATGCCGTCGCGTTTCATGAGCGCGACCATGGCGATGGCTCGGATCGTAATGCACTGCCCTCACGCAGTCTGGCCGCGCACGCCAGGGCGACCCTGATTGAAGCCGGGCTCGGCCACGCCACCTCGCGCGTATGCCTGCTGTCGTTTCCCCGCATCCTCGGATACGCGTTCAACCCGATCTCGGTCTATTTTGGATACGATGCCGACGGGCGGCTCGCTGGCGCGATCTACGAGGTCAACAACACCTTCGGGCAGCGCCATAGCTACGTCACGCCGATTTCCGCTCCCGATAGCGGCGGCGCGGGACACGTCCACGCGCACGGTGCCCTCAAACATCTCTACGTTTCGCCGTTTACCGAAATGGCGGGCCGCTACAGTTTTCGGCTCACCGAGCCGGGCGAGACATTGACGTTGGGCATTATGCTCCGCGATGCGGCAGGCGCCGTGCTCAAAACGCATCTGACCGCCAAAGCGCGCCCGCTCACCGATGCCGTGCTGGCAAGGCTGTTGCTCGAATGTCCCTTCATGACGGCAAAAGTTACAGTGGGCATTCACTACGAGGCCGCCAAACTGTGGCTCAAAGGCGTTCCGCCGACCGCCAAGCCTCCGGGGCAACGCTATTCCGCATCGGCTGTCGAAGATCCGCCGGTAGCAACCGCCGCGGCCTCCCGATTAGGTGTCGATGTGACATCGCTGCCCCGGTCCAACGGCGTGCTGCCACCGTTGATATCGGTTGACCGACTGCCGCAGTACGCTGAGGACCGAGGCTAACATGCAGACGAACGACGCGCTCGATCCCGGTGGCCTCATTGCGCCCGCTTCGGTCGCGACAGACCGGCCCGCCACGCTCGGGCGACGTCGTGGCCGCAGATCGGTCCGCGAGGCGTTGATAATCCGGGCGGTGTCGCGTGCGTTGGCAACAGGAGCCATGTCCGGATCGCTGCGTCTCGACTTGCCGTCGGGCCGCAGCAAAGTGTTCACGGGTAGTCGTCCCGGGCCTGAAGCGCACGTGATCTTGCGCTCGTTCAAACCGCTGTGGCAGGCGCTGCGCCGTGGCGCGCTCGGGCTGGTCGAGTCCCATATCGACGGTGCAATCGATACACCCGACCTCAGCGCCGTGTTGCGCTTCTGCCTCGCAAACCGTGGCGCCTACGCTGCCATTGGCGGCGGGTTCCTGCGCTCGCGCTGGCTTGGACGGCTGTGGCACCGCCAGCAGCGCAACACCATCGACGGCAGCCGCCGAAATATCGCCGCGCATTATGATCTCGGCAACGCCTTCTATTCGTTGTGGCTCGATCCGACGATGATGTACTCGAGCGCCATTTTCGACGGCGGCGCGGGGGAGCCGTTGGAAGTCGCCCAGCTCGTCCGGCTCGATCGCATCCGTGACGCGTTGGAGGTGGCCGCAGGCGACCGTGTCCTCGAGATCGGCTGCGGCTGGGGCGCGCTGGCCGAAAGCCTCGCGCGGGCGGGTGCGACCGTCGAAGCAATTACGATTTCGGCCGAACAGCTCGCGTTTACGCAGGCGCGGTTGGAGCGTGCCGGCCTTGCAGCCCGCGCCCAGGCCCGGTTCTGCGATTACCGGCACCTGACCGGCAGCTTCGACCGCATCGTTTCGATCGAGATGGTCGAGGCCGTGGGCGAAGAGCACTGGCCAACGTATTTCGGCACGTTGCACGACCGTCTCAAGCCCGGTGGTGTTGCCGTGCTGCAGGCCATCACCATCGACGAGGCGCACTTCGACGCCTATCGCCGCGATCCAGATTTCATCCAGCGCTACATCTTTCCCGGCGGCATGCTGCCGACCGTCTCGGCGATGACAGAGCAGGCGGCGCGCGTGGGCCTCGTGTTTGAGACGGTCGAGCGCTTCGGTCTTGGTTACGCGCGAACTCTGGCCCACTGGCGCGATGCATTCGATGCCGCTTGGCCGCAGATTGCAGCGCTCGGCTTCGATGAGCGCTTTCGCCGAATGTGGCGGTACTATCTGACCTACTGCGAAGTTGGGTTCGAGGCCGGCGACATCGACGTCGGCCTCTACCGGCTGCGGCGCCCGATGGCAGCGGTTTAGCAAAGGGCAGCGCGCCTGCAAGTTGTCCACATCCGGCCACTGGACGCGGCTCTGGCACGTGGCGTGCCGGGCTGAAACATCCCATGGTGCGAGCGATCTTCGAATCGCTGACACCCCGCGAGGCTCCATGGGCGCCGCCCCAAAACCGTTCTCACCCCGCTTCAAGGCTGCTCTGCCCGAGACATCTGGCGATCCGGCTGCGAGTGGCGCGTTTCTCGGCATCGTCAAATCGGCGCGCGGGTTCGGCTGGCGAGAACGCCTCGCACCGCACCAACACAAGCTCGCCGCGGCGATCGCCCAGCAGAACGGGTTGCCCGACCTGCTCGGTCGTGTGCTGGCGGCGCGCGGGGTGCGGCTCGAAGAGGTCGCAACCGTGCTCGACCCGACAATCAAGGCGCTGTTGCCCGATCCCTCGCGGCTAAACGACATGGACAAGGCCGCAAGCCGCCTCGCCGACGCCGTGATTGCCCGTGAACCCGTCGCGATCTTCGGTGACTACGATGTCGACGGCGCGTGCTCCTCGGCGCTGATGGCGCGGTTCCTGACCCACCATGGCGTGCCCGCACGGATCTATATCCCCGACCGCCTGTTCGAGGGCTACGGACCGAACGCGGCGGCTATCACCGGCCTGATCCGGGAAGGCGCGCGCCTTATTGTGACGGTCGACTGCGGGACGACGAGCTTCGAGCCATTGGCCGCAGCCAGAGGCGGCGGTGGGGCCGGGACCAGCGCGGACGTCCTTGTCATCGACCACCATCAGGCCGATGAACGGCTCCCCGACGTGCATGCCGTGGTCAACCCCAACCGCCAGGACGACGTGTCCGGCCAGGGCCATTTGTGTGCGGCGGGTGTCGTGTTTTTGACACTCGTCGCGACGCAACGGGAATTGCGCCGTCGCGGTCATTATTCGGGACCCGCTTGCCCGGAGCCGAACCTGATGCGCGATCTCGATCTCGTCGCGCTTGCCACCGTGTGCGATGTCGTCCCGCTGACCGGCATCAACCGGGCGTTCGTGGTGCAAGGCCTCAAGGTGATGCGCTCGCGCGATAAGCCGGGCTTGCGCGCGCTGTTCGATGTCGCCGGTCTCGACCAGCCGCCGACGCCCTATCATCTCGGGTTCATCATCGGCCCGCGGATCAACGCTGGCGGACGCATTGGCGATGCCGCGCTCGGCTCCAAACTACTCGCGACCGAAGACGACATAGAGGCGGGCAAAATCGCTGCCATCCTCGACCGGCTCAACCGCGAGCGCAAAGAACTCGAAACCGTGATGCTGGAGGAGGCGACCGCAGCGGCCGACCGCCAGATCGAGGCCGATCCCGGTTTGCCGATTTTGGTCGTCGGCTCGGACGCATGGCACAAGGGTGTCGTGGGGTTGATCGCGTCGCGCCTCGTCGACCGGTTCAAGCGGCCGGCCTGCGTGATCGCCTGGGAGAAAAATGGAGCCGACCCGATGCGGGCGGCCGGGACCGGCTCACTCCGGTCGATTTCGGGCGTCGATATTGGCGGGGCGGTGCGTGCAGCCGTCGCCGATGGACGGCTTATCAAGGGCGGCGGGCACGCCATGGCCGCTGGTTTGACAGTCGAACGCGGACAGCTCGACGGGCTGACGACAGCGCTCTCAGCGAAGCTCCGAGCATCGACCGATGTGGCGCGCGCGGCCGCCGGGCTCGAAATCGACGGTGCGCTATCAGCCGGTGGCCTCAACGACGACCTTTTGGCGTTGATCGAGCGGGCGGGCCCCTACGGCCAAGGCAATCCGCAGCCGCGGTTCGTGTTTCCAGCCCACCGCGTCAAGTTCGCCAAAACGGTTGGCGAAGCCCACGTCCGCATCGTGCTCGAGGCCGGTGATGGTTCCCGCGTCGACGGCGTTGCGTTCCGCGCGGTGGGCCAACCGCTTGGCGACCTCTTACTGTCCAGCGCCGGTGCCATGCCGATCCACGTTGCGGGCACGGTGAAGCGTGAAGTCTGGCAGGGCCGTGAACGGACAGAACTTTTGATCGAGGACGCCGCCGACCCCCGCAGGCAGTCGTGACCTGGAACAACGGCCCGAGAAACTGTGCTGGATGATCCAACACGGGCTGGCGCAGAAGCATGGAGCCTTAATGACCGTGGTCAAACCGCGCTTTGGCAGTAGCGGGCCGATCTGCTTGACGGACACCACTTCACTTACCAAACCTCATGCAATTTGATGCTGCGGTCGTCGCGTTGACATAAACAGCTCGCAATTTTTGGGTTAGCGACTTCTATACATAATGTTTCAAGTTAGGGCGTGTCGTCAGTTATGGTTTGGAGCTGGATGAGGTCGCCAATGGCCGGGTGCCAGAAGCTTTGGTGCCAGAAGCTTTGGTACCAGGAGCTTTGGTACCAGGAGCTTTGCGAAGCCAATACGGCCAGTATTGGCAAGCAAAGCGACGCCGCAGACGGCCGTTGGCGACCTCACCGCTTCGCGGCGCGGTGAATTTG
>JAWXCP010000215.1:0-4410 GCA_034408685.1 Hyphomicrobium aestuarii | reverse complement strand
CGCCAATTCTTGGCCCATAGCGCTGCGATGGGCCTGCGAATCGTCGAAAATCTGTGCTCACGCAGCCCTATTTTCGCCTCGACCACCGAAGCCCGACAGGCTGTCAGGTCCGACACGCTGCCAAGCCTGCCGTTGGCTCAAATAAGCAAGCATTTTCAGCTCTCTGCGACCACGGGTTACCGTATCGAGAATGAGTCCGGCGAAGCCCGATAGCGCCGCCAGGATGATGAGCCCAGTAGCAAGTATGGCGGTCGGAAATCGAGGGACTAGACCGGTCTCCCAGAAGGTCTGCAGGATAGGAATACTCAGTCCGACGGACATCAGACTCAGCCCCGCAGCGATGGATCCAAAGAAAGTGAGCGGGCGCTCTGCGCTGAATAGACGAAGCATGGTGCGCAAGATTCGCCACCCGTCGCGATAAGTATTTAACTTACTGAAAGATCCCGCGGGTCGTTCTTTATAGGGGGTCACTGCCTCGCCGACTGACATCTTCAATTCAAGCGCATGCACGGTCAGTTCGGTTTCAATATCGAAGCCTGCGGTCAGAACAGGGAAGCTCTTGGCAAACCGGCGGCTGAAGACCCGGTATCCGGAAAGTATGTCCTGACAGTTGCGGCCGAACAGCCAACTGAGAAAGCCGGTCAACATCTTGTTTCCCCACGCATGGCCGCTGCGATAAGCGGCATCGTGCTGCGCTTCGCGCACGGCAACGACCATGTCATGCCGCCCGTCAAGCAGCGTCTCGACCAACATCGCTGCACTTGCCGCATGGTAGGTGTCGTCGCCATCGACCATCACGTAAAGGTCTGCGTCCACATCCGCGAACATGCGCCGCACCACATTTCCCTTTCCCTGCAGCGCGACCTGATGCACGGTCGCCCCAGCCTTTGCCGCGAGCGTTGCGGTGTCATCGGTAGAGTTATTATCGAAGACAAAGATTTGCGCCTGTGGCAAGACAGCAGCGAAATCCGCCACCACCCTCGCAATGGTGACGCACTCATTAAAACAGGGCACAAGTACCGCGATGCGTTGTTCGCTGGCGAAGCTCGACTCGCCAGCCGTTGATTTTGCTCCAGGCATGCTCAACGAGGCCCCTCGGCAGTCAACACCTCTTCCAGCTCCGCCTGCAAGTCCGATAAATCTTCCACACCCACACTCAAACGCACCAGGTTATCGGTTATGCCAAGGCGCGCGCGTTGCTCGGCGGGCACTGAGGCGTGGGTCATGATGGCTGGGTGATTGATCAGACTTTCGACGCCGCCGAGTGATTCGGCCAAGGCAAACAGCTTGCAGCGCTCCATCATCTGGCGCGCGGCTGGCAGGCCACCTTTGACATACACGCTGAGCATGCCGCCGTATCCGTCCATCTGCCGGCCGGCGAGAGCGTGCTGCGGATGATTGGGCAGGCCTGGATAGATCACCTTCTCAATCGCTGGATGGGTTGACAGCCACTCTGCCAAGGCTTGCGCGTTGGCGCAGTGCGCGCGCATGCGCAAGTGCAGGGTCTTTAAGCCGCGCAAGGCAAGAAAGCTGTCGAACGGGCCTTGCACGCTGCCGATCGCATTTTGCAAAAACGTCATCTGCTCAGCGAGTTCTGCGTCGTCGCCGACCACGATCATGCCGCCGACGATGTCGCTGTGGCCGTTCAAATACTTGGTCGCCGAGTGCATGACCAGATGCGCGCCAAACTCCAGCGGACGCTGCAGGATCGGCGAGCAAAAGGTGTTATCGACAGCGACCCGAATTCCGTGGCGACGAGCGATCTCTGCAATCGCGGCGATATCGACAATCTTCAACATCGGGTTGGTCGGCGTTTCGATCCAGACCATTTTTGTATTGGGCCGAATCGCCGCCACAAATGTCGCCGGATCGGTGAGATCAACAAAGCTGAAATCCAGCCCGGCACTGCGTCGCCGTACGCGCTCAAACAACCGATAAGTGCCGCCGTAAACGTCGTCCATGCAGATGACGTGGCTGCCGCTGTCCAGTGTTTCCAGCACGGTTGAGGTCGCCGCCAATCCAGATGCAAACGCATAGCCGTGCGTGCCACCCTCCAGCGCGGCGACACAGCGCTCATACGCGAAGCGGGTGGGATTATGACTACGCGAATACTCAAAGCCCTGATGCACGCCGGGGCTGGCCTGCACGTAGGTACTGGTGGCGTAGATCGGCGTCATCACCGCTCCGGTGGAGGGATCGGGTGATTGGCCGGCGTGGATGGCGCGGGTGCCGAGGGCGTGCAAGCGGGTCATGGGGTCCAGGTGGGGCAAGGTCGAGGTGAATGTCGTTTAGGCTCGGCGTCCGCCTAACTCCTTACCTGATGTTAGGGGAGGGGTTGGGAGGCACCTCTGGCCTCACTTTCATGCGGCGACGTGCTGCTTCCCCGCCGCATGAAAGTGAGAAGCTCAGAATTCTAGCGGCGGCAGACGCGCTAGCAGCGCGTCCCAAGTGATGCTGACGCCGGGCAGTACGCCGACGTCGGTGGTTCCAGCGAGTTCCTGCACGTCCGCCTTGCCAAAGCCATCGGCACCGAGCCGATAGACGGTGAGGACGCGGTCGGTTGGATGCACCAGCCAATACTCACGTACGCCGGCGCGCTCGTATACGCCCAGTTTGCGCACTTGGTCGTGGCTGGCGGTCGAAGGCGACAGCACTTCGACCACGAAGTCCGGCGCACCGCGCACGCCGCGGCGATCCAGCCGCTCGATCTGGCACACCACCATCACGTCCGGCTGGACGACGGTATCGATCAGCTCATCGCGCTCGCCGACCTTGGGCAGGCGCACGTCGAGCGGGGCGATATACGCGCGGAAGGGCCTATCTTCTAGCGCCTGGCGCAATTGGTAGTAGATTTCGCCCGCAACGTCCTGATGCGCCAGATCAGGTCCGGGCGAGATCAGATACGCGACGCCGTCAATCAACTCGTAGCGCACATCCTCGGGCCAGCCAAGGTAATCCGCGTAGGTGTGCAGAATTTCGTCGCGTTTCGGCAAGGGCATGGGGCGAACTCCGCAGCGCATTAACCAGGACTTTTCATGAATGCGCAGGATGATAAGGATACGCGCCTCATCCCGGCGTCATCGGTATTGCGCGCCGCCGCTACTGCACGCGGCGGCGCAGGAAGTTGAGCAGATCGATGCGCGTGATCAAGCCAAGAAAGCGCTCGCCGTCCATCACGATGGCGACGTGGCCGGCTTCGAACAGCGGCAGCAGCGCCTCGATCGGCGACTTCACATCGAGCTTCTCCAGACGGCTGACCATCGCCGTCGACACCGGGTCGCGGAACCGCGACTCGTCGCCATAGACGTGCAGCAGGACGTCGGACTCGTCGATGATGCCGACGATCTGGTCACCGTCCATCACCGGCAGCTGACTGACGTCGTACAGCTTCATGCGCTGATACGCCACGGTCAGTAGATCATTGGGGCCGACCACCACCGTGTCTCTCTGCGAATACGGCCGCAAAATCAGATCGCGCAGATCGCCATGCGCCTCGCGTTCGGTGAAGCCGTTATCAAGCATCCAGTAGTCGTTGTACATCTTCGACAGATATTTGTTGCCGGTATCGCAGACGAATACCAGCACGCGCTTTTTCGTGGTCTGTTCGTGGCAGTAGCGCAACGCGGCCGCCAGCAAGGTGCCGCTGCTGGAGCCACCCAGAATGCCTTCTTTGCGGAGCAGCTCGCGTCCCGCCGCGAAGCTCTCCTTGTCGCTGATCGCATAGGCTTTGTGGACGCGACTGAAGTCGGAAATCGGTGGCAGGAAATCCTCGCCGATGCCCTCGACCATCCAGCTGCCGGATTTCTCCGACAGCGTGCCCTCGTTGATGTACTCGGTGAGGATGGAGCCGACCGGATCGGCCAGGATCAGTTGCGTGTCGGGCGAGAACTTTGCAAAACAACGGGACAGGCCCGTCATCGTCCCTGAGGAACCGCAGCCGAAGACGATGGCGTCCAAGCGGCCGTCCATCTGCGCAAGAATTTCCGGCCCCGTGCCCTCTTCGTGCGCGCGCGGGTTGTCGGGGTTGCCGAACTGATTGATGAAGTAGGCGCCCGGTGTCTCCCGCGCAATTCGTTCGGCCATGTCCTGGTAATACTGCGGATGGCCCTTGGCGACGTCGGAACGGGTCAGCAACACCTCGGCGCCCATCGCTTTCAGATTGAAGATTTTCTCGCGGCTCATTTTGTCGGGCACTACCAGCACCAGCTTGTAGCCCTTGGCTTGTGCGGACAGCGCCAGACCAATGCCGGTGTTGCCGGCAGTGCCTTCCACCAGGGTGTCGCCCGGTTTGATTTTGCCTGCGGCCTCAGCCGCTTCGATCATCTTGAGACCGATGCGGTCCTTGATCGAGCCGCCGGGGTTGTGGCTTTCGAGTTTGAAAAACAACTCGCACAGACCGGCGTCAATTTT
>JAWXCP010000214.1:0-8191 GCA_034408685.1 Hyphomicrobium aestuarii | reverse complement strand
CCTTACTGCGCTGTCGACGCTGGTCGTGACCGCACGGACCGCTGACGGTGACCTCGTCGGCGAACCACTCGATTGGGATGACGACGAAGGGTCGCGGCCGAAAGTCTTGATCGAGGCAGCGCGCGAAGCTGCCGGGGAAGCGGCCATCGGCCTCGGCGACCGGATCGTCGCCAAGGTGCTGCCGCTGGCTGAGACCGAAGACGGCTGCATGTATCGTGGCAGCGTCGTCCGCCGCCTACCGCGCGAGGAGCGGCGTCCTCTGGGCATCTACCGGGCGCGCAGCGAAGGCGGCGGCACCATCGAACCGATCGACCGCAAAGAATTGCGATCTTGGCCGGTGTTTCGCGGCGATGAAGGCAAGGCCCGCGACGGCGATCTCGTGCGCTTCGAGTTAAACCGCCGCCAGCGCCAAACCCATCCGCGCGCGCTCGTAGTCGAGGTGATCGGCAATCCCTCCGACCAGCGCCAGATCAGCCTGATCGCAATCCACGCCCATGGGATCCCGGATCATTTTCCCGAAAGCGTCATCGCTGAAAGCGAGCTCGTCGGCCCACCGGCAGCCGATACGCGCAAGGATCTGACCGGCCTGCCGTTCGTGACGATCGATCCCATCGACGCCCGCGACCACGACGACGCCGTATACGCCTGCCCCGACACGGACGCGAGAAATCCTGGCGGTTTCATCCTCCATGTCGCAATCGCCGATGTCGCGCACTTCGTGACGCCCGGCTCCGCCCTCGACCGCGAAGCTGCAATCCGCGGCAACTCTGTCTATTTCCCCGACCGCGTTGTGCCGATGCTGCCGGAGCGCATCTCAAACGACCTTTGCTCGCTCCGCGAAGGCGAAATCCGCTCGGTCCTCGTTGCGCGGATGGTGTTTGATGCTTTCGGGGACAAGCGCTCGCAAAGCCTCGAACGCGGATTGATCCGCTCGCACGCCAAGCTCGCCTACGAGGAAGCGCAGGCCGCGATCGACGGTGCACCGAGCGAAAAGTGCGCTGGGCTCATGGGCCATGTACTGGAGCCCCTGTGGGCGGCCTACGCCAAGCTCGCCGCTGCTCGTGACCGCCGAGGGCCACTCGATCTCGATTTGCCCGAGCGCCGCGTGCGGCTCGATGCCGAGGGCCGTGTCGCGTCGATCCATGTTCCCAAACGCCTCGACGCCCACCGGCTGATCGAGGAATGCATGATCCAGGCGAACGTCGCCGCCGCCGAACTGCTAGAGCAAAAGCGCGCTCCGGTGGTCTACCGGGTCCACGATCAACCGTCGAAAGAGAAGCTCAAGGGGCTGAAAGACTTCCTCGAAACGCTCGACTTGCACTTGCCCAACGCTGGCCAGTTAAAGCCCGCAGCACTCAACCACGTGCTGCACGAGGCCAAGGAACTCCCGGTCCCCGAACTCGTCAACGAGGTCGTGCTGCGCTCGCAAAGTCAGGCCGAATACAACACGGTCAACATCGGCCACTTCGGGCTGAACCTCGCCCGGTACGCGCATTTCACCTCGCCGATCCGCCGCTATGCTGACCTGGTCGTGCACCGGTCGCTGGTCAAAGCGATGAAGCTCGGCTCGGGCGCGCTCGACGATGCTGCCGTGGCAAAGTTACCCGGCGTGTGCGAGACGATCTCGCGCGCAGAACGCCGCGCCATGGCCGCCGAGCGCGAGACCATCGACCGGCTGACTGCCGCCCACCTTGCCGACCGCGTCGGCGCGACGTTCCAGGCACGGATTGCTGGCGTGACGCGATCTGGTCTGTTCGTGAAGCTGAATGATACGGGTGCCGACGGCTTCATCCCGGTCGCAACGCTCGGCACCGAATATTTCCAGCATATCGAGATGGCCCACGCCTTACTCGGCACGCGGTCCAACCGCGGCTACCGGCTCGGCGACAAGGTCGAGGTCAAACTACTCGAGGTCGTCGCAAGCGCTGGCGCCATGCGGTTCGAGATGATGAGCGAGGCCACACCGCTTGCGATCGACTTGCGCAAAGCCGTTCGTAGTCAGCGCCACGTCCGCGCGAGGCCCGGTGGGAGCGACCGCGGCGGCGACCGCTTCCGCAGTCGGCGGCGGTAGGATTAGCGCTCGACCGGACCACGGTGGCTTTCCTGTGCCGACGGCTGGCACTGCCCCACGGCAGGCCGCGCGTCGATAGGCCCCTTGACCGGGTAGACGTCGTGGTGGACCGTCGACCTCAAACAACCCCGAGTGGCATCCATGGCCGACATTGATTTTGACCCGCACGCAGATCGCGATACGTTTCCAGCCATGCGGCGCGGCATTAGCTTGAAATGCCCGGCGTGCGGAAACGGCCCGATGTTCCAGAGCTACCTTTCGGTTGCCCCCAAATGCACCTCCTGCGGTGAAGAGTTGCATCACCAGCGCGCCGACGATGCGCCAGCCTACTTCACGATGTTCATCGTTGGCCACATCGTCATCGGGTTGGTGCTGGCGTTGGAACAGGCTTACGCCCCGCCGACATGGGTCCACACCATCATCTTCGTTCCGATGCTCGTCATCTTGAGCCTTGTGCTGTTGCCGATCGTCAAAGGCGCTCTGATCGGCCTCCAATGGGCAAAACGCATGCACGGGTTTGGCGGGGACCACGACGATCAGGATGTGATCGTGGTCGGCCAACCGCCCACACGACCATCGACCAAACCCGCGCCGAACCGTGGCTCCGCCTGACGAGACTGCGATGTCCTCGGCCGACAGCACGACTGCTCCCCCCTCCTCTGCGGTCGCCAAAGCCGCCCTGGTGCCGCGTGACGCAGCAACGCTTATCCTGGTCGACCGATCCGGGAGCAAACCGCGCGTACTGATGGGCCGACGCCGCGACGACCTCGTGTTCTTACCCGGAAAATATGTATTTCCTGGCGGCCGCGTCGATCAGGCCGACCGCATCGGCCCGACGGACCGCTTACCTGCAACCGTGGCGTCCCGATTGATGATGCGAATGCGCGGCAGGCCGTCCTTGACGCGGGCGCACGCACTGGCCCGCGCCGCCGTGCGCGAGACGTATGAGGAGACCGGCTTGCGCGTCGCCGCATCGATCGACGAGGCACTGGCCGGTCTCGCCTTCGTGGCGCGTGCCGTCACGCCACCGGGCCGCATCCGCCGCTATGACACGCGGTTTTTTCTCGCCGATGCGGCACTGGTCACCGACCACCAGATGGCAGGCGACGGAGAGCTTTCAAAACTCGATTGGTTCACCTTCGACGAGATGCGCCAGCTTGAACTTCCCGGCATCACACGTCTTGTGGTGGAAGATATTGCGCAACTTTCGCACGTTGGTGGTAGCGACGCCAAGTCTACGTATGACGCTGCAATACCCTATTATTTCCATCGCGCTGGCTCATTCCAACGCGACCTGCTGTAATAGGCCGACCCCAGCTTGACAGATCGACGACGCTGAGTATGGTCCGCGCTTCGAATTGACCCGAAGAGTAGTTCCGCCATGGCAAAGCCAGTCGTTCAAAAGATCAAGCTGTTGTCGTCCGCCGGGACGGGCTTCTTCTACGTAACAAAGAAAAATCCACGCACGTCGACTGAAAAGCTCGTGTTCAAAAAGTACGATCCAGTCGTACGGAAGCATGTCGAATTTAAAGAGACGAAGATCAAGTAAGGAACCGCCACTCCCGTTGGACGTTGATCCAACAAACGGGGCTGATCGGACGACCGAGCCACGAGCGGCTGAAACACTTGACGCGCTCGAACTTGAAAATTTTAAGGCATTCGAGACCCACGCATCGGCGCGCGGCGAATATTCCCGCTGTTTTCCGCAGTTTGAATGGAAGCGCCAGGGCTCTGCGTATCTCGTCAGCGGGGTACGAAGCGAGGTCGGCAAGAACCCTGGCGCGAACCGAGCATGCGTCGAAGAGGGCGTCGACGGCCTGCTCGGAACGGAACCCTGGCTCGACTCCGCATTGGAGGCGGCTCCAGCTAGGGATAAGGCTGACCATAGTCAGAAAACGTGAAACAGTTCAAGTTCTGACTTGACGAACTGATTCTGCAATGATTCACCTCGTGAAATTGCTGTTAATATCAATAACCTATGACGTAGCAGTGTGTCTACTTTGACACGGCGGATAAGTTCCGAGCCAGCTTTGCAACCGAAAACTGGACCAATTCGACGCCACGTCGGCTTAAGCCGCCTCGGCTTCAACCCGGTTGCGCCCTGCACGCTTCGCAGCATAAAGGGCGCGATCTGCCCGCTTAAGTAGTACATCTGGCGTATCCTCGGCACGCTCGAGCGTGGCGACACCCACACTTGCGGTGACCTTGATCCGCTTTCCACCCTGAACGCTGAATTCGTCAGCCGCCACGCAAGCTCTGAGCCGCTCGGCCACTTGTGATGCCCGCTCGATGTCGGTATCGGGCATGATGATCACAAATTCTTCGCCGCCGAGCCGACCCGCCAGGTCGATGCCGCGCGTGTTTCGGCGGAAGCGCTGGGAAAATTCGCGCAACACCATATCGCCGACGTCGTGACCAAAGCTGTCGTTCACCAACTTGAAATGGTCGATATCGGCGATCAGCACGGAGAGCGAGCGGCCTTGTTGCATCGATTGGTTGACCAGCGTGCGCAGGTGGCCCTCGAGATAACGTCGATTGTGCAGTCCAGTCAGACTGTCCGTGATCGATTGCTCGACGGTCTCTTCAAGACGATTGCGCAGGAAGTCGGAGTGACGTTTGCGCTTGGCTTGCGTTTTGACACGCGCCAGCAACTCATGGCGCTCGATCGGCCGCATGACATAATCGTTGATGCCCATGTCGAGGCCGCGCATCAACCGGGCCTCGTCACCCGGTTCAACCATGATCACGATTGGCAGGTGGCGCGTACTTTCAAGCGAACGGATCTGCGAGCAAAGCCGCAAGCCGTCGGCCGTCATCAGCGAGAGGCTGACCAGCACGACATCGAAGCTGTCCTCGGCCAAACGCGTCAGGGCCGAAGTCACATCGCGTTCGGCAACGGTGTCGTAACCCTTACCGAGGGCCTCGACGAGACGGACCGACGAGCGGGGATGGTCGTCGACGACCATGATGCGTCCACCTTCGTCGCCCATCACGCGGGCCAGCGCTTCGTCGTCAGACACGCCGAGCTGGCGGCTGGTCACGGCGCGCATCGCCATTTCGTCGGTCAGCATTTTGAGGCGGGCAAGATTTTTGACCCGAGTGACGAGCGCGATATCGTCGACCGGCTTGGTCAGGAAATCGTCGGCCCCAGCTTCGAGACCTTGAATGCGATCCGACGGTTGGTCGAGCGCGGTGACCATGATCACCGGCAAATGGTGGGTGTGCGGGTCAGCCTTGAGGCGGCGGCAGACCTCGAAACCATCCATCCCGGGCATCATCACGTCGAGCAACACGACGTCGACGCGTTCACGCGCGCAGATGTCGAGCGCCTGCTGGCCGCTCGATGCGCTAAGCACATCGAAGTACTCGGCGGTCAGCCGAGCGCCGAGCAGCTTCACGTTGGCTATGATATCGTCAACGACGAGAACACGGGCGGTCATAACGCAAAACGAACCTTAAACAGACGCCACGGTCGGCACCCCGGCAAACCGGCGCACGGTTTCGAGGAAGGTAACAACGGAGATCGGCTTCGAGATGTAGGCTTGGCAACCACCGGCGCGGATGCGATTTTCGTCGCCCTTCATGGCGAAGGCGGTCACTGCAATCACAGGGATGCGGCACAATTCGTCGTCATCCTTGAGCCAACGGGTCACTTCGAGACCCGAGACCTCCGGCAATTGGATATCCATCAAGATGACGTCGGGCTTGTGCAGCCGGGCAAGCGCCAGCGCATCGAGCCCCGACCGCGTCTGCACCGTGCGGAATCCGTGGGCGTCCAACAGGTCGTGGAAGAGCTTCATGTTGAGCTCGTTGTCTTCGACGATGAGGACAGTTTTAGACATGGGACCCGGACTTTTGCTTGCAAGCGCCGGGACTTACCGGTTCGGCCTCGCGGACACGAGACAAATGCCTCGATTCGCGGCACGATACGCAAGGCACTATGCTGAGTGAGCTGTAACCAACAGTTTAAACTCGAAGAATACCAAGATACTGGGACGTTCAGCTCTTCTTCATAGGATCAAGCAAGATGCGTTCCCGGCGGACCCGCTTTGGCATCGACCGTGCCGAGGAAATTGCAATCGATGGTTTATCTTTCCTTGCTGGCAGTGCCGACCAGATGGGGCGGTTCCTGTCGCTGACCGGAATCGGACCGTCGGCGCTATCGGACGCGCTCGGTGACCCAGCCCTGCTGGCCGCCGTCCTCGAGCACATCATCGGGGACGAGCCGTTGTTGCTGGAGTTGTCCGCCAACCGAAACATTTCGCCTGAAGACATCATCCTCGCCTGGGACCTGCTGACGTTGGCTGTCGCCGAACAATCGCGGTCGTGAGGGATTGATCGCGGCTACGAACCTGCGTCTCGGGATCGATCTCGGCGGGACCAAGATCGAAGGCGCCGTTTTGGGACGATCTGGCGAAATCACGGCCCGTCGCCGGATCGCTGCCCCGCAAGGCGATTACCGCGCGACGGTCGACGCCGTTGCCAGCCTTGCCGAAGGCTTACAACGCGAAGCGGGCGCACCATGTACGATTGGCCTCGGCATGCCCGGATCGATCTCGCCCAGAACCGGCCGCGTGCAGAACGCCAATTCGACGTGGCTCAACGGCACGGCGTTCCATCGCGATCTCGAAGCCCGCCTCGGCAACAACCTTGCGACGAGCTCCGGGACCAGCTTCGGCGGTGCCGTGCGCTTTGCCAACGACGCCAACTGCTTCGCACTCTCGGAGGCGACCGACGGCGCCGGGGCTGGAGCCCATACCGTGTTCGGCGTCATTCTCGGTACCGGCTGTGGGGGCGGCATCGTGATAGACGGTCGCCTCGTCGATGGTCCGCGCGGCATCGGCGGCGAATGGGGCCATAACCCGCTGCCATGGCCGACAGTCGACGAGTTGCAGATCGATCCGTGCTGGTGTGGCCGTCGCGGCTGCCTTGAGACGTGGTTATCCGGCCCTGCCGTTGCGGCCGACCATCGGCGCGTCACGGGTAAGGTGCTCACGTGCGAGGCGATTGCAGAGTCGGCGGCGAACGGCGATCCTCTTTCGCAGGCAACGCTCGCCCGTCATGCCGACCGCGTGGCGCGCGCGCTGGCAACCGTTATCAACCTCATCGACCCGGATGTGATCGTCATCGGCGGCGGGCTCTCGGCTCTGCCCCATCTCTACGACGAGGTGCCACGCCTCACCGCGCCCTCCGTGTTCGCCGACAAACCAGCCGTCGACATTCGACCACCGCGCTGGGGCGACGCCAGCGGCGTGCGCGGCGCAGCATGGCTATGGGACTAGAGGACGTGGCGACGGGCAACCGCAATCTCGCACGCGTCTACTTCCCGCACTTGGTCTCGGGCAGGAATGTGATCTCGCTCAGTTCGCCCTTCAGCGCGAAATCGCCGTAGTCGAGAACCAGCCGGGTCGAGACGCCGTTCTCGTAGAACCGCGCCTGCATCTCGTGGCTTGGCACCGCGTCCTGACCCGCTAAAGCAGCTGTCTTCTCGAAATAGCTGGTCGCGATCGGCCAATAGCGCACGTTGGCCATTTTGGCCTTGGCTGACGCGGGGAGCACCTCATTGCCCTCGGTCGAGGGTTTGCCGACGAACGTCGTCGTCGCCGAAACGCGGTCCCCCTTTTCGGAGCCGTCGTAGAGATCGGCCTCGAACTTCGTGCCACCAGCGCGCGCGATGTCGAGCAATGCGATCGAATGTTGAATAGGAAAGTATACTGCCGCGCTGAGCGATAATTGGCGCGCCTCGGGCTTTTTTAACTCGACCTTGACGCCCGGTTCGGTTTTTGTCACGGCGTCTTTATCCGTTGGCTGTCCTCCCGGCGTGCCGCCGGCCGGCTTCGCTCCAGACGTGCGCGCAGCCCGACCCTCGGTCACTTGCGTCTGACTATCGATGTGGTGCGTCGTGGAGAAATCGAGCCGCTCGCCGCCGGCCTCCTCGAAGCTCGAGGTGCGGATGTCGTTCAGCTGTTCCGAACCGTCGCTGGAGGTCGCGCGCGTCACGAACCGCATGTTCTGTGTGAAGCCTTCGCACACAGCCCCGGTGAATTCATAAACCAGCCGTCCGTTCATCTCGCTGACGCCCGACCCCGAGGACGAGCGCGACAAGGTCAGGTCGTAGAT
>JAWXCP010000213.1:0-8315 GCA_034408685.1 Hyphomicrobium aestuarii | reverse complement strand
GCACACAGCACATGGCAGCGCGCGCAGGCGATCGGTTGGCAGTGGTGTTCGGCGGATCGGGTTTTGTCGGGCGGTACGCCGTCCGCGCTTTCGCCAAACGCGGCTGGCGTGTCCGCGCTGCCGTCCGGCGGCCTGATCTGGCAGGGCACCTGCAGCCAGCCGGCGTGGTCGGACAGGTTCACGCCGTACAAGCCAACCTGCGCTACGAAGACAGCGTTCGCGCGGCCGTCGAGGGGGCGACAACGGTCGTCAACGCGGTGGGCGTTCTAGCGCCGGTCGGTCAGCAGACGTTCGACAAGCTCCACGTCGAAGGAGCGCGCGCTGTCGCCAGGGCGGCACGGGAAGCCGGCGCTGAAACCTTTGTTCACGTGTCTGCAATTGGCGCCGATGCGGCGTCGAGCGCGCAGTACGCCCGAACCAAAGGCGAAGGTGAGCGCGCGGTTCTGGAAGAGTTCCCCGGCGCCGTTATCCTGCGGCCGTCGATCGTGTTCGGCCGTGAAGACCAATTCTTCAATCGCTTCGCTGGTCTCGCGGTGAGCGCGCCGTTTCTGCCGCTGATCGGCGGCGGCAAGACCAAGTTCCAGCCGGTATTCGTCGGCGATCTCGCCGATGCGATCGTTGCTGCAGCCGAGGGCGTCGGCAACCGGGGTGCGGTCTATGAACTTGGTGGACCGGCTGTTCTCTCGTTCCGCGAGTTGCTCGACCGAACCCAGGAATGGGCCGGCCGCAAGCGGGTCTATCTGCCGCTGCCGTTCTGGGCCGCTAAACTTCAGGCGGTTTTGACCAAGCCATTGCCGACCAGCTTGCGTCCGATCACCGTTGATCAGGTACGCATGCTTCAAGCCGGTCACAATGTGGTCAGCGCGGCTGCATTTGCCGATGGCCGAACGATCGCAGCTTTGGGAGTATCGAACCCGACCCCGGTCGAAGCCGAGGTGCCGCTTTACCTTGAACGGTTCCGCCCCCGCGGACAATTCTCACATTACCGTGGCTGACCCTTGCCGCCGTGCACCGTGACCTATATGATCGGTTGATAGGAACAATAGAACAATAGGCCCCCAATGATCGACCTCCACTATTGGACGACGCCGAACGGGCACAAAATCACAATGTTCCTGGAAGAGGCGGCGCTGCCCTACCGGATTGTTCCAGTCAACATTTCCAAGGGCGACCAATTCCAGCCCGGTTTCCTGGCGATTGCGCCAAACAACCGTATCCCCGCGATCGTCGACCATGATCCGGCCGGTGGCGGCGCGCCTATCACCGTTTTTGAGAGCGGCGCGATCCTCCACTATCTAGCCGAAAAGACGGGCAGGTTCATGCCCGCCGACGCGCGCGGCAAGGCCGAGGTCATGCAGTGGCTGATGTGGCAGATGGGCGGGCTTGGCCCCATGGCGGGCCAAAACCACCATTTCGTGCAGTATGCGCCAGAGAAAATCCCCTACGCCATCGACCGCTACGTCAAAGAAACCAACCGGCTCTACGGCGTCCTCAACAAGCGGCTTGCCGACCGGGAGTTTGTTGCCGGCGCCTATTCGATCGCGGACATGGCGGCCTACCCCTGGATCGTACCGTGGAAGCGGCAGAACCAGAACCTCGACGACTTCCCAAGCGTGCGCCGTTGGTTCGAGGCGATCCGCGCCCGGCCAGCGACCGTTACGGCGTACGCGAAGGCCGACGAGGTCAATCAGTCCGCGACCGTGAGCGACGAGAGCCGCGCCGTATTATTCGGGCAAACGTCGCAAGTTGTTAGATAGATAGCAGAATTCACCGCCTCAAGAAACCGGCGCGGCAGGCGGAATTGCCAAGCCGACCACGAGGCGCTCGACGTGGCCAGCGTCAGGGACGCCGTGCCATGTCTCGGCATCCCGGGCCAACCCGAACCGCGACCGCAGCCGTTCGCGATGGCGGATAGTCAGCGTGCCGAAACCCCCGGGAAGGTCGCTGCGTTCGATCTGGTCAATCATCGTGACCAAGGCGCGTGTCACCACGACCTTTTGGTCCGGTGTCGCCGTGACGGTCATGACAGAGGTCGCTGTAACGACGTGCGCCCGATTGCTGGCCCGGCGGGCATCGCCGAAAGGCTTGAGGCACAGCCATCCCGCGATCGCCGCGTGGACCCACACGATGATGCCAATCAGCATCAAACCGAACACGGTCGTACCCGGTGCTATTTCTACCGGCCGAAGTGGAGGCGGCACAATAAGCGATATCCCGGCCGTTAACGTCACCATGAACCATGGCAAGGCGATCACCCACAGCCACGCCGAACGGCAAAAGGCCAGCCCGGCATCGGGGGGGCCGACCCAAATAACGGTCTCGGTGGCGACGGCTCGCTCCACCGCGTCCAACACGTGGCGGGGAATGTCGCGGCCCTGTCGAATGGTCGGCCGCCAGGTCATTCAATCCGCCCTGCGGCCGACTGTGCCGCAAGGATCACGTCCTCGGCTCGCCGCACGTCGGGGATGCCGTCCCAGGTGTCGGCGTCTTCGGTGCGGCCACCGTCCGAGTCGATGCTCTCGCCGCGAATGATTTTGAGCGTACCAAAGCCACGACCGCGATCGGTCGCGACGAGACCAGCAATCGCCAACAGCGGTGTCCGGATGACCGTCGATCGGCCGTTGGGATATGCGCGGACGGTCAGCAGTTGGGTCGGCGTGACAGCGTACGCCTCTTGTCGCGCTGACACCATCGCAAGAGGCGGCAACGCCATCAGCACGGCCCCGACCGCAAGGAATGGCAAACCCCACAACACCATCAAAATCGAGCCGGTGTGGTTCTTGGCTGCAAGTCCGGCTGGCACGAGCCAAACCGGCAGGAACGGCGCCACCGCGATGAATTCCCACAGGACGACAAACACGGTCCAAGGAATGCCGAAAAGGCAGACGATGGACATGTTGCGGAATGCCAAGACAGCATCGGGCTGCTCAACCCAGAGCACGGGTTCGCCGCGGGCTTCACGCTTGACCGCTTCCGCGACATGCAATGGTAAATCGTAACCCTTACCCATGCGCCGGGGGTCTATTCTAAACTTTCGAACAATCCGTGAAGCCGCAGCCAAAAGTTCGATTAATGCGCGATGGCTATTGCCACTGTACGCCGAATGCCACTTGTCGGCCGAGGATGGCTCGGTCCGAGATGCGTTGATAGCCAACGCCAAACGACACTTGCAGTTGCTCGAGTAGCGCGAGGCGTGCGCCAAGCGAGAACGACCGCTCGAAGCGGATCTCGACCCGGACATCGCCGATCAGCACCGACTTGACCGGCTTCCATCCGCCGACGGCTGCCAGAGGACAGTCAGCTGCCGCTTGTCGGGTCAACCTCGCGAGGTCCTTGGGGCCGGGCGCGATGCGGCGGACGTTGGTCAGCGCGATCCGCACCGACGATACGCCCGACAGCGACCCGCGCGACACCCCGGTGCTGTCGGACAACCACGACTGTGCCCGGTCACGGGCCGAAATCGACGCGCCCGCGCCAGTGCCGATTACGTATGGTCGCAATCTTACCGACCGCAGACGTCCGATAGGCGTCGCATGTCCGCAGCGGAAATCCGTTTCTGCCGTCCACACGACCGATCGACCCCCGCCGGCCCCGTCGCCTGCGACGGCAAATATGAGTGAGCCCGGCGTATAGGGAAAGCCGAACGCATCCTCTCCGACGGTAAGCTTCGGTTGAAGTTCAGCATGACCGGGGTAGCCCCGGCTGATGGCGTCGCCGAGCGTCGGACCTCGCGGCGAAGCGCAGCCCGATAATGCCGTCACGATTGCAAACGCTGCCACCGCAATTTGATTGCGACGACCCGTGGCGAGAACGCGGCCCGCTAATCGTGCTGGCCCGCTCATCCTCGCCACCCGCTCCCTCCCCTACCACATTCGCCTTGGTTTGTTGCGCGATCTGGCAACGTCCCTCGGCTGACACCGTTATCGACGCGCGATCCGCGATACACCGACGAAGTCCGAGACAGGGCGGAACCGCGCCGCAAACATGCGCGGCTCGCTCACAAATTGGAGCGTGTTCGGTTCAACCTCGGAGCCGCTCTGCCCGAGCACGGCGAGTCCAAGTTTAGCGTTGATCGTGTTGGCAATGTCGAGTTGGGCCGAGGCGCTGGCGCCCGCCTCGAAATAGTAGGTTACGGCGACTTTGCCCTCGAACACCTTGGTCAACGCCCAGCGGAAATCCGTGCACTCGGGCTCGGCTGCGACCTGCGCAATGCGCCGCTTCAAGAGCCTGTAATCGAGTGTGTATTCGCGCAGGTCGGTGATTGTCACGGCGACGCGACGCAAGATGCGCGCTTGGAGAGCGTTGAGCGAGAAGACCGTGTCACCCTTAGCAATGTTCTTGAACGTCACTTCACCCGCGTTGACTTCAAACTTGAAAAGCGTCGAATAGGAGATCTTCTGCAAGCCGCCCTGCCCCGGCGGGAACGCGAAACTATCGGGGTTGCACTTGTTGTCGGTCTCCGCCCGGAAATAACTCGTGCTGCCCTTTTTGGAGTAGGCGATTTTGGGGTTCGACACCGACCCGAGATAACCGAACGCGTTGGGCGGCCCGTCGAAGCCAAGTTCCGGGATCGTCGGCCGCTCGATGAACGGGATCATCGCCGGCGCCCCGCTGGTAGAGGCAAAGATCACCTTGGCAAGCTGGTCGAAGCCGAAATCATCGGCGCGCGCCGCAGGCGTTAGGATCAGCGCCGGTAGCGCGGCCGCAATGCCCGCAACTGCACAAGACAAACGACGAAGGCCAAAGTTCCACGGACGCATGTCGGCTCCCACAACACCAAATACTCGCCGAATGTCGGCCCGAGGGCCAAGGCGAAAGCGTCTCACGCGTCGGCGCAGAGCGCACGCGTTCTGATCGTATCATCTTGGGTTATCGGCTCGCCGGTCGCTGCCAGCAACTGCGGCGTACCCGCAGCGGCGACACCGGAACCGCAGTGTGGCCGTTGGGTTACGGAAAAGTCACCGTCACCGGCGCCCATTGGTCTCGATGCGCTCCATATCCTCGTCGGAGAAACCGAAATGGTGACCGACCTCGTGGATCAACACGTGGGCAATTATCTCGCCGAGCGTGTCATCGCCGTTGGCCCACTCGTCGAGGATCGCCCGGCGATAGAGCACCACGAGATCAGGACCACGAGGCGCGCCGTCTGAGACGCTTTTCTCAGGTCGCGAGACACCCTGATAGAGACCCATCAGATCATACGGGCTCTCCAGCTCGAGCTCGTCGAGAACATCGTCCTCGGCAAAATCTTCGACGCGGATGACAACGTCTTCGCACAGCTCCCGGAAACTCCCGGGCAGCCGCTGCCAGGCTTGGCGCGCAAGCGTCTCGAACGTTGCGATGTCAGGGGCATAGGCATCTCGCCATTCGCTTGTCGCAACCATGTCATGTCTCCCGATAGCCCAGCAATCGCAGGGCAAGAGCGGAGATGTAGTCGCGAGCGATCGCGTTGAACAGAGGGAATGAACGATGGAACGATGGCCCCTCGTGGCCAACCGGCTGGTAAATTACGGGTCATGGCGGGTCCAGGTGCAGACCCGTCTAGCGGACCCGGACCATCACCCGGTCGCCTTTGCCAGCCGCATCGATCACCGAAACATTGGCAAAGCCCTGCCCGCTCGGTCGCCATTCGACATCGCGGCGATGCGGCTCGGATGCGATCGGCTGGTTGTCGACGAGCCACGTCAGCGGCAGCGCGCCACCATCGGCCTTGAGCACGATCGCATCATCGGCCGCGTCGGCGATCTCGACCTCGCTACGATCGGGTGGAAAGGCGATCACCGGGGCTGTCGCCACAAATGCGGCCGCGCCAGCCGGCCCGGTGGCATGCGCGGCGTCGTAGGCCATGTCCTGGCCCGGCTCGCGAAATCGCTTCAGCGGCGGTGGCAAGTCTACCCCGGACGAGACCACGATAGCGCCAGCGGGCGATCCTTTAAGGGGCACGCGGGTGGAGCCAAGGCGGCCGAATGCGTCGAACAGCAACGGTGCAGCGGCGATCCGGCCCGATAGCCCTGCAGTCGCCGCGCTGTCCGGGCGGCCGATCCAAACGGCGATCACGTGCGCGCCGTCGTAACCGATCGCGTAGGCATCACGGTAGCCGTAGGACGTGCCGGTTTTGTAAGCGATGCGCCCCGCGATGGCGTGTTCGGGCGGTGGCGCGTCTTTGAGAATATCCGTGACGTACCACGCGGCCACCGGCGACAGGATGCGGCGAGCAAACCGGGCGCGGTCGGTTGCCAGATGGTGCAATCGTGGTCCGCGAGGGCTTGTCGCTCGGCGGTGGCTAAGCGCGATCGGCTCCCCGCCTCGGGCGAGGCCAGCGTAGATCGCGGCCAGTTCGTCGAGCTTGAGCCCGATGCCACCGAGCGCGATTGCAACGGTCGGCTCGGTTGCAGCCGCCAACACCGGTTCTGCCCCGGCCCGCTTGAGCCGCGAAAAGAGCCGCCCCGGCCCGACCGCAGACAGCACTTTCACCGCCGGGATGTTGAGCGATTGCGCCAGTGCATCGCGGATGGTCACGGTGCCATGGAAGTCCTCGTCGAAGTTCTTCGGCGCATAGCTGCCGAACCGCACCGGCCGGTCCTCGATGAGTGATTCTGGATGAATAACGCCAGCATCGAAGCCGAGCCCGTAGATCAGGGGCTTCAGAGTCGAGCCCGGTGAGCGGACGGCGGCGGCCATATCGACCGCTCCCCACCGGCTGCTATCCAGATAGCCAGCCGACCCGACGCGGGCCAAAATCTCGCCCGTGCGATGATCGGCCACCACGATTGCCGCCGACAATTTCTCGCCGAGCGCCTTGGCATGGTCGCGGGCCAGAATTTCGAGCGAAGCCTGCAGTTCGCGATCAAGTGACGTCCGGTGGACACCTGCCAGCGGAGCCTGCGCGATCTCGGCTTCTGCGAGATGCGGCGCAAGCTTGGGGAATTCGCGGCGCACACGCGGCACCGCTTCCGACTTAGCGCGGGCATGTTCGGCAGCCGTGATAACGCCAGCGCTCAGCGCCGTATCGAGGACGCGGTCCCGCGCCCGGCGCGCCGCGTCTGGAAAACGGTCCGGACGTCGCGCTTCTGGTGACTGCGGAATGGCAACCAGCAGCGCGGCTTCGCCCGGCGACAGCCGCCGTGGCTCTTTGCCAAAGTAGGCGATCGAGGCCGCACGCACGCCCTCCATGTTGCCGCCGTACGGCGCCAAGCGCAGATAGTGGGAGAGAATAGCGCGCTTGGTCATCACCCGTTCGAGGGCCAGCGCGTCGATCGTCTGTTGCAGCTTGCCAGCCATCGACTTCGCCGTCGGCCCGCGCAGTAGCCGCGCGGTCTGCATCGTCAGCGTCGACGCGCCTGAAACCATCCGGCCATGGCGAACGAGCTGCACCCCGGCGCGGGCGAACGCCATCGGGTCAGCCCCTCCGTGTTGCCAAAATCGCCGGTCCTCGAACGCCGTCAGCATCCGCAGGTATCGCGCATCAACGTCTTCGGGCTCGACGGGCAACCGCCAATGGCCCGATGCCGTCGTGAACGCGCGCAGCAATGCGTCCTTCCGGTCGAGGACCGTGACGGACACTTCGCCCGCCCGGTCCGTCGGCAGCGGTGGCCCAAGCGTCACCGCCGCGTGGAGCGCGACGGCGCCTGCCGCGCTGATGGCGAGCCCGGTGTGGAACGCCAACCGCGCACACGGCCGCAACCATTTTACAGCCGCCCGCCTCATTTATTTCACCGTCAACTGGCCAGAGGATGTCCGGGCGTGACGCTCGGGCCGGTACATGTCCTCGACCGTCGCGGCCGGATGAACGTACGTCCCTGGCGTCACGGCTCGAACGATGTAAGCGACGGTCGCAGCCGGGTTACCGTCGGCGGGCTTTGGCAAAGCTGGAGCTGGACCAGCGACAGTGGCGGATTCGCCCTCGCCGCCTGATGCGCCCTCGCCGTCCCCGTCCGCTGCCGTTTCGCTGTCCTCGCCGTCGCCATTCCCGTCGTTATCGGCACCGCGGTTTTGCAGCGACTTCGGCAGATAGTTGAACGCGGCAACAAACCGGTCGTCTCGGAACTCGGTATGCTGAGGCCGTGGCGTGTTCGCTGTCAGGGCCTTGAGCCAAGCCAAGCCCTTGGTATCGCCGCCGTCGACGAGGCGCGGGTTTTCGATCTCGAGCCCAGCCGGGAGGCGGTCGACCAGCAGAACGCGGCCGCCCTTGTCCTGGCCGGTCATCGAGACGACCACCACCATGCGGTCGTTCTGCTTGACCTCGGCCGTTCCGCCAGTCGCGCTTTTGAGGTCGATTTTCCGGCCGTCGAGCGTATAGAACGACCGATCGAGCT